>NZ_NEGM01000006.1:0-214249 GCF_002135275.1 Acinetobacter sp. ANC 4973
AAATCGCTTAGGACGTTTTACACGAAAAACTTTGAGCTTTTCAAAGAAGAAAGAGAATCACGAGGCTGTCTTACATCTATTTTTGTTGAAATATAATCAGGATATGAAAAATAGGTGGATAACACGTTAAATTTAAACACTACCGATTAATTTTTCTTTTCAACTCCCTTGCAGTTATATTCTTTTCAAAATTCAAAAGAAAAACAAAGGCTATATCAAATGAATTCTCACCGATATCATTTAAAAACTTATTAATTAATTGTAAATTTCCTTGAGACTTAGTCATAATACCAATCCTATCTCTCAAGGGAATTTCAAAATCCACAAACTTATCCAAATACTCTTCACCTAAAGCCTCATCATATCCATAATTATGACAAACGACTTTTGAAAATTGCTCTTTATGCATGACCAAAACAAATACAATTTTAGGAATATCAAAAAAGTGCTTAATCCGTTCAATTAAACGAATCGCAAAGTCAGGGCGACAACGGTCTAGTTCATCAATAATAAAAACCAAAGGTTTATCAAATTCTTTTGCTAATTGAGTTAACTCTTGTTTGAATGCCAATAAAGTATTTTTATCAGCTTCATGTGATTCAATCTTAGCTTCAATACTTTCTTTAATTTTATCGCCAATTTCATCAGTTGCAGATTCAATCACTTTTTCACCAGATTCGTATACCTGTTGAGCTAAAGTACCCAAAACCCCACCACTAATTAAGTTCAGACCCAGTGTAAGTAAAACTTTAGGTAAAGTTGGCAATAACGCTTGGTATGCAGCCGCTGCCTTTTCTTTAAAAGTATTGATATGATCTGAATTAGCATCATCATCTTTTGACAAACAAGCGGTAATCTCAGAAGAAATCACCAAAAAAGGATCATCTAAATAATCATTCGCAAAGGCATCCAAATAAATCACGTTATGCTTTTCATCTTCTAAATGCTTTTGCCAATGCCTTACAAACCACGTTTTCCCCTCACCCCAACGTGCATCCAAAGCCAATACAGCACCACAATTTAAACGATCCACATAGTTGGTGAGTTGAATGCCTAAACGCTTACGCTCCCAAAGGTCGCCTTACCAAGCTTCTTCAATATTTTTAAAATTATCCCGTTGCCAATTTAATTGATTTTGTTCAGTCATTTCTATTTCATTATTAGTAAGTTACTACACTTATGATATGCCATTTTTCAAAGGCATATTTCACATCCTTTCAAATAAAAAATCTGCTTACAATTTCATCAGACTTTAGTTTTAAAGCCTCTATATTCCAAAGCAATACATGTTAGATTAAATTAGAAATAGTACTTTACGGTGACGAATTATCCCCATGAAATTACTAGGTTTTATTTTAGAAAAAATGTAGTTAGTATCAAAATGTAAGCTGCTTTAACAAACAACAATTTATAGTTCTATAACACATCTGTTTTAGTAACGATTATAAGGAGAAATTCACATGGCTTATCATAATATTTTAGTGCCAGTTGACGGTTCAGAAACATCACATGCAGCCGTTGAAAAAGCAGTTGAATTTGCTAAAGCATTTGGCAGTAAAATTACAGTGGTTCAGGCTTTAGTACTCGACCCATATATTGCAGCGGAATATATTTCTGCGAGTCAAACAAATGATTTAATAGAACGTGCTCGTACATCAATTGAGGAATCACTTGCTGCCGCTAAAGCAAAATTTAATGAACAAGGCATTGAAGTAGAAACCAAACTGCTTGAAGGACAAGTGATTCATCGTGAAATTATCCGCGCAGCAGAAGAACTGCATGCCGACCTGATTATCATTGGCTCACATGGTCGTACAGGTTTTAAAAAGCTATTCCTTGGCAGCGTTGCACAAAGCTTACTAGGCGAATCTCATGTTCCTGTCCTGATTGTTCGTCAACCATAATCCTTGTCTTTTTCCCATCTTTCTCTAAAGATGGGAAAACCCCTACCTTCATTCAATTTCAGTTATTTTCTGATCAATCATTCATCCATTGATATTGTTTTAAATTAATCTTATCTGCAATAACCATTACGCCCTCGTCTAATAATTTTAAGCGTTGAATATTGCCCCCGCAATGATCCAATTTACTTAGGCTAATTTTCCCTTGTGAATTAATGACTCGATGCCAAGGAATTTCAGCCGCTTGATCCAGATGTTTTAAAACATAACCAACTAAACGTGCATGTTTAGGCAAGCCTGCCAGCTTTGCAATTTGTCCATATGAAGCCACTTTTCCATAAGGAATTAAAGCAACCACCTGTAATATTTGCCGTGCTAATTCATCACTGGAAGTACTGGCATGTTGTGGCATATATGGTCCTTAAATCATCTCATTCGACCTTTAGAACAAATGATTTTACTTACTCGCACTTCTAGTCTAGAACAACATTCAATATAAAAACAACCTGAGTACAATTCATGAAAAAAACTTTAAAAAAAATTATAGCCAATGATCATTTTTAAGCTGCTAAATTATTTTTGCCTATCGTTAAGTTTTTTACATATTTTCAGTAATGAATTAACATAGAGCACCATCAAAGTGCTGAATGTATCAACGCTTTCTTCTGGCTCTCTATTAAGTTGAATTTATTCATGCATCAAACAATTAAAACGCTATTTCGACTTTTTTTTGCAGTTGTAATTTTTCTCATTACAATCGCTTTATTTTTCAGTATCTATTCAAAAAGCAAAGAAATTTTAAATGCAGATCAAGCTTTCCAGCAAGCACAACAGATTTCGCTCAAATCAACCACTCAAGAACAACTGGTTTTAGTTTCGAATAATAAACGACCCGATGAAGCGATTTATATTCTGATTGCGCATAATGGCTATGTTGCAAAAATAAACTGCGAACATTATTTACAAGATATTTGTACGGATGCCTATAATCAGTCGCATACTCGACAAATCAAACAGATTAATTTATTAAAAGTTGGTCAACAGTATTATATTAAAGACATTAATTATCAAGATAGTCTGACACAAAAACAGCAACAGTGGTCTTATTCTAAACAACAAATTCAGCAATTTTATCAAGCCGATATTTCAAGTTTAAAATATATTGTTTTTAGCATCAGCCTCTTTGCCTTAGCTGCACTTTACGTCTCTATTCGAATTATCCGTAACTTTAAAAAATTCTTAAATCGCTAAAAATTTAGAATAAAAGAGGACTCTTAATCCTCTTTTATTTTTTAAATCGCTTGATTAAAAGTGTCACAATCGTTGATCTTTCCTGATTTCAAACCAGTTTGAAACCATTTCATACGTTGTTCACTACTACCATGAGTAAAACTATCAGGCACAACCTGCCCTGTAGCGCGTTTTTGCAAGTAATCATCGCCAATTTTATGTGCTGCATCCATCGCTTCTTCAATATCACCTTGCTCTAAAAATTGGGTACGTTGTTGATTATGATGTGCCCAAATTCCTGCAAAGCAGTCTGCTTGCAATTCCTGACGCACAGAAAGTTGATTACCTTGTACCTCACTGGATTGAGCACGTGCTTTTTGCACTTGATCGGAAATACCCAACAAGGTTTGTAGATGGTGCCCGACTTCATGTGCGACCACATAGGCTTGGGCAAAATCTCCCGCTTGGTCTTGGCGAGATAACTCGGTCGAATTTTGCTCCCCCGAAATACCCATTTGCTGACGCATATCTTTAAAGAAAGTCGTATCAATATAGACTTTGCGATCGGCAGGACAATAAAACGGCCCCATTGCAGATTGCGCTGTACCACAGCCTGAATTCACCACACCATTAAACATCACCAATTTAGGTGCAACATACTGACTATTTAATTGCTGTTGAAAGACTTGCGTCCACGTATCTTCGGTATCCGCTAAGACTGTCCCAATAAAATCCATGGCTTCTTGCTGTTCTGCTGTGGGATGATCCAAGCCTTTCGTTTCAGCGGGTTGCGCTTGTGATGTGACTTGCTTCGTGGCTTGATAGGCTTGTTGCGGGTCAACCCCAAAAAACTTCCACGCCACAAAGGCAACCACAAGACCTAAAATACTAATACCACCCGCCTTAACACCGCCACCACCACGACGGTCTTCAACATTGCTACTTACACGACGTCCTTTCCAGCGCATAGTGATATTCCTTTAGCTTGTATTTATTTGATTTTACCGCGCATTGATGCTCATGCTTGTTTGGATTTAGGCCAAAACTTTTGAATGAAATTCACTATTACGAGAACCAATAATCCCGCAACAAAACCAATGGCAAAATTAATTAAGGTGGGGGTAATTGCACCCACAATATTGCCAACTGTAGGAATATGTTCAATATAATCGACTGAATCTTCGCTCCAATGATGAATCAAAGGCACAGCATGATTAATAATTCCGCCACCGACCAAGAACATTGCAATGGTTCCCACAAAGGTCAAGGTTTTCATTAATTTTGGTGCAAATGCCAACAATCCACGCCCAATACTTTGCTTAAGACTCGATGCTTGCTCGGTTAAATATAAACCTAAATCATCAATTTTCACAATCATGGCAACAAAACCGTAAACACCCACAGTCATTAAAATAGCAATCACTGAAAGCACGAGGACTTTAGTACCAAATGCAGCTGTGGCAACCGTACCCAATGAAATCACCACAATTTCAGCAGATAAAATAAAGTCCGTTCGAATAGCTCCTTTAACTTTATCTTTTTCAAAAGTGACTAAATCTGTTTCTATTTCGATCAATTCTGCTTGCGCAGCTTCTTCTGTTTGGGCTTTTTTATGATGCAAACTATGCAGAACTTTTTCTACGCCTTCATAGCACAAAAATAAACCACCAATCATCAATAAAGGATTAATCAGCCACGGTGCAACGACACTAATCAGTAAAGCTAAAGGTACAAGAATTAACTTATTAATGAATGAACCTTTAGCAACGCTCCAAACCACAGGCAATTCGCGTTCAGAACGAACACCACTGACTTGTTGTGCATTCAGCGCCAAATCATCACCCAATACCCCAGCCGTTTTTTTTGCCGCCATTTTACTCATTACAGCAACGTCATCTAATACGGTGGCAATATCGTCTAATAATATTAATAAGCTACTCGCCATTCTTTTTATCCTTGAGGTATCTAGAGGGTATTTTAAATACAAATATAAGAAAACTGTATCAACTTCATTAAATTCTTTTTATTTTTTCAATGTTCTGTTTTTATAGTGCCTGACATTAAAAAACATTATGCCGTACAATATAGCAATTCATCAGCAGATACATGTTGTGTTAACAACTTTGGAATAGAGAGATAATGAGTAATCAAGACAATCGTCCTGTTATTTTGACTGGCGACCGCCCAACTGGACAACTTCATTTAGGTCATTTTGTAGGTTCTTTACGTTCGCGTGTAGGATTACAAGATTCTCATCATCAACATCTCCTCCTTGCTGATGCTCAAGCCTTAACAGATAATGCAGATAACTTTGAAAAAGTACGCCGCAATATTATTGAAGTGGCAACAGATTATCTTGCTGTCGGCATTGATCCAACCAAAACAACCATTTGTGTTCAGTCATGCTTACCAGCATTAAATGAATTGACCATGTTGTACCTCAATTTTGTGACTGTGTCGCGTTTAGAACGCAACCCAACCATTAAAGCAGAGATTCAACTCCGTGGTTTTGAACGTGATATTCCTGCTGGCTTCTTATGCTACCCAGTTGCACAAGCAGCAGATATTACTGCTTTTAAAGCATCCGTCGTTCCTGTTGGTGATGACCAAATTCCAATGATTGAACAGACCAATGAAATTATACGTCGTTTAAATCGTCAAATTGGTCATGATGTGCTACCCGAATGTAAAGCTCTGCTTTCAAACATGAGTCGTTTACCCGGTTTTGATGGCAAAGCCAAAATGTCTAAATCATTAGGCAATACCATTGTGCTAGATGCTTCTGACAAAGACATTAAAAAAGCAGTCAATGCCATGTATACCGACCCGAATCATTTAAGAATTGAAGATCCAGGTCAAGTCGAAGGCAATATTGTATTTACTTATTTAGATGCTTTTGACCCAAACAAAGAAGAAGTTGAAGAGTTAAAAGCACATTATCGTCGTGGTGGTTTAGGCGACGGCACTGTGAAAAAACGTCTTGAAGGTGTGCTGAAAGAACTGATTACACCGATTCGTGAACGTCGTCTCGAACTGGCTAAAGATCCTGATTACATCATGGATATTTTAAAAACTGGCACAGATAAATGTCGCGATATTACCCAGCAGACACTTGATGAAATTAAATCGGGTTTAGGCATGTTTCACTTCTAAACACGTTTAAGCACAAAAAAGTCTTTCTTTATCGAGAAAGGCTTTTTTATGCCCAGAAAACGAGAAACAAATCACACTCACCAATAGTTATTAACTTTAATTAACACAACTTAACTGAAAGCATCATGAAATGACTGATCATTCATTTTATGATGTTTTTAGTGTTTAAAGCTCTATCGAGTTTTAACATTCTCCTTAACCGAAACTGTGAAAACAGCTTCGTTGTTATACGCAATGATCACCCCAATCGTTGCGTATTTTTTTGTTTACACAATTATAATAATTACCATGTACAAACGACTTTAAAACTAAACATTTTTATTTAATGTTTAGAAATTTTTTGTATATAAAATAAACTTTATTTTGTTCTTCTTTTTAAATTCTTAATTTGTTATAAATAACGAGAACTGATTATAATTCATACGGGGTTTAAAATATGTTACTTAACAAATATATAAAATATACTTTTCTTGCAACAACGATAACAACATTACTTACTGCATGTGCCGGTAGCGATGGTAGCAATAATAATTCAACAACACCCTTTGCATCAAAATCAATTTCGGGGACTGCGGTCGATTTCTATTTAGCCAATGCTACTGTAAAATTTGATGACTGTAATGGCTTAACAACCACAACAGATGCACAAGGTAAGTTCTCTTTTAAGACCACTGCCAACTGTAATAACTCAGCAATTACCATTACTGGGGGTACAGATATAGGAACAGGACTTCCATTTACTGGCACACTCAAAATCAAAAAAACAGATTTACAAAATATTTCAAATAATGATTTCGTTGCGAGTCCACTTACATCACTTGAATATTATCTTGGCTCTGGCGACCTTCAGGTCGTTTTAAATAATCTCGGTCTGACCACGGTAACAGCAGCAAATATTAAGTCATACAACCCTGTCAAGGATGGTAGCGCAAAAGAAATGGCGGTCATTTTCACGCTACAACAACTTGCAACTCAAATTGAAGATAACTTCCAAGCCATCAACAAAAGTGATGGCTCTGTCGCATTGACACAAGAACAGGCTACACAAATTGCTTTTTCGACTATCGCAAGTGCGTTAAAGACTCAAGGGAAAAACCTATTTGATGGTAGTGGTAACCTTCAAGCAACTGCTTTAGATGAGATTCTTACTGCTGCTGTAACCACAGCTGGGACGACCATCAATGATCCTAGCACACCAATAGACCCTAATATTAAAGGTAATATCAACGGTAATATTACCACCGTATCAACAGAGATCAATAAGATTGCACAGTCAGGTGGAGATGGTGCGACTTTACAAGCAGCTTTAAACGTAGCGTTACAAGACCCTAACAGTCCAGCACAGGCAATTAAAGACAGCTTAAAAACGCCAATTTATGCTGATTTTACTTTAGCAGGTTATTCATTGGCAGAACTTAAAGCATCTACTACTGCACCATTAGCGTTAAGTCATGCAAACCTAGCTACGGCCTTGACTGTCAACTTTAAACTCAATAATACCAAGTCTGAATTAACCGATACGATTAAATTAGGTTTTAAACTCGATGGTAGCCGTGGCGCAGCAAAAGAAAATTTGGATGTCATCATTCATAATATTCAAGTGACCTTTAAAACAGATGGCACAATATTAAGTGCTAAAATTCCGTCGAATACCAAGGTTAATATTGCTTCATCTCTTAAAGATGTAACTCAATTAGAGTTTATTACCCAGAATGATATCATTATTAATGTCAGCAACGGTTCAATTCCGCTAGCAAGTGTTGTAAGTAGCAGTGCAAAACTACAGGAGTATTATAACCAATATATTGGCAAGCTTGCAGTGAATGATTTAGTAAAAGCATCAGCTTATGTATTACCTATAACCTATACAGTAGATCCAGCTCTTGGACTACAAAATGATACGATCAATGTGAATGGAATTCAATTCCAAGGATCAAGCTTAGTCGCTCACTTTAAACTGAATTAATCCATTCAATGCCAGCCTTCAAGCTGGCATTTTTATCTTCAGCATTTAAATATTTGTCTTTGGATTATATGAAATATCATAATTTAATTATATATATGGCATGTATATGCCCAACTGGTTTATATGCTGCACCTGAAGATCTTTTTTTACAGGCACAGAGCTTAGCAAAAGAAACCAAATCATCTTTAAAATTTACAACAGAACTAAATGCAGTGAATGACCGCATCGACTTTCTGGATATAAGACAAAGTGAAGGCGTACAGAATAGCAACGCTGGCGACTACATGGGTGCACATTTTGCTATGGAATACCAGTTTCATCCACAGTGGATTGTTGATGGATCATATTGGTACAGAGAAATTGATTATGCTCAAGACACCAATACCATTCACTCTGGCTCACTGGGGATCCGCTATTTCCCTGAGTTAAATTTAAACAAAAAAGATCGTTTTTTCATTGCTGCAACGCTATGGGGAAATCAGGCCAATGAGCTAAATAAATCTACAGCAACCATCGTTAATCAACAAAGGCTTGAACAACTTCAGGTCAATCAACCGCAAGACTTACAATTTCAACTGAATGGTGTATTTTCTCGAAAACTTGATCCCATGAATCAAATTAATTTATTTGCTGGAGTCGGTTATAGCCAAGTCAAAGTAGATAGCTTAGATATTCAAGCCAAATATAACGGTTGTTTGATGGATATCAATATTAATTCCAGTAATCAATATTCAGGAAAATTAAACAAACCCTGTTCTATCGATAATCTATTGATCAACCAACTGAATATTTCAGGTAATGCCAGTGATTATGGCATTGAGATTCAAAATGACCTGAACTATAACGCTTATTTTACCAGCTTAGGCGGTTCATGGAACTGGAGATATCGTCAATTTGAAAGTCAGATTGCCTACCAGTATCAGCATTTATGGCGAGACAACATTGATGATCGCGTTCGTAATTTTGGTAATACGCCAGTTAACAATAATCATAGTCTTGGTCTTAAACTCAGCTACGATGTTACCCCAAAAATATCGACCTTTATGAAAGGGGAATTTTACCAACACAATTTCATCGGCAATATTCCATTCTTGTATAATGGGGTGACTGCATCGCGTCTGGATCGTCGATATGGGCTTGCGACTTTGGGGCTAACCTTTCAAGGTTTTTAACAATAGCAAAGATTAAGAATTATTTAAGATAAGATTGAGTCATACACCATTACATCAATGGTGAAAATATAGCAAAAACAAATAATTATATTTTTAATGTACTGACTACTCTACTCTTTGGAGCTTAATCTAACAAAGATATTGAAGAATATTTAAACAGAAAATAAGATTACTGTTAGCTCAAGATATTTTTCTTATACAAGCATTGAACACTATTTGTAACTCTTAAGCTGCTTTAAATAGTCGAGGAAAATACCAGTCAAGTTCAAGTGACTGGTATTCACTCTCATTTTAAGACTTAGTTTTTATGACGCATGTGAGGGAATAAAATCACATCACGGATACTTGCTGCATCAGCAAATAACATCACCAAACGGTCAATACCAATACCCTGACCCGCTGTTGGAGGAAGACCATATTCAAGTGCTTCAATGAAGTCAGCATCGTAATGCATAGCTTCATCATCACCTGCGTCTTTCTCTTCAACTTGCGCTTGGAAACGTTCCGCTTGGTCAATTGGGTCATTTAATTCTGAGAAACCATTCGCCAATTCACGACCACCAATAAAGAACTCAAAACGATCTGTAATGTGTGCATTATGATCATTACGACGCGCCAATGGTGAAGTTTCCGCTGGATATTCGGTAATGAATGTTGGTTGGCGAAGTTTAGTTTCCACCGTTTCTTCAAATACGATGGTTTGTAATCGACCTAGACCAAAACTCGGTTTTACTTTTTCTTTCAATTCTTCTTGAATAAATTTAGCCAAAAATTCACGGTCAGCCACATTTTCTGGCGTGAGATTTGAATTATGTTCAAGAATGGCATCAAACATCGAAATTTTCTTAAATGGACCTTTGAAGCTAAACACTTCACCTTGATAAGGCACATCGGTAGAACCCAAGATATCGAGCGCTAATTTTTCCAACATATTTTCAGTCAAAGCCATCAAATCTTTGTAATCTGCATATGCTTGGTAGAATTCGATCATGGTGAATTCTGGGTTATGGCGAGTCGAAACACCTTCATTACGGAAGTTACGGTTAATTTCGAATACGCGTTCAAAACCACCAACCACTAAGCGTTTTAAGTAAAGCTCAGGAGCAATACGTAAATACAATGGCATATCAAGTGCATTGTGGTGTGTTTCAAATGGACGCGCAGATGCACCACCTGGAATCACATGCATCATTGGCGTTTCAACTTCCATGAAACGTTGTTCAGTTAAAAATGCACGCATACCCGCAACGACTTTGGCACGGATTTCAAAAGTTTTACGTGTTTCGTCGTTCACCATCAAATCAAGATAACGTTTACGATACTTCATTTCGGTATCGTTTAAACCATGGAATTTATCTGGAAGTGGACGCAGTGATTTGGTTAAAAGTTCAAAGTGTTCAATATGAACATAAAGATCGCCTTTACCAGAACGACCGATATAACCTTCAACAGCAATAATATCACCAAGGTCTAAACCTTTAATGGTTGCAAGTACTTCTGGATCTAATTCTTTACGCGCAACATAAAGTTGAATACGACCAGTCATGTCTTGAATCACGATGAATGAACCACGGTTCAACATCACACGACCTGCAACTTTTACATAAACTTTTTCACCAGCTTCAATTTCTTCTTTAGACTGATCTGCGAATTGATCTTGTAAATCTTGAGCATAGTGTTCACGTTTAAAGGTGTTCGGCCAAGGGCTAGTGCCCTTTTCCTTAGCATGTTGTTCAATATGCTTTAACTTGGCATGACGCTGTGCAATTAAATCGTTTTCGGAAATTTGTTGTTCAGAAGTCGATTGAGCGTTAGGTTGCGTCATCTCTGCCTCGTATATGTGTAAAAAACGGAAGTTGCATAGCATAGCAGATTCAGTAAAAGTTTCGTATGACTTATTGCCAAACAAAAGTATTGATTTACTCAAAACAACTTCCTTTAATTCATCTTTTTAACCTTCAGCCAATTGTTTGACCTACTCAAAACCCTTTTTAAATGCAACATCCATCATTTCTAAATATTCTTGGGCGGTTTCTAACTCGACTTTCAATTTTGTTGTTCCATTTAAATCTTCAAGCCAATACTTTTCCAATGCTCCCCCTCCATTTCTTAACTTCGTCACTGTCTAAATCTTCAATACCACCTTGAACTAGACCTAAATGTTTAAAAACCACCAGTTTAAATTTTTCTAGTTGACTCATTGTAGAAACCATACCCGCACCACTGGCATAGAGAAAAACAGTTTTGCCATGGACTGTCCAATCTGAATGCATCGTTGAACCCAGTGAAAAATATTGTGTCCATTGCATATACGTTTCAGGGTTCCATAATACCTGCCAAACTTTTTGTGGCGTTGCAGCAATCAAAATTTCATATTTTAGAATTTCCATAGCCGTGACACATCAAAATGATCGTATACATTTAAAATTATCCATGTTTATTTTTACCATATATTTATATTTTGTTATTTAAAAAATCATTAGCTAAAAAACACAAATAAATACATGTTTTTATTCAAATATCTATTTTTAAAATTATTTTATTTCACATCTTATAATTGGTTTCTTAGACCAAAAGCTAACTTCTTTGTTCACCAGAGTCCCTTACAATGTTTTAAGCAAAATAGTTGAAAAGGAAACTATTCAACTCTTTCTATCTTTGTAAATAAAGACAGAGTGAACGATAAAATAATGAGTACATATACTTCAAAAATCTTATTTTTACATGGACTAGATTCTTCTCGTGAATCGACCAAATTCCATGCCATTGATGCCAACCATAAGTATTGCATTGATATCGATTATCGCAATCTTACTTTTCAGACTGTCGCCAATTTTTATCACGACATTATTACTAAAATTAAACCTGAAATATTAGTGGGACACAGCTTAGGTGCTTATTGGGCACTCAAAATGTCAGCCTTGCATAAAATTCCAGCAATTATTGCCAATCCAAGTCTCAACCCAAATTTTCGGGAAGACTATCCACCTATTACTGAAGATGATCTGGAACATGAAATTGCTCAAATTGCTTATTTAGAGCTAGGGGATGAAGTACTAGATATGCATGCAGTGAAAGAACAACTTGAACCATATATGCTTGTTCAAGCTGTTGAAGGTGGACATCACCGTTTAGCCAGCCCTGAAAACTTGAATGACTTAATTCAACATTTGCAAATACATTTTTTGAAGTAAAAAAGCCTTGGATTAACCAAGGCTTTTTATCATTTATGATTGTTTATGCAACAGCTTTTTCTGGCTGAGTTTTATCATCCAATACTGACCAAACCGTTAAACCCAAATCAGTATGTAGGTCAGGTAAATCTAGGAAAATACTAGCACCCAAAAGTTCATGGTTGCATTTATCCACCAATTGTTTCACTGCTTTTAAAGTACCGCCTGTTGCCAAAACATCATCCACAATAATAATTTTTTGCGGCTCAATTTCAGCAGACATTTCTAAACGATCCATACCATATTCTAAGCTGTAGCCGACTCCAACTACGGGTGGCGGTAACTTACCCGCTTTACGAACCAGTAATAGACCTTTGCCTAAACGCTGTGCCAACAAGCTTGCAAGAACAAAACCACGTGCTTCAACAGCAACAAAACTATCGACTTCTTGCAACTTTTCAGCAGGAATACTTGCGATTAACGCATCTGTTAATAGCTCAATATTGCCCATAAATAATGGTGTTAAATCAAAGAAACAAATCCCAGGTTTAGGGAAATTTTGGACAGTACGAATTTTAGACCACAAAGTTGTAGACAGATTGCTCATGGGGAGAAAATTAATTAAAAAGAGAATATGTCAATTTTAGCGCTTTATACACTAAATGACCAGTAAACAACCATCAGCAAAATACAATCAAACACCAAACCAAAATACAAGTATATGATTTTATTATGTTAATTTTTAAATAAATAATAGATATAAATTTACCCAATGATAAAATAACAAATCGGATACTCTTTTTCTCCTCGACCTTAGTCTAGAGACTGACTTTTAAACTTAAAAAAGTGATCTAAACCTTTTATATAGACCTTTCATTCATCACCATTTAAAGGTTTATATTTAGTTCATATTGTTAAACAAAAATGATATTTCAGCCTTTTTATGACAAGTTTTGTCCTCATCTGCAATTCTGGTTTCAAATTCACTCACTAAACTCAGATATTTGCTTTACATTAACGCTAGAACTGCGTAAAAATTTGCTTGAATATGTACATTGAAAGTCATATCACTAGAGTCAAGCTGTATATGGATTTTTACTGACTTCACTTTTTAAAAAGTCAGTGCTTTGGAGAGTCAAATGAAAAAGTATCAATGCATCGTTTGTGGATGGATTTATAACGAAGCTGAAGGTTGGCCACAAGATGGTATTGTCGCAGGCACGAAATGGGAAGATATCCCAGATGATTGGACATGTCCGGATTGTGGTGTATCAAAAGTTGATTTTGAAATGATTGAAATCTAATCATTGATACAAAAGACCATAGCGCATGGTCTTTTTTACATCTTTTAGAAAACCGTTTGGAGAAAACTATGCACCCTATCGTCATCATTGGTTCAGGTATGGCCGGTTATACCGCAGCACGTGAGTTTCGTAAGCTAAATCCCGAGCATGAACTGGTCATGATTTGTGCAGATGATGCGGTAAACTATGCTAAACCCACGCTGTCAAATGCTTTGGTTGGTAACAAAGCACCAGAACAAATTGCTTTGGGTGATGCCATTAAAATGAGTGCTCAATTACAGATGCGTATTGAAGCACATACTTGGGTCAAAGAAATTCAGTCCGAACAACATCAACTCATTTTAGAAAAAGAGGGGCAACAAAGTACTCAGCCCTACTCAAAATTGGTTCTCGCTGTTGGCGCAAATCCAGTTCGCTTAGCCATTGCAGGCGATGGTAGTGATGACATTCATGTGGTTAACAATTTGAATGACTACAAAAGCTTCCGTAAAAATCTGGCTATACGTCAAGACAAACGTGTCGTGATTCTTGGCGCAGGTCTGATTGGCTGTGAATTTGCCAATGACTTACAAAACACTGAACATCAAGTCACTGTAATTGATTTAGCAGCTCGACCTTTAGGACGTCTCATTCCTGAATATGTTGCATCTTCGTTCCAAGAAAAATTAGAAGAGATTGGCATTCACTTTGTATTGGCTACAACAGTTGAAAAAGTCACCAAAGTTGAAAATGGCGACTATCAAATTACCCTAGCCAATGGTCAGTCTGTGATTGCAGACATTGTGCTTTCTGCAATTGGCTTACAACCCAACGTAGAGTTAGCAAAAGCGACAAAGATTACATGTAGCCGTGGAATCTTGACCAATGGCCTTTTAGAAACCAATCAAGCCGATATTTATGCGATTGGTGACTGTGCAGAAGTCAATGGTCTATTGCTACCTTACGTGATGCCAATCATGCAACAAGCCCGCGCTTTAGCAAAAACCTTAAATGGTGACAACACTCATGTTCACTATCCTGCAATGCCTGTTGCCGTTAAAACGCCTACTGCACCACTGACTGTACTTCCAGCACCAATTGACGTCGATGTTACGTGGGAGACAGAAGAACTAGAAGATGGCATGATTGCAAAAGCTTTCGATAGTCAAAATACCTTACGTGGTTTTGTACTCTTGGGCGCAACTGCGGCAAAACAACGTTTAAGCCTAACTAAATTAGTACCTGACTTGATTCCTGTAGCAGTTTAAGGTTTTAATATAAAGGATGTTTTTTCAAAAAAAAATGTCCTTTTTTAGGAAAATAACAATGAATAGCGCACTCACATTCACGGGCTCTCCATATACTTCGTTTATGCATGAAACCAAAGTCACTTTAAGCAATGGTATTGAGCTGCATGTCGAAATAGGTGGAAAGCCTGAACATCCTGCAATCATGCTGATTATGGGTTTAGGTGCGCAATTGTTATTCTGGCCTGATTTTTTCTGTAAATCACTTATAGACCAAGGTTATCGAGTCATTCGTTTTGACAACCGAGATATTGGGTTGTCTTCAAAAATTCGTCATTCAGGTCCACGACTCAATACATTAAAACTTATGGGTCGCTTTGCTTTAGGTTTAGAAAACCAAGGCGCACCCTATAATTTATATGATATGGCAGAAGATGCTGCATTGTTAATTGATCATTTAGAACTTGATAACGTCTCGGTGCTCGGAGCTTCAATGGGGGGAATGATTGCGCAAATTCTGGCAGCAAAACACCCTCAAAAAGTAAGCAATCTGGGGCTAATGTTTACCAGTAACAATCAACCCTTACTACCACCACCCTTTCCGAAACAACTTTTTAGTCTGATTGGTAAACCTGAATCTACCGACGAAGATGGTATTGTGAATCATAGTGTGAAAGTATTTAATATTATTGGTTCACCCGGATATATCAATCAAATTGAGATTATTCAGACCGCACGCAAGTTATATCAACGAAGTTATTATCCAGCGGGTGTACTTCAACAATTTTTAGCAATATTATGTACTGGTTCTTTGCTACAATTAAGTAAGCAAATTCAGCAACCGACCCTCGTGGTACATGGCTCTCGGGATCGTTTAATTCCACCGAGTCATGGCAAAGCCGTTGCAAAGGCAATTACAGATGCTAAGTTTGAATTAATTGATGGAATGGGGCATGATATGCCTCCGCATTTTATTCCATATCTTAGCGGATTATTTGCTGATCACTTTAAATCAAAACATTAGGACACTATGGCTGCATTACCATCTTTAAGACAGCTGTCATATCTCGTTACACTGTCTGAAACGCTGCATTTTACTGAAGCTGCGCGTCGTTCATTTGTGACCCAATCGACTTTGTCAGGCGGGATCATGGAGTTAGAGCGCTTGTTAGGTGGAGTACTCGTTGAACGCGACCGCCAAAATGTACGTTTAACTCCACTAGGCGAGCAGGTTGTTGCCCGAGCCCGTGTTCTATTGGCAGATGCACAAGACTTGATGCGTTTAAGTCGTGAGATGAGCGAGCCTTTAACTGGTGATTTACATTTGGGGATCATCCCAACCATTGCACCTTTTATTTTATCGAAACTTTTAGACGAAGTTCATAAACAACTTCCTAAAATTCAATTGCATTTGCACGAAGCACAAAGTGAAAAAATCGTCGAAAAACTAGAACATGGCAATCTCGACATGATTGTTTTGGCTCTACCTTTTGATACGCGTGGCTTGAAAGTTGCTGAAATCGCAAAAGAAAACCTTTATTTGGTCTGTAATAAATCAGACCAAAATGCGAATAATGCAAACTCTTTAGATGACTTAGATCTATCGCGTTTAGTCTTGCTTGAAGAAGGTCATTGTCTACGTAATCATGCTTTGAGTGCTTGTCCAATTGGCGAACGTAAAAATGATCATCGCTTAAAAGCAAGTTCATTGCCAACATTAGTCGAAATGGTTTCTTCAGATTTAGGTTTTACCTTACTTCCTGAAATTGCAATTCATACCAATATGATTAAAGCAAATCCAGATTTAGTGGTCAAAGTGATTGAGGCAGCACCAAGTCGTACCCTTGCATTGGTTACGCGTAAAAGCACCCCATTGCAAAGTGAATTTGATGTGCTGTTGCAAATTTTTCAAAAAATCACCAAAAATCTTCACTAAACAACCATCTATATATGAAAAGGAGCAATCGCTCCTTTTTTTATGTTTAATTTTTTATACTCCATGTTCACCTAACGCAAATCAATCCACGGGATGCAAACTCAAAACATTCTTCATGTTTTTTTAGATAAAAAAATAGCTTATCTATACAGATAAGCTATTCAAGATAAAAATAGATTATGACTCAATAGAGCAATAAAATATTAGATTCCCGATAAGTTGAAGTACTACTAATTAGCCAGACTAATAAGAAGTGCTGTCATAGTAGAAGGTTAAATGTGTTTTTTATATCCCTATAAATAGGGATTTCCTCATTACCCAAAACCACTCTGCTGCAAAGCAAAAAAAGCTTAAAATAAGAACACAATAAATATACATTTTTTAAATATATATTATTCAACAAATACTTAAATTTACCTCAAACCTTATAAATTACCAATTTCTTGGGATAGCACTTTCATTCACTTTATAGCAAAGTGACTCAATAAAATAGAAAACCATTGTGAGAAATGCCTAGTGGGTGAACTAACTTTACCTGTTCCTATTCTAATGATAAAAGATCAACCAACTTTTAATCATCTATCCGAAAATATTCTCATGCGATTAGGTTATCCAGCTGAATTAATGATTCATACTGATAATCTGATTGAAGCTGAACAATTATTGCAACAACATTTACCCAATTTAATCTTGATTGATTTGTACCTTAATCAATCAGAAAAAATTTCATTTATAAGAAGAATAAAAAAGATTCATCCAGATGCATATATTATTGTGGTCTTAGCCCAGCACGAGACCTGTTTGCTGTTTGCTGCAATTCAAGCGGGTGTACAAGGCTATATTTTTCATGAGCATACTGAAGCAGAAATTTTCAGCCATATTAAAACTATTTTGCGTGGCGGTGCGCCCATTCATTACGCTTTAGCGCAGTATATTTTGTCACATCAACCCAACATTAATAAAACCCAAGCAACAACTAAAATACCCCTACCCATACACCTAACAGCGATTGAAAATGACATTTTAAATTTAATATCAGAGGGGCTAAGCCCACAACACATTGCACAACAGATTACTGTGCCCTTATATCAGATTGAAGGTCATATTAAACATATTTATCAAAAAATTACCTGTTTATAGCATGAAATATCCCAAATTCCCTTTTATCTCAAAAGCAGTATCGAGATAAAATAAAAGAGTCCGAAGACTCTTTTATTTTATGCACTTACGAGTAAATTATTTAATTAAGCCTAGTAATATTCTTTGTGCATTATGTGGCTGTTGACCTGACGCAACATGAGCACGTACCCACGTTCCATCTCCTTGCAACAACCATGCTTGTTGGTTATCTTGTAAATAAGTCAATAAACCTTGCTGATAAATACGTTTTTTCAGCGCGGGATCTTCAATTGGGAAACATGCCTCAACACGATTAAATAAATTACGATCCATCCAATCGGCACTTGAGCAGTAAATTCGAGCATTGCCATTATTACCAAAGTAATAAACACGAGTATGCTCTAAGAAACGTCCGACAATTGAACGCACACGAATATTTTCTGAAAGCCCCGGCAAACCCGGACGTAAACAGCAAATAGAGCGAATAATTAAATCAATTTGTACGCCTGCTTGAGATGCTTCATACAACTTGTTAATCAACTGCATTTCAGTTAAAGCATTCACTTTGACAATAATTTGTGCAGGCTTACCTGCTTTAGCATTGGCAATCTCTTCATCAATATAATTCACAAGTTGCGCATGTAAGGTAAATGGTGCATGTAGAAGTTTCTTTAACTTCGCCATTTTCCCCATGCCTGTCAATTCTTGAAAAATACGATGTACATCTTCACATAGCTCTTTATCTGTGGTGAGCAATCCATAGTCGGTATAAATACGCGCATTACCTGCATGATAATTACCTGTACCTAGATGTACATAACGCACAAGCTTGTTATTTTCACGGCGTACCACCAAAATCATTTTGGCATGGGTTTTATAACCCACAATGCCATATACCACCACAGCACCCGCTTCTTGCAGTACATTTGCCACTTCAATATTCGACTCTTCATCGAAACGTGCACGTAATTCAATGACTGCGGTGACTTCTTTACCATTGCGTGCAGCTTCTGCCAACACTTGTACAATTTCAGAATCGGGGCCACTACGATATAAGGTTTGCTTAATCGCAAGCACTTGCGGATCACGTGCAGCTTCACGCAATAAATTAATCACAGGTGCAAATGATTCAAATGGGTGATGTAATAGAATGTCTTGTTTCTGCATAGCAGAAAAAATATTTTCAGATTTTTTCAGAACTTTTGGAATAATGGGCGTATGTGAATCATAACGTAAATGTGGACGTTTAAAATTCGAGAGTAATCGTGCAAGATTAACTGGCCCATCCACTTTATAAAGTTGCTCTTTTTCAAGATCAAATTCATTGAGTAAATACTCATAAATATGTTCAGGACAATTGTGGGTCACTTCTAAACGTACCGCACGACCAAAACGGCGTGAATTCAATTCGCCTTTCAATGCTTTGGCTAAGTCTTCAACATCTTCATTCAATGCCAAATCTGCATTACGTGTTACGCGAAATTGATAGCAACCTGTCGCAGTCATACCAGGGAATAAGTCGGACACATGTTCATGAATGATGGCAGACAACATAACATGATGTTCTTTGCCATCGGTCAGCTCATCAGGTAAACGTACCACACGAGGTAATGAACGTGGTGCAGGAACAACAGCTAAATCAATTTGACGACCAAAGGCATCCTTTCCTTCTAAAGTCACAATAAAGTTTAGACTTTTATTCACCAAACGCGGAAATGGATGAGCTGGATCAAGGCTAATTGGGGTCAGAACAGGAGCAACTTGTTCTTGGAAATACTTTTTAATCCAAGCAGACTGAGCAGGTGTCAGCTCACCACGACGTAAAAAACAAATGTCTTCTTCACGTAATTTAGGCAAAATTGCTTCATTTAAAATACGGTATTGGCGTTCAATTGCTGCGTGTGCTGTTTTAGAAATAGTATCTAGCACTTGTTTTGGGGTTAAACCATCAGGGCTACGACTTTCATTGCCTAAATCAAGTTGCTCCATCAAACCAGCAAAACGAATTTCAAAAAATTCATCTAGATTACGGGAAAAAATAAGCAAAAAATTCATGCGATCAAGCAAAGGATGCAGAGGATCAACCGCCTGTTCTAATACACGAAGATGAAAATCTAGAATAGAAAGTTCACGGTTAATATAGCGATCATTATATGTATATTCTATTTGTGTAGGAGATGGGTCTGCTGCAGTATTCATACCTAACCTATGCATATTTTAAAGTAATTCGTATTCACTTAAGTATGCTTCAAAATTGTGACAATTTCATAAAAAAAAGCTCAATAATTTATAATGCTGAATCAGTTAAGGGATTTTACAATGAACGCCTTAACTTTTTTAGTTATTCACGACGGAGTCTTATCGCTTTAAATCAAATTTTTGGAGCTCGTTTGTTCTTTTGTTTAGCCAAAATGAGAATCCTCAAAATATATTTTGAGTTCGTAAGAAAAGCATATTGCGAATAGTTTTAAATAATTTATTTAAAACTATTCTCACCGCAAAACTCGTCAAATACCTTTTATTGATCAATTCATCGCAGAAACCTTACTTTTCAAAGTAGTCTTGCCTTGCGCTGCAAAATAAAGCCGTGCTTTATTTATTGCTCAAGTTGCGGATGACGTTTACGTGTATCGAATAACATCATGAATTTAAAAAAATGCCAATCAATCTCTTAACTAACTGACATTACAATAATTTGGGCTTTTTACAATCATGAATTAAGGAATATGGCTATAACGCATATATTTTTGAATCATACGTTTACGATACTTTAATTTCCGATCTTCACGATGGTCTTGATAATATTTTGGATTCGGTAAAATTGCGGCTAAGAAAGCGGCCTGTTCACGCGATAAATTTTTCGAACTTTTACCAAAATAATGCTGTGTTGCGGCTTCCACACCATAAATATTTTCACCAAACTCAACTGAGTTTAAATATACTTCTAAAATCCGTTCTTTTGACCAGACCCGCTCCATCATCCACGTGGCAACTGCTTCTTGACCTTTACGCAGAAATGAACGCTTATTATATAAAAATAGATTTTTTGCCAATTGCTGTGAAATCGTTGAACCACCTGCAACCACTTTACCTTTATCTTTATTACGTTCTAAGGCAAATTGCATGCCGGCCCAATCGAAACCATTGTGTTGTAAAAATTTACCATCTTCGGCTGCAACCACCGCATGTTTCAAATAGTCACTGATTTGATCATAATCACGCCATTCATGTTTGATTGGCTTAGACGGTTCAGACCAATAATCTATCCGCATCATCATGGTGGTTTCTACAGGATGGCTGCGCCACCAAACCAGACTTGCAAAAATCCAAAGTTGTACTAAAAGTACCAAACTGACAAGTATTAACAAACTACGAACAATAAAAGCTTTCATGTCAGTGAGTTACTCCAAAATATCTATTTTTTCATGCTAAGCTTGAAGCTGAATATAGCAAAGATTATAAAAGAATAGCATGGCTGAACTTTCACCTCCCTCAATTCGAAGTAAACCCGAGGTTCACCTTTGGTGGCTGACTGCACTTTTTATTGCCATTAATGTCAGTTTATTTCTCTGGCAAATGCTCACAGGGGTAAATATTAGCAGTCCCAGTCTTGTCGATGCTATTCATTGGGGCGCTGATTATGCACCTTTAACCTTTTTAGAGGAACCCACCCGCCTGTTTACCAGCATGTTTTTTCATTTTGGCTTAATTCATCTCATGTTAAACATGTGGGCACTCTATATTTTTGGCAGTGTCGCTGAGCAACTTTTTGGTCGATCCTATTATTTAGGTTTATATATTTTTGCAGGTCTTATGGGCAGCTTGCTTAGCGGTTTCATCGACATTCAAAATACCTTCGAACTGCTTCAAACCCAAAATCCTGAACTTTTTCCAACCGTCAGTGCGGGTGCTTCTGGTGCAGTTATGGGCATTGGTGGCGCATTGACGGTTTTATCTTTATTTCCTGTTTTACCCAAGCAACGCTTTATTTTAGATAAAAAAACTTTGATCATGGTCATGGGGATTAACTTATTGATTGGCTTCACCATGCCCGGAATTAATAATGCAGCCCATATTGGCGGTATGCTGATGGGCGCTGTATTGGCAATTATTTGGTATATGGGACAACGGATACATAAACCGAATTTGGGTGTTTATATCGGCTTAGCTGTGGGCGCAGTGACCTGTTATTTATTTTATGATTACTGCATGCAACAAGTTCAAATCCTTGAACCCATTTGGCGCCAAATTCTTGCTGCTATGCGCGCACAACTTCATTTCTAAGCGGCATAAATCAGATAAGAGAGATCACTGATTGATCTCTCTTAAACTTTGTAAAGGTGGAATATCACACAGGTAACTTAAGCGATAACGTCCAATCAAGGCACACAGTAAGGTCATAAGAATTGGTAAAATCAGCCAAATTTCCCAATGTGCCTGAATCGCCAAATTCATTTTATAGCTCGCAATTGCACTAATCACTTCTGCAAACAGACAAGAAACCACACCAGCCACAAATCCAATAAAACCAATCTCCAAGCTCATCATTTGTTTTAACTTTTGTTTAGAACTACCAAACGAACGTAACAAAGCCACTTCACGTTTACGTTCATCCATCAATAAATTCAAGCAGGCAACAAGCACCAAAATACCTGACACACTCACCAATAACGCCAGAATGGTAATAATTTGTACCAACACATTCACCAAGCGTTTAACTTCATCCAAAATCAGACTGACATCAATAAAAACAGTATTGGAAAATTGCTGAATCACAGGAACCAATTGCTTTTTATCCTGTTCTGGCACATAAAAACTGCCTAAATAGCTGCCTGCATTTTCATCCATGGTTTTGGGTGCAAAAATAAAGAAAAAATTGGGGCTAAAACTTTCCCATTCAACACTACGCAAATTAATGACTTTGGCATGAACCAAACCTTCGGGCAAGCTAAAGGTCAGCCGATCTCCGATCTTAATTCCCAATTCTTCCGCAGTTTTGACTTCAACAGACACATCACCGACCTGTTTTAATGCTGCGCTGCCCTGTACAATTTTATTGTCAGTCGGATATTCTGCGGTTTGGGTTAGGTTTAATTCACGACGCAAAGAATTATTGCTTTTCAGCAATTGCTCTGCAAAGGGCTGATCATTTTTCGCCACCAATCGCCCACGGATATTGGGATATAATGGTGTACTCTGCCAACCCTGTTGTTCAAGCTGGGCTTTGAATACAGGCATATCAAATGGTGGTAAACCATAAACAAATTGATTGGGCGTGCCTTCAGGTAATTGTTGCTGCCAACGCTCCAGCAAATCCGTTCGCAGCACCGCCAATACGGTAATTAGACTTAGGCCCAGTGCCAAAGCGGTAATTTGAAATGCTGTTTGATAAGGCGCACGTACATAAGCTGAAATGGATATTTTTAAGCTTTTGATTAATTTCAGCCAGCCCCAAATGAGCATATACAGCACAGTACACAGCAAAATAATCGCCCCCATCACCCAAGTGGTGAGCACAATATTTTCAGTCAGTACAATACTAAACAACACCAAACTTGCCGTGCCCATCAGTAGCATCCACAGCATCGACTGCACCGTTTTTTCTTGCTGACGAATCACACGAATAGGCGGTGTATTCAACAGTTGCCATAAACTTGGCACAATAAATCCAAGCAATACTACGGCGCTGGTGAGCATTGCAATAGGCAATGGCCCAAGCAACAAATCCAACACAGAAAATTGAATCTGCAGATGTGGAATCAACTGTAGCATCAGTTGCAATAAGCCATAGCCGAGTGAAACTCCCGCCAAACTCCCAATCGCCATTGCAACCATTAACACCACGCTCAATAAAGCCAAATATGCATTAAAAATCTGAGCCTTCGTTGCGCCAATACAGCGCATAAGCGCAATATAGTCCTGATTTTGTTGTACATATCGCTGACTGGTTAGGGCAATGGCAATACCACACAACAAAATAGTCAAAATATTGGTCAGTTGTAAGAAGGTATCTAAATTAGCAATCGGCTTCATTAAACGAGTATTGCCTTCGCTGGCATTTCGTAACCTCAGGCTGGTTTGTTCATTTGCACTTGGTGTTTGAGCACCTTGCTGCAATTTGAAATTTTGTTCAAATTTCTTGGTTTGCTCTGCCGTACCTGCCATCAATAAACGATATTCAACCCGACTCCCCACTTGAATGGCATGGGTTCGAGCAACATCAGCTTGGGAAATAATCACGGTAGGGGAAAAACCTGAAAAACCCAATTCTTGATTGGAATCATGGGCAATTTGAGCAGTGACTTTAAAGCTTGCATCGGCAATATTGACCGTATCCCCCACATTGACATGCAATAAATCCAGAGCACGAGCGCTGAGCCAAACCTGCCCTGCCTGAATTTTTTCTGCTGTTGGCACAACACGAATGTCTCCACGTAACGGAAAGGCATCATCAATGGCTTTCACATTCACCATCACAAATTGCTCATGGGTATGTGCCATCGAACTAAATGTGGTGACTTTAGATTGTTGTAGTGCGAATTGGTTGGCTTGATCTTGCCACTTTTTTTCCAGTGGTTGATTATCTGTCAGAACCAAATCCCCTGCTAACATTTCTGCGGCTTGTAATGCCACGGCATTTTGAATTTGTTCATTGCTAAATTTTAGTGCTGTGGTCGCACTAATCGCCAAAACCAGCGCAATAATCAGTAAGTAAACACCGCTACTTTTAAAACTTTGTTTGAGTAACGGTTGAAATAGAGGATTCATTTCAGTCCTCACCGTTACGATGTTCAATTATATGCCCATCTAACAATTCAAAATGACGCTGGCATTGTTCGGCCAGTTTTGGATCATGCGTCACCAAAACCAAGGTTGTACCCAATTCACGATTCAGTTGAAATAACAATTGCTCAATATCTTCGGCTGTTTGTGTGTCTAAATTACCTGTGGGTTCATCGGCAAAAATAATTTGTGGATTACTAATCAAAGCTCGTGCAATCGCAACTCGTTGCTGTTCACCACCTGAAAGGACTTTTGGCGTTTGTGTCGCTTGTCGTTCTAAACCCACTTTTTTAAGCAATGCCAAAGCTTTTTTTTCAGCTGCTGCAAAATTGAAATTCTTTTGTAAGCGCAGTGGCAACATCACATTTTCAACTGCTGTTAAATGTGGTAACAACTGAAAAGACTGAAAAACAAATCCAATATGTTTTAAACGCACCAAAGCACGTTGTTCTTCGTTTAATTCAGCAATCAATTCTCCACAAACCAGCAACTCCCCCGAACTGGCTTGATCTAACGTGGCTAAAATTCCAAGTAAGGTCGATTTTCCTGAACCCGAACGCCCCGTAATTGCCACTTGCTCACCCGCATAAATTTCAAAATTTAAATTTTCAAAAATGCATAACTCTTTTTGGGCAATTTTTATCTTTTGTGTCAGTTGCTGGGCAGAAATAATCACTTGTGGCATGATGGAATGATCGTAAGTAACTTGGGTCATAATATCTCTATATGCAAAATCGCAATTTAAAAATTCGTGGAATTTCTTATTTGACGATGTTCAGCCTGTGTCTTATTCCAGCCGTGGTTTCTGCTAAAACCATTATGATTGTTGGGGACAGTATTAGCGCAGCATATGGCATGCAAGCAGAACAAGGTTGGAGCTATTTATTACAAAAACGTTTAGACCAACAGTATCCGAAAAAACATAAAGTGGTCAATGCCAGTGTAAGTGGTGAAACCACCAGTGGTGCTGTAGCGCGTTTGCCTAAATTATTACACACCTATAAACCACATATTGTGGTGCTTGAATTGGGTGGAAATGATGGTTTACGTGGTCAATCGCCACTTTTGATTCAAAAGAACCTCGCCAATTTAATTCAACAAAGTCAGCAAGCCAAAGCGACTGTGATTATTTTAGGCATGAAAATTCCACCCAATTACGGCACAGCGTACAGTCAAGCTTTTGAAAAAAATTATAGTATGGTCAGCCAACAATACAAAGTGAAATTGATGCCCTTCTTTTTAACAGGAATTGCTGGCAATAAAAACCTGATGCAATCCGATTTGGTTCACCCGAATGCAAAAGCGCAAAGCATTTTACTGAACAATGCTTATCCCTATATAAAAGGCGCTTTATAAACTAATGCTAGTCAGTTAATAGATTTTACAACTAACTCCTTAGCTTTTTAGTTATTCATGACGGAGTCTTATATTGGTTAAATCAAATACTTGGAGCTCATTTATTACTTTGGATAAGCCCAAAGTAACCAAAGGCATTTGTCATCAGCAAAACTCGTCAAATACCTTTTATTGATCAATTAATCGCAGAAACCTTACTTTTTCAAAGTAGTCTTGCCTCGAACAGTTGCAGATGACGTTTCCGCGTATCAAATAACATCATGAATTTAAAATAAAAAAGCCGGTCAATTTCTTAACCGGCTGACATTAGGTTTATAAACACTTTCTTATGAATCATTGAAATTTATTTGATTTTAAAAATCAAAGAACAAAACTTCACCTGTTTCTAAAGAATACTCTGCACCAACGACTTTTAACTTACCTTTAGCAATCAGGCTTTCCAGTACAGCAGAACCATGACGCAACTGATTCACAGATGCAAAAACATTGGATCGTACCGCATGTTTGGATAGTTTAGCCAAATCATCCTTCAATTCTGTCTGCAACAAAGTTTCAACCGATGGGCGCACACGGTTTACAATTGACATTAAGTTTTGTGATGGTGGACTGGCAGGATTCATCAATGTATCAATCGTGGCTTGAATAGCACCGCAATGACTGTGACCTAAAACCACGACGACTGCACAATCATAACGTTCAGCAGCAAATTCAACACTCCCCACCTGAGAAGGTGCAACCACATTGCCTGCGACACGAATCACAAATAACTCCCCAAGCCCCTGATCAAAAACCATTTCAGCAGGCACACGAGAGTCTGAGCAGCCTAAAACAATAGCAAACGGGTTTTGGTCTCCCGCCATTTCTGCACGTTCCTGATGGCTCAGTTGTTTATGATGGGTCGTCTCGCCAGATACAAAACGTTGGTTACCAATTTTAAGACGTTCTAAAGCTTCTTGAGCTGTTAGCATTTCTTTCCCACCAGAATATTTTGAAGTTGGAACATTTTAATCGCTGTAAAAATGAAAGTCACTTGCAAAAACGAATAGCTATCGAGTTTATAATGACGTTACAAAAAAATTTATTTCACATAAAAAATGAATCTAGTTCACACTTCTAAGCTTTCGAGCTACCCAATTCAACAAACAATACAGTGACATTTTCTTAATAATACTTACAATAAGCTATAGACATTTCTAGAAAAATAAAATGCAGTCTAAATTTAGATTATTTTTATCATATCCTCTATAAATATTATCGTCATGAACACATTAAGGATAATGATCAATGATACAGCCACACTCGATTTTATCTCGCATCTTAAGCACGATGTGTTTAGCACTTGCAATCAGTGTGCCTCATTTTTCATATGCAGCAACCAATAAAGTGACCGATGCACCGCTTTCTTTACAGAATTATTTCGCCAAAGAGCGTCATGCAGCAGGCTTACGCAGTAAAACTATAAAAATTGATGACATTACTTGGAGCTATAGTGAAGGTGGTTCCAGCAATAAACCTGCTGTATTACTCATTCATGGCTTGGCAGGAAATCGTGACAATTGGAATGGCGTAGCACATTTTTTAACGCCTTATTATCATGTGATTATTCCAGACCTTCCCAGCAATGGCGAAACCAAAGTTGCAGATAATTTTGATCTCTCTGTGCCCAATGTCACTGAACGCTTACGTCGTTTTGTTGAAGCAATTAATATCGAAACTAAACTGAATATTGCAGGACACTCACTGGGCGGATCAATTGCAACCATCTATGCCTCACAGTATCCCTTCGATACTCAAAGTTTGTTTTTACTCAATAGCGCAGGAATTTATAAACAAGCCAATACAGCCTATACCAAAGATCCTTATTTTTTAAAAAATTTGATTGTTTCTAAACCAGGTGATTTAGAAGATGTACTCAGTCAAGTCATGCAAACACCACCAGAACTACCACTTTACTTTAAAAAAGCACAAGAAAAAATGTTGATTTCACAATCTGCACAAACCCGTAAAATGATTGATCAAATCGTGACACTCAATCGTATTTACACCCCTGAGTCCTTTGCCCGTCTGACACGTACCATTGAAGCACCGACACTAATTCTCTGGGGCAAGCAAGATAAAATTATTAATGTTGAAGCAGCAAGTGAATTACAATCTTTATTGAAGCGTGCAGAAACGCCTGTGATTTTAAACAATGTCGGTCATATGCCGATTTTAGAAGCAGAACAACAAGTGGCTTTACACTATTTACCCTTTCTAGCAAAAACCCAAAAGCTAAAAAACCCACTTGCTGATAAACTCATTCCTTTAAATTAGCTTCCAGAGACAGTATGCAGAAACACCCGATGATTGAGCAATTAATAGATGCTCATCTTGACTTTTTAGCGCAAGAGTTTTCGCATGCTGCCACCATTCAAAGCGAATTTCTAAATTTTTATCATTGGTTTAGAAAACAAACCTTACAGAACATTTGGTCATTTGAACACATCAATGCCCTGTTACAAAAGCAAATTTTAGCCACGCCTGCCAGTCCTGTTCTCATTGAGCAAATTGCTGAACACCTTCGTTTTGCTTTAATTCATCCTGCCAATGAAAACACGCTAATTGCCGATGTAATTCCCGTGCTCACCGTCGATAAAATTGCCCAATATGTGGCAAGTAAAAGTGCTCATCGTCAGCGTTTAATTAAAACTGTGGTGAATAGCCCTGCCTTTTCAGCCATGATTACCCAATTAATTCAGCACTCTATTCAAGATTATTTAGATAATTCTGTCATGGCTAAACGCATGCCGGGTATGTCCAGTTTTATGAAAATGGGCAAATCTGTTTTAGAAACGGTCACAGATTCCAATTTAAATGACACCATCGGACATTATTTACAAAAAAATATTTTGAAACTGAGCCAAATGAGTGAGCATGTGCTCAATCAACATTTTGATGATGACAAGCTGTATCACTTTCAGGCCAATCTTTGGCATAAAATTAAAGATATGCCTTTAAGCGTCTTGAAGAACTATATTGAAATTCAAGACCTTCCCAATACTGTCAATTTAGGGCATGAAATTTGGGATCATATCCGTCAAACAGAATATTTAAAACAACAGGTTCATGATGGCGTTTATGCTTGGTATGTACGTAATCAAGAACATAGTTTTGACTTATTACTTCGTGATTTAAATATTGATGAAGCGCTGATTCAACAAGAATTACAGCATTTATTAGCCCCTGTGATGCAAAATTTGGTTTCCTCTGAATATTTACGTGAACGTGCCAGAGTGTATTTAGAGAAATTTTATTATGCTGAAACAGCGCAGAAAATTTTAAATATTCAGGCATAAAAAAAGCCGCTTATAACCACCAACTCTTCACAATTTATAACAAGAGGAACCTCAATTGAGGTCACTCTTGTTTTGACTAAAATAAGACTTAAATAACTTTTTCTCAAACAAATTAATGTATGCAAGACATAATCATTTTTGGATTGTTTAACTGAATGATTCTATCTTTTTACAGCAACAACTTTCATGCTGACAAGCCACTTCGGGGCTTAAATGAATCGCAAATCAAATTTTTAAGCTATGAAATTTGCATGCGATTAATCCATTCACACAACGTGTAGCAAAAGCTATATACTTTACCTCAAAAAATTAAACGGAATTTATAAATCCCCCCTATTCTAGATCATGTTTAAAATATTTTTATATAATTGATTAAATAAAATATTTTAATATAAAAAACCTAACTCATTATAGTTAAAGGATTGGCTCACCCTTACATTTTAACGATTTAGAATCAGGTTTTTATTTATTAAATTAACAATTAGAAAGAAGTTTTAATTGAAGCATAATAAGCTCGACCAGGTTCATTATACGTCTGACTATCTGAATTACTATTACGTAAAATTTGTTTATCAAACAAATTACTCACACCTATAGTAAGTTTTAAATGATCATTGTGTTTATAACCCATATTAATTCCTGTAATACTATAATTTTTTACAGATTCAGGATTTATACCATTATTCTGCTCAGTATTACTTTTCGCAAACTGACGTGGTTTTTGACGACCATATTGTGTAAATACAAAATTGGTATCAAATTGATCATTAATTTCATAATTAAAAATAGAATTAATGGTATAGTTCGGAATAATTGATAAAGGATTACCTGTTTTTTTATCCTTCGAATCCATCATATAAGTAAAGTTATTGGTCCAGTTAATACGATCAAAGTTAAGGCTAAGACTTCCTTCTAAACCTTGAACAAGTGCTTTCGGTGTATTTTCCCATTGTAAAATATTATAAATACCAATCGTATTTAAAACTGTAGTGCCTGAAGTTATTTTATCTTTATAGTCATTTCGGAACCACGCTAAACTTGCATTCACATTATCTTTATCGAACTGGATACCTACTTCTTTATTAACAGATGTTTCAGGTTTTAAATTTGGATTTCCTAATAAATAACAATTTGATAGTGCAACACCATTTGATTGAATTGGGCAACCATTTCCTCGAGTAGAAAGTAAATAGCCCTCGGCATTTTGATACATATTTGGTGCTTTATAGGCTTTTGCAATACCGCCTTTTAATGTGAAATAATCACCAAGTTTTTGCGTAATATTTAGACCAGGACTCCAATTATCACCTGATTTATTGTGATCATCAAAACGTACTGTCCATGCTAAATCAGTACTATCTGTTAAATGCATATTATCTTCAATATATACAGAATATATATTAGAAGACATTTTTGAACGATTACCCGAAACTAATTGCCCAGTTGCATCTGCCTGCCTTGTTGATGAAGAATCTTTAAATTTATCTTCAACCAATTCTGTACCCAAAGTTAATACTTGCGGCACATACAAATCGAATGGAATATTCACTTCACCAGATAATCTTAATGTATTTAATAAAGATGTTTGTTTATCAGTAAGTGTATTAATACTTCCTTCTGTACTACCAGCCAGACCTTCTAAATAACGTTTATTTCTAGTTTTGTCATATTGTGCAATAAACTTACTATTCCCCCAATCCCACTCTCCTTCATGAGTCAAAGCATAACCATCTTTATACATTGTATTCGTTTCAGTGCCGAGTAATTCTTTTAATATATTATTTGCATCTGCATCTGAACTGTACTGTGAATCACCTGCAAAAATATTACCTTGACGGCTTGCAGTAATATCCAAAGTTAACGCCTGATTATCTGTAACTTGCCAACCTAAACGAGCACCAATATCTTTATTTTTGACACCCTCTCGTCCAGCAGCTGTACTACCAATAGAATTATTTATATTCCAGTCATCACTCTCTGTTTTATTAAAATTACCATATAAACGATAAGATAAAATATCTTTGATAATTGGACCACTTACATTAAAGCCAACTCGATTAGATTCGCCTTCTTTAGAATCCTCAGGTTGATTGGTATATAGATCAACAGAACCATGTAATTCATTCGTAATTTTTTTTGTTTTAATATTTACCACACCACCAGCAGCACCTGATCCATATCTGGCAGCGGCAGGTCCTCGAATAACTTCTATAGATTCTATTGCATCAGCTGGAACCCAGTTTGAATCCCCTCTTGTATCTCGCTCACCACCCCACCCATATCGAACTGAATTCCGTGAGTTAATTGGTTTTCCATCAATCAGAATTAAGGTATTTTCTGGTCCCATACCACGAATATCAATTTGACGATTGTTTCCTCGTACACCACTTGAACTATTCCCTGTTAAGTTAACACCTGGCATACGTCGAACATATTCAGAAATATCATTGATGACAGGCAGTCTATCTAAATCTTCTTCTGTAATAACAGAAGCACCCAATGATTGTTTCAACTGTTCTTCAGCCGTTACGACTATAGTTTGTAACTTTATTGGTTCTTGAATTTGATTTTCACTTGAAGTCTCTTGTGAATCAGCAGCATGCGTAGCACCTATCATAAAGGAGAATATTGTCAGAGATAATGCAGATCGAATAATACGCTTGGTCATTCAAGGCCCCCAAGTGGCAAATAGTGGATAAGTATTGCAATTTTCGTTGCACAGTGTAACAAAAAGCAATCACATTGCAATCAATATTGATAATAATTATCATTATTCTTTAGTTTTATTTTTTGGATTTTAAACAAAATTAGCGATTTTCATCATAAATTTAAGTCTGACCTATATGTTCTCTGCACAATCTAAAACTGAGTTCAGCTCAAAAATTTATGCTTATTTTCTGCATAAAAAAACCTCCATAATTGGAGGTTTTCATAAACTTATTTCAAAAATTATTTAAAATAAGCACCCTCTGCCTGAGTATGATCCGTTTGGTCAACCACACGAGATAATTCAGGAATATGCTGTTTCAAGGTCGTTTCAACACCTTGTTTTAGTGTGACATCAATGGCTGAACAACCTTGGCAACCACCACCAAATTTCAATACAGCCGTTAAACCATGTTCTTCATCTTCAACAATTTCAACTAAAGCACAATTACCACCATGTCCAGCAAGACCGGGGTTAATTTCGGCTTGTAATACATAGCTAATACGCTCTTCCATTGAAGCATCTGCGCCCACACGTGGCACTTTTGAATTTGGCGCACGGAACGTCAATTGCCCACCAAAACGGTCTTTATTGTAATCAATCACAGCATCTAGCAAATATGGGATAGATGGCGCGTCAATATAAGCCGCAAAATTTGGATAATCTTGTTTATAGTCTGTAGGAATAATTTCTTCAGGCGCACTATATGCCATACAACATTCAGCACGTGGCGTACCAGGATTTTCCACAAAAACACGTACAGCAATACCTGGTGTATTTTGTTTTTCAAGTAAATCAAACAAATACTCTTGTGCTGTTGGCGTAATCAATAAATTTGGAATTTCTTCTGCAACTGCAGCGCTGATGTTCTCAGTCGACATAATAATATTTCCTCAAGCTGAAGTGGCTATTTTAACTGAAGATGCGGGGTAATAAAAAAAAATCAACTAAAATTGTCGGAATTATTATAAAATTTCATCTTAGCCCTTCATTTAATGGCATTATTAAAACAAATATCTAAAAGCTGAACCTTCACTTTATGCTAGATTTACCTTTTAACCATACTGTTAGCTTGATCCTCATTACAGTGGTTGTTTCACTGATTGCATTTTCAAATCAGAAAGTCATGAGCCGCCTTATTTTTTGGCCACCTGCAATGCAACGTGGGCAATATGATCGCTTTGTGACCCATGGTTTTGTACATGCAGATGGCGCACATCTAATCTTCAATATGATTACGCTGTTCTTTTTTGGCAGTGTAATTGAAAGTTTTTATCGACAGTATTTTTTTGATCTTGGCTTTGTTTTATTCTATTTAGGCGGTCTAATTGTCGCAATTATTCCCAGTTATTTAAAACATAAAAATGACCATCGCTGGGCCAGTCTAGGTGCCTCTGGCGCAGTTTCAGCAGTCTTGTTTGCGTATATTTTATTTGAACCGTGGAAACTGATTTTTGTTTTCTTTATTCCAGTGCCTGCGATTATTTTTGCCATTTTATATATCGGCTATAGCATTTGGTCTGGCAAACGTGGCAATTCGAACATCAATCATAGTGCCCATTTATGGGGAGCAGCTTACGGTGTGATCATGACCATCATTATAGAACCACGTGTGATTCCACACTTTTTAAATAAGCTGATGCAACTTCCTTTCTAAAATTTATGCTTCATTTATCAATACTCAAGGACGTTAAAATTCAGCGTCCTTTTTAGAGTAAAATCAAATTCTGATTATGTCATTAAATTTGATCACGGCATGCTTAAAAAGCTCTGAACGTCGTGCCAAATACACTGAGCTTTTAAGATGGTGGATTTAAAGCTTAAAGCGCTGTTGCCCTTCTTTCTCAAGACGCTAAAATCATTGTAAAAAAAATTATTTTAAAAAAGATTTACACAATTTTGTCATTAAATGCTACCCCATAAATCAATTTGGCATAGATAATGTAGACATCTGTATATTAACAATCAAAAAAACGAGATATTTTGCATGTCTACTTCATTAGATGGTCTTCAATTTCCAATCAATCCAGCCAGCAATAAAGCCAGCACATCCCAGACAGGTAAAGAAATTATTGCTGAAGCCCTTTCTATTGTTGACAATAAATCATCAATGGATGCACTCACAGAAAAAAATTGGCGTAAAAATTATCCTATCTATTTTAAAGCTTTGGTTGAACACGGTATTCGTAGCACCAAAAATCCGATTACCATCGCAAAACAAGGCTTACACAAGGCCCAACATAGCTTTGATTTTTATCGCAATGGTCAACGCTATTTACTCAAAGACATCATGAATGATGTCGATACAGCAAATTTGCATACCGTTCAGCTTAAAGGTGAAAGTCATGCTGCACCTGAATGGTATGTACCTTATAAAGGACAAAAATTGCAAGGTCAGGCCTTATTAGACCAAATTCAAACATGGCAAGATGCAGGAATTATTGAGCTTAGCCATGCAGATGCTTTACGTGCAGCACAGGCCCATCCTGAATGGTTCAATCTTTCTGACCGTACCATGGTCTTATTTGGTGCAGGCTCTGAAGCAGGCCCCCTTACGTGGTTATCTAAATGGAAAGCCAACATCGTGGCTGTCGATTTACCCAATAGCCGTGTTTGGGACAAAATTTTAAAGACGATTCAACAAGGCAATGCAACACTATATGCACCCTGCGCAGAAAAGCTAGATGAAAACACCCCAACTGCTACGCTGAAAAAAAAATTAGGGGCTGATTTACTGACTCAAACACCAGAAATTGCACACTGGCTGACTCAAAGTGAACATCAGCTTGATCTAGCAGCGATTGCTTATTTAGATGGTGAAAAACATGTTCGTGTCTCTATGGCCATGGACAGTATTATGCAGTACGTGAGTGAGCGAAAGGCTGACACCAGTTTAATGTTTATGTGTACGCCAACCGATGTCTATGCCGTTCCTAAAGAGGTGGTAGAGGCGTCACATGAGAAGTTCCAACAACGTTCTAAAACCCAGCAAATTATTAGCAAAAGTATTTCCACTGTTTCGGGTCAGCATTTCTTCAAAGAAAATCTAAAAACATTAATTTCTTCTGATAATGGCAAGGAATATGGTATTGCCGATTGTTTGGTGGTAGAACAAGGCCCCAACTATGCTTTGGCAAAACGCATTCAACAGTGGCGTGCAACTTTAGCTCGTCACTCTGGACAACGTGTCAGTATTAATATTGCACCCTCGACCACAACCCATTCGGTGACTAAAAATCCGTTATTAAAAGCTGCATTTAATGGTGCCAGTCTGTTTGATGTTGAATCATTTAGTCCAGAAACCACCAATGCGCTTATGGCAGCATTATGGGTTCATGACTTACGCAATCCTGACTCGGTTGCCAATCCAGAAACCCCTTTGGCCCATCCTTTAGAATTAATGATGAAAGGTGCAAACCATGGTGGTTTATGGCGTGTGGCTTATTTAGCACGTACCGCTCTGCCTTTTGCAGCAATCTATGGCTTTGCCAATGATAAATTACCGATGAAGAAAATATACGGATTATTTAAGAAGTAATTTTTATCTTTAACCGATTAAAGCTGAAACTCAGTTTTGGCTTTAATACAAGATGACTATTCACCATAGGTAGTTTATCTACTCTCTTCTAAGCGTCTGTAAAAGTCAGACCATATCAAAAAACCAATAAAAAACGCTGCAATTGCAGCGTTTTTTATTTCATATAGCTTGTTTAAACAAACTGTAAGAACAACCAATACAAACCACCAGATAAACAAATCGTTGCTGGTAAAGTAAAGACCCATGCAGAAAGAATGGTTTTCACTGTTGCAAAGTTTAAGCCTGATTTATTGGCAACCATAGTACCCGCAACCGCACTGTTCAAAACGTGTGTGGTTGAAACTGGCATACCAAAACCATCTGCCGCTGCAATGGTGGTCATTGCCACAAGTTCAGCCGACATGCCCTGACCATAAGTCATATGGTTTTTACCAATACGCTCACCCACTGTCACCACAATACGCTTCCAGCCCACCATGGTGCCTAAACCAAGTGCCAGTGCAACTGCAACTTTCACCCAAGTCGGAATATATTGTAAGAACGAGTCTAAGTTAGAGCGGTACTCTTTAACCACTTTGCTTTGTGCTTCCGACATTGCAGGTAACTGTTTATTTTTATCTAAACGCTTAAATGCAGTGCTACTTAAATACATGTCATTGCGAATAATAGATGTATCTGCTTCAGGAATATCTTTTAAATCACGATACTGAGCTACACGATCACCCAAATGATCCGTTAAGCTTGCTAGAGCAGGAATGACGTCTTTATTCATTTCTTTGGTTTGAATGTATGACGTCAAGACTTCACGTGCTTGAGTATCCGAAATATTGCTATGATTGGCGTACATAACAGTCGCAGTTTGATTTGATAATTGATCAAATGACTGAATATGTTGAGTATCTAAGTTTTTATTCAACGAATACGCTAGCGGTACAACACCAATCAGAATGAGCATAATTAAGCCCATACCTTTTTGACCATCGTTTGAACCATGTGCAAAACTGACACCGGTACAGGTAAAAATTAAGATGGCACGAATTAAAGGCGGTGGTGGCTTATTACCTTCAGGCGGTTGAAAAAGTTCGACTTGTTTTTTGAAAACTTTTTTCACTAACAAGAATACGACCGCAGCAAAAGCAAAACCAATTAAAGGTGAAAACAGCAAGGCTTTGCCGACTTTCATCACTTGGTCCATATCTACACCGCTGGCACCACTACCGGCATGCAAGATGTAGTTCATAATTCCCACACCTAAAATCGAACCGATTAAGGTATGTGAACTTGACGCTGGAATACCCAAGAACCAAGTCCCTAAGTTCCAAAGAATAGCGGCGATGAGCATGGCAAAAACCATGGCAAAACCTGCCCCAGAGCTGACATTCATAATCAACTCGACAGGCAATAAAGCAATGATGCCGTAAGCAACAGCACCACTTGCAACCATTACACCAAGAAAATTACAAAAGCCTGCCCACATCACAGCAACAGGTGCAGATAAAGCATTGGTATAAATGACTGTAGCAACCGCATTGGCAGTGTCATGAAAACCATTAACAAATTCAAAGCCTAAGGCAATCAAAAGTGCAGTGGCTAAAAGAATAACGGAATATAAACTTAAAGTTGGAACATGTGACAAATCAGCTGCAAGTTGAAAGCCGATGTACACCAAAGTAGAAATAATAACCGTTAAAAACACCGGCATAAAAAATTTCGGTGTGGCAACATGCACATTCGTCGATTTCTGTGGCACGGATTGCACCTGATCTTGGACGGGAGGAATATTAGAATTCATGCAGACGGTTCAAGGGGATAATAAAATCCCCTTATTGTTCAATTTAATTGTGACAATTATATGACAAAGAGGTGCCATATAAAGCCAAATTTTAACAATTGAGCTAATTTAAATCACTCCCGCTTTATTTTAGGGAGCTAAATTCTTTTAAATCCATCATTTTGCAATCTTTGAAGCTCAAAATAAATTGCGCCGCAATATTTCAAAATATTTGGATCACTGCATAAAAAATCTTTCTAATTCCGTTCATCACTCAATTTTTTTCTTATCTGGACTCAGATCATAGCTGAGCCATATTTCAATTCGATGAAAAATTCAGCACAAATAGGGTTATTTAAAAACTGTGTCTTACTAAGTCGGCTGAATATTCCTCAAATGTAGTGTAATTCTGCTAAAATCATGCCCATTTTGTATTCCATCGGATTGGGGTTATTTATGTCCACGCTTGCCACCCTAAAAGAGCTTCTCACCAAACGCATCCTGATTATTGATGGTGCTATGGGCACCATGATTCAACGCCATCAATTAGAAGAAGCAGATTATAGGGGTGAGCGTTTTGCTGACTGGGCCTCTGACTTAAAAGGCAATAACGACCTTTTAGTGCTGACGCAACCGCATATTATTCAAGGTATTCACGAAGACTATCTAGATGCAGGTGCAGACATTATTGAAACCAACAGTTTCAATGGTACGCGTGTTTCCATGTCGGATTACCACATGGAAGATTTGGTTCATGAGATTAACTTTGAAGCGGCACGTATTGCCAAAGAAGCCTGTAAAAAATATTCAACCCCTGATAAACCTCGTTTTGTCGCAGGTGTACTTGGACCAACATCACGTACCTGTTCAATTTCACCCAATGTAAATGACCCTGCTTTTCGTAATGTCACTTTTGATGAACTCAAAGAAAATTATATTCAAGCCACACATGCCTTAATTGAGGGTGGCTCTGACATCATTCTGATTGAAACTGTTTTCGATACACTTAACTGTAAAGCTGCAATTTTTGCCGTGAAAGAAGTCTTCAATCAAATTGGTCGTGAATTACCCCTGATGATTTCAGGCACCATTACCGATGCTTCAGGTCGTACCTTAACGGGCCAAACTGCTGAAGCATTCTGGAACTCGGTACGTCATGGCGATTTACTTTCGATAGGTTTTAACTGTGCGCTGGGTGCAGATGCCATGCGCCCGCATGTAAAAACTGTAGCGGATATTGCAGATACTTTCGTTTCAGCCCATCCCAATGCAGGCTTACCCAATGCTTTTGGTGGTTATGACGAAACACCAGAAGAAACCGCAGCATTTTTAAAAGAATTTGCGATGAGTGGTTTGATTAATATTACTGGCGGCTGCTGTGGTACTACGCCTGACCATATTCGTGCTATTTACAATGCAGTTAAAGATATTAAGCCACGTCAAATCCCAGAGATTAAACCTGCCTGTCGTTTAAGTGGTTTAGAAGCTTTTAATATTTATGATGATTCACTGTTTGTAAATGTCGGTGAACGAACCAACGTTACAGGTTCAAAAAAATTCTTACGTTTAATTCGTGAAGAAAATTTTGCTGAAGCACTTGATGTTGCACTACAACAAGTGGTTTCAGGCGCACAAGTCATCGACATTAACATGGATGAAGGCATGCTCGATTCGCAAGGTGCGATGGTGCATTTCCTAAATTTAGTCGCGTCCGAGCCTGAAATTTCCAAAGTACCGATCATGATTGACTCATCAAAATGGGAAATCATTGAAGCCGGCTTAAAATGCGTACAAGGCAAACCGATTGTTAACTCGATTTCCTTAAAAGAAGGTTATGACGAGTTTGTACATAAAGCACGTTTATGCCGTCAATACGGTGCTGCTATTATTGTCATGGCCTTCGATGAGGCCGGACAAGCTGATACTGCGGCACGTAAGCGTGAAATCTGTAAACGCTCGTATGATGTATTGGTTAATGATGTGGGCTTCCCTGCTGAAGACATCATTTTTGACCCGAACGTGTTTGCTGTGGCAACGGGTATTGAAGAACACAATAACTACGCGGTTGATTTCATTGAAGCGACAGGTTGGATTAAACAAAATCTTCCCCATGCCATGATTTCAGGTGGTGTTTCGAACGTATCATTCTCATTCCGTGGCAATGAACCTGTACGTGAGGCGATTCACTCGGTGTTCTTGTATTATGCCATTAAACAAGGCATGACCATGGGCATTGTAAATGCAGGCCAAATGGCAATTTACGATGATATTCCCAAAGAACTCAAAGATGCAGTTGAAGATGTTGTTCGCAACCTGAATCAAGGTGAAAGCGGTCAGGATGCAACTGAAAAACTACTTGAAGTTGCAGAACAGTACCGTGGTCAAAGTGCTGCACAAAAACAAGTTGAAAACTTAGAATGGCGTGATCAACCTGTAGAAAAACGTCTTGAACATGCGCTGGTTAAAGGTATTACTGCATTTATTGATGTCGATACCGAAGAAGCCCGTTTAAAATCTACTCGACCTTTAGATGTAATTGAAGGCCCGCTCATGGATGGCATGAACGTGGTTGGTGACTTATTTGGTTCGGGTAAAATGTTTTTACCGCAAGTGGTAAAATCGGCTCGTGTGATGAAGCAAGCCGTAGCATGGTTAAACCCATACATCGAAGCTGAAAAATCAGGTAGCCACTCGAAAGGTAAAATCCTAATGGCCACCGTAAAAGGTGACGTTCATGACATTGGTAAAAACATTGTAGGTGTTGTACTGGGTTGTAATGGCTATGACATTGTTGACCTTGGCGTGATGGTGCCTGCGGAAAAAATCTTACAAACGGCCATTGATGAAAAATGTGACATCATTGGTCTGTCAGGTTTGATCACACCATCGTTGGATGAAATGGTTTTTGTTGCCAAAGAAATGCAGCGTAAAGGCTTTAATATTCCACTATTGATTGGTGGTGCAACAACATCTAAAGCGCATACTGCGGTAAAAATTGATCCGCAATATTCTAATGATGCGGTGATTTATGTCGCCGATGCTTCACGTGCGGTAGGCGTTGCAACAACATTGCTATCGAAAGAAATGAAACCTGCTTTTGTTGCAGAGCATCGTGCTGAATATGAAAAAGTTCGTGAACGTATTGCCAACAAACAGCCTAAAGCTGCAAAATTATCTTATGCAGAATCAATTAAAAATGGTTTAAGCGTTGACTGGGACAACTATGTTCCACCTAAACCAAATTTTATCGGCAGCCAAGTCCTGAAGAATTATCCACTTGAAACCTTAGTGCCCTATTTTGACTGGACACCATTCTTTATTTCTTGGAGTTTGGCTGGCAAGTTCCCTGCTATCTTGACTGATGAAATTGTCGGTGAAGCGGCAACAGATTTGTATGAACAAGCCCAACTGATGTTAAAAGATATTGTAGAGAATAAGCGTTTTGATGCTCGTGCCGTCTTTAATATCGCTTCGGCTAAACGCACAGGTGCAGACACGGTTTCCATTTATGATGAAAATCAAACGGCAACGCATCAGTTTGAACATACTCGTCAGCAGTCAGATAAGGTCTCTAAGAAACCAAACTTATCATTGGCGGACTTTATTGCGCCTGAAGAGACAAACATTGAAGATTACCTCGGTGGTTTCACTGTATCAATTTTTGGTGCAGAAGAAATGGCCCATGAATACAAAGCCAAAGGCGATGACTATTCTGCTATTTTGGCGCAATCTTTAGGTGACCGTTTTGCCGAAGCCTTTGCTGAGCATTTACATGAGCGTATTCGTAAAGAGTTCTGGGGCTACCAAGCCTCTGAGCAACTGTCAAATGAAGACTTGATTAAAGAAAAGTATGTCGGGATTCGACCTGCACCGGGTTACCCTGCTTGTCCTGAACATTCTGAAAAAGCAGTTTTGTTTGACTGGTTGGGTTCTACCGATAAGATTGGCACCCAATTAACCACTAGTTTTGCGATGTGGCCTCCTTCAAGCGTAAGTGGTTTCTATTACAGCAACCCACAATCTGAATACTTTAATGTCGGTAAGATTGCACAGGATCAGTTAGATAGTTATGCAGAGCGTAAAGGCTGGTCTATGGATGAAGCGAAGCGTTGGTTGATGCCAAACTTGGATGATTCGATTGATATTTAAGTAAATCCCCTGACCCTTCTTTATAAAAAAGGGGAACTTTTGCGTATCCAACGAATTACGTGACAGCTCCTCCCTTTTTCAAAGGGAGGTTGGGAGGGATTAATTTACTCATTTTTGTATTAATAGACCGCTTTCATAAATCATTTTTTACTCAACTTCAAGTTGCAGATTCCAGCGATTAAATTGAATCTCAAACTGAGTCTTTTACCTCTATTTAGATAATGCTCAGCAAGGGTTTTGAAGGTTTTCAGACTGCCAAATACATGCTCAATACCTATTCTTCTTTTATTGATTTCTTGATTATAGATGTTGAGCTCAGTATCCAATTTACAGTGTCTTTTGGATTTTAACGGCAATAAGCTATTCGGATACACAGCATACATTCCCTGATGACCTTTATCTGTAAGGACAAAAGCCCCGAAAGGGATCTGATTTAAATTTCATTTGAATAGCCCGAAATCATGCACAGCACCTCGACCGGTACATAAACTCAGAATTTTCTAAGTTTTGTAGTGAACGATAACCTGTACTTTAAAGGTATGTGTCTTTTTCTTGCAGCTAGCTTTTTTCTGTTTTTTAGGACTTTGAATTGGAATTTCTGTTGCATCCACGATCACAATATTCCAGTCAATACCTTTACCTTTAGGTAAATTCTTCGGTAAATTAAACAGATTAGACTGAATCGGGCAGTCTTCGACATGACGCACAATTCTTGAAACTATCGGCTCTGAAACATCGTAACTCGTAGCGACAGAAACAAAGTTCGATATTCTCTCAAATAACTCAAACAGAGAAAAATTTGATCCTCCAAGCTTAACTTAGATGCTCTGCCTTTCTCTGGAACATGTTGTTTTATGCTGCTCAACCATTAATACTGTGTGTCAAAAATCTTTTTTAAGCCGATATATTTCATACCTGAATGCTGCGAATTTTACGGTACAGATAATCAACAAAAAGAGGTTTATGTTTTGATTTATGAAAGAGATCTATTAAATGTAGGGCTTTAACATTACGAAATACTAATTTTTTTAGTAAAATCTTGAATACAATATTTAATGGTTAAAACTAATAATGAATAAAAGTGTTTCTTTTCTTATTTTAATTTTATATTCAAACTTTACCTTTGCAGAATGTAAAAATGCGAATGTTTATGAGAGCATTGATTGCTATGAGCAACAGCTCAAGATAGACAAAACTAAACTGAACAAAAGTTATCAAAAACTTTATAAGTCTTTAGATACCACGGGTCAAAAGGCTTTAGAAAATTCACAAAAATCATGGCTAAACTATAAAAACACACACTGTGATGAACTCGTCGCTTACTTTGCCACACAAGCTCAAGGCGCAGGTTCAAAACTTATTACACTTTCATGTAATGCTGATTTAACACAAGAACGTATTAAACAATTAAAGGATCTAGAATAAAATCTGAGTTCATAATGATTTAGTATGAACTATCTTCTCTAACCCTATTTTGAAAAAATAGGGTTCTAAAATTTCCCCTAATATTCTAAAAAAATAATTTTTAAACTTTCTCCACAAACAACACCCCATTCAAATGATCAACTTCATGCTGAACAATCCGTGCAGGAAAACCATGAAATACGGCTTCAACTGACTCACCTTGTAACGTCAAATATCTCAGCTTAATCATTTCCGACCGAGCCACTTGCCCACGCTCATTAGGCACACTTAAACAGCCTTCTTCACCTAAAATGGTACTTTCAGACTGTTCTAAAATTTCAGGATTGACCATCACCACAGCATCCATTTCGGGTGCATCGGGATAACGTAAATTTGGCCGTGAAGCCACGATAATAATGCGTTTAGATACATACACTTGTGGCGCTGCAATACCGACACCATTACGTTCAAGCATGGTGGCTTGCATGGCTGTGGCTAGTTCATTTAACCATGAACTATTCAATTCCGACTCTACAACTGATGCAGCTTTTAAAGTTAAAATAACTTCGCCACGCTGTGCTACAGCTAAAATTGCACTCATGTTTTCTTTCCTCTATTTCAATTTAACCATGTCAAATTTTAATAAGACAAACGTTCCTTCAATATTAAGCATATCTTTTTTATATTATTTTGAGGCGATCATATTCAAAATGAATCAACAGTTATTGATTTTATATTTACCCTAAAAAGCATCATCATTTAAGCTAAATTTAATCTTCTACTTTATAATAAGCCCAATTCCACATAAGCATAATAAAGATGAACACTACTCAACTTTTGCTCGGCGTTCTTTTTAGTTCTATAGGTTTGGGCTATTTTATTTATGGTAAAAAACAAAAAGTGACTGTGCCTTTGGTCTGTGGTTTAGTGCTGATGATCTTTCCCTACTTCATTGAAAATACAGCAATGTTGACATCTATAGGTATACTGCTCTCAATCTTGCCTTATTTTATTCGACTTTAAACCGCGACAGAAACATGCCATGTATTGTATATAGATACTATGTCTCATCTCATTCTTTACTGCCATGATGCATAACAACAAGTTTGAATCAGACTCATGTATTCTAAAAAAAGTACCTCCCTCTTTGGGATACAATAAAATCTGTGCTTATCTTAAAGATGTTTAATTTACATCTTGAACTTAAACAAGTTAGTCGATTAAACGTAGCTTTTTCAAACGTGAACGAATACCGCCTTCTTTACGCTGATGTAGCTGTGCTATTGCTTTAATTGATAGTTTTTCAATCATAAACGCATCAATCATTTTAACTTCTTCATCTTCTGTCCATACTTTTCCAATCATAGAACTATCTTCTAAATCCTCAGTCAAAGGTACTTGCTCAGGTTCTAATAATTTTTTTGCTTCTGCATGCAACTGCTTTACTTCAGCTAAAAAGCCCTTATCTTCACGTCCTAAAATAAACAATTGCAATTGTGCACGCGTCATCCCAACAAATGCTAACTTTTTCTCAGAATCTAAATCACGGCTATCACTTTCTAAACGTGGCATATGATCTAAACCAATAAAAAACACATATGGAAACTCCAAGCCTTTCGATGATTCCACATTTAAAATTTTAATTGTATTTCGAGTAATATCTAATTTTTTCTTTTCTTGGCTGCTAAATACCATATCCACTTCTAATTGTGGACTGTAATGTAAAATTTTATTTTTAAGCTGCTCAGCCAAAATATCGTATGCTTCTGATTTGGCTTGTAATACAGCAATATCACGAGCTTCAATATTTTGTCCAACCAAAAAGCGGATTTTACGTGCAATTAAATCTGCTAAATGTTCAACATCATCCTGATGATAAATACTTGGAAATTCACCTTGACGGCATTCTCCCGTATCTGGATCTAATACTCGGTCAAACTCATCTTGGCTCTTTAAACTTTCAAGTAATTTTGGGTTTAAAAAACTACGTGCAATATCTAAAATTTCTTTGGTATTTCGATAACATTTACTTAATTCAGTGGGTCTTTTACCTTGAACTTGTAAACCTATAGATTTCCAACTTGGTTTTGCACGGTTAAAAATATTTTGTGCTGGATCATAACAAAATAAAATATTATCCGAGTCATCTTTCACTAAACGCGTTAAACCTAAAATCCATTCTTGGGCAAAATCTTGCCCTTCATCAATTAAAATAGCATCATAGAATTGCTGTTCTAACATTTTTTGCTGATCAACATAATCGAGTAATATTTGTCCTACTCGACCATTATAATCATTCTGTTTTTCAAAAGGCTTAAACTGTAAATTTGCTTGGGTAATATGTTTAACTACGGCATGAAAATTACGTACTTCAATTTTATCTTGATATTCCTCACCCAACATACTTTTCAGGTGATTACATAAAGAGTTGTTATAACAAACAACTAAAATTTTCCAATCTGGATAAATGGTTTTTAAGTATTTCGCACGACAAGCTAAAACCAGCGTTTTACCACTTCCCGCGACTCCTTTTAAAATACGATGTCCATCATCAATATTTTTTGCAACTAATTCCTGAGCAATATCTAATGCTTTAATTGCCTGAGGTTCAGCATAAAATAGATCATCTTGTTCAAAATTATTGACCCGAATTTCGGGGAAAATCATATAGCGTAATGCCTTTTCTTCAGCATAGCTTAATGGCGGAAATGAAAATTTAATACCATTAAAGGCACGAAATAATTGAGATTTAAAATGCTGCTGATCCTCAATTATATTGGTTTTTCTTACTTTTAAATCATCTTTAAATAAAACTTTATGTTCTGTTGTAATTGCAGGTAATAATAATTCAATTTCTTCAGCTTCAAGTCGTTTTAACTCTGTATAAACTACACAAAAACTAACAGGAAATTTTAAATGCCCTTTATAACGTCCAGCAGTATGGGTAAATAATGCCGATTTTTTACATTGATTCAATACATTAAGCATGTACTTTCGGACTTGTTGCTCAGGATTTTGTACAGAAACTACTGCATTATTTTTATCATAAAAAGTACCCATAAAATTTTCTGGGTTAAGACTTATAAATCTATCTTTAGACCAGTCTTTAACTTCGATCACCAATAAACCATGTTCAGGTAACCAGACAATAAAATCCGTATAACGTCCTAAAGCCTTCGGTTCATACCAGATAATCGCAGCATCATCTTGAAAAGCATCTGCAAGCAACTGATAAACTTTTCTCTCTCCAGACGTTGCCGATTTTAAATGCCGTACACTTGAAGGTATTAACTCTGCCACGTGATCACTTTTTTATCTAAAGAGTAGAAACATTATGGACAAAATGTGAATTTTATCAATAATTTTCATTTAATTTTATTCAAATTATTCTCCGTGTATTACTTATAACTTTTTAAATAAATAAACCTATTCAGTAGAAATGAGCATTATTTTCTATAAAAAAATCGCCCTTATTTTACAAAAATAAGAGCGATTCGATTAGTTAAGCAAGAGAAAGAACGAGCTTAAATAACTTAGTCTTTTAAATTAAACTATTAAATTTTTCTTTAATTCATCTTCAACAATTTGGATTTCCAAATCACTAAATTTACGAATTTCACCTTCAGCATGTTTTTCTAGCAAGCCACCAATCAATGGCACTTTAATTTTAATGGTCCAATCTAATTGAATATTCACTTGCTGCGCATTCCCTGTAACAGAGCGCTCACCTTGTGCTTCTAAAGGTAAATTTGCGCCCAATTCAACGGTCGAAGTCAAAGCATCTAGATTGGTAATATCTGTACGTTTTAAGCGAAATGCATCTTTCAGCAGCTTTTTAGCAATATCTGGAATATTGACATCCAAATTATAAGCACGCTTTAAAGTGTAAATATCACCCACAATTTGCGATTCTAAAATTTCTAATTTTTCTCCCGGAATACGTTTACAAACAGCCTCATGCATCTCTGGGTCTGCTGCTAAACGACGAAACTCATCCAAAGAAACACCATGAATGGTGGCATTGACGGTAAAACGATGTGCCATGTTACTATCCTTTATTTTTTAATTATTTAAATATCTTAAAACCATTAGATCAGCACTGATCTAGCATATTTTAGCGCGGTTTATTTAATTGAATTTTAGTCATGCTGTCATTGACCGAGTATACAAAACTATTCTGGATGAATGCCACAGCGTATTTCAATTTTCTCGGTGCAGGAAATACTCACAAAATGCTTCCGATACTCAATGATTGCATAAAATTGTTCAGCGCCATCATCTAGACCTGTGGCTGACCATGTGGTTCCTCTTGGAAAATCATTTAGCCATTTGGCTTTATAAAAATCTGAGACCGAATCAAAATTGATATATTTTTCAGGTGCAGCCTGAATCCGTGCTGCCATTTCATCAAATTGTGTCAATTGAGATTGTATGAAATCAATCAGCATTTTTATTCATCCAAGTGCAGCCTAAAATAGGTTATACCCCCTTAAAATGGCTGTGCGCCTGTTTCTTTTTCACTTGTTCCCACTGCCACCAACCAAAAGCTGCCAAACCAACAAAAGCCGCATATAAACCCGCAGTCAGGAATAAATCTTTATAAATAAACATGCCCACATAAACAATATCGACAAAAACCCAAAGTACCCAAGTGGCAATATGTTTACGACTGGTCCAATAGGTTGCCAGCAAACTAAAAGCAGCTAATTGTGAATCAAGCATTGGTACAGCAGCATCGGTAAAATGTTTTAAAGTTAAACCGAAAATTAAACCACCTAACGCTGCCAACAACATTTGGAAAATGACTGTTTTCTTAGCAATCGGTTCAATGCGAATTTCATGATCTTGCTGTTTACCTTTGAACCAATGATAGAAACCATAAAAGTTCACCACTATAAAAAAGAACTGCAAGATGGTTTCGCCATACAACTTAAATTCATAAAATAAATAAGCATATAAAACAAATGCCGCAAAGTTAAACCACCAACACCACATATTTCGTTTAACCGTTAATGTCACACCAATAACACTAATAATGACCGCAATAATTTCTAAAGGTGACATAGCAATAAACAAAAGTATAAATAGTGCCGCTATTATGAAAAAAATGGCGCTGAACGCAAGATAAATTATGCCGATTCGTCTGTTAACTCGCTGTGCATCACGATCCCCTTCTCCCATAACACTTTGTAAATACAAATATCACTCAAAAATTTGACTGCACAGATTTGACAGTTTTCTAACGATCGTTTAAAAATATAAAAAATGATCAATCTGGAAGAATAAAAATGTCACAACAACAAGGTAAAGTCAGTCGTGAAATTCGTGGGTCTGTATTTTTAATAGGACTCGACCGTGCGACAAAAAGAAATGCCTTTGATAGTCATCTTATTCATGACTTATCACTGGCCTTAACGGAATATGAAGACCATTCTGAATTACGCTGTGCCATCATTTTTGCGCACGGCGATCACTTTACCGCAGGCCTAGATTTGGTCGAATTACAGCCCAAGCTCAGTAGCGGTATCTTCAATTATGATGAACATCATATCAATCCATGGGGAACCAGCGGACGCAAACGTAAAAAACCGGTGATTGTTGCAGTACAAGGCTTTTGCTATACCGCAGGAATAGAACTGATGTTAAATGCGGATATTGTCATCGCACAAGACAATACTCAATTTGCCCAAATGGAAGTGCAACGTGGCATTTTACCTTTTGGCGGTGCAACAGCCCGTTTTGTACAGGCTGCGGGTTGGTCAAAAGCCATGCGCTACTTGCTTACGGGCGATGCTTTTGATGCAGCAACAGCACTCAATTTAAATCTGATCAATGAAATGACCCCTGAAGCACCGCTCAATCGTGCCATTGAATTGGCTGAACGCATTGCTCAAGCTGCACCGCTTGCAGTACAAGCAACCCTTGCCTCTGCCAAAGAAGCCGCTGAATATGGTACAGAAGTCGCATTTTCTCATTTACAACAACACCTCACCCCCTTGTTAATAACCCAAGATGTACAAGAAGGTGTAATGGCCATGCTGCAACGACGTGCACCACAATTTAAAGGTCAATAATTTGAGTCTAAATCTACATAAAAAATGAGTTCGTTATGCCCAATTTAAATCAAAACCGACAAAAACAGCAGTTTAGCGTTGCCACACAACCTTTTAGCACAAGCGATGGTTATGCGCTTATTGGCACACTTTACACACCAGAACATGGCATAAAAGCCAATATCGTGTTGTCTAGCGCCACAGGTGTTCCACAAGCGTTTTATCGTCGCTTTGCTGAATATGCCACACAGTTTGGCTATCAAGTGCTGACCTTTGATTATCGTGGTGTGGCACTTTCTGCTCCGAAGCAGCTCAAAGGCTTTAAAATGTCTTACCTTGATTGGGGGGCTTTAGACCTTGCTGCGGCGATTGATTTTCTGGCACAGGATCAGATTCCGTTATTTATGGTGGGACATTCTTATGGTGGACAAGCACTGGGTTTAGCGCCCAACCATACTAAAGTGACTGCAATGTATTGCTTTGGTACGGGCGCAGGCTGGCATGGTTATATGCCTTTTAAAGAAAAAATGAAAGTTCAGGTGATCTGGAATATTATTTTCCCACCTATGGTTGCAGTCACAGGCTATTTACCGTGGAGCAAACTGAATATGGGGGCAGATTTACCGATTGGGGTCTATCAGCAATGGCGAAAATGGTGTAAAAATCCAACTTATTTCTTTGCTGACCCTGAACAACATGCCTTAATTGCACAATATGCTCAGGTGAAAACCCCTATTTATGCAGTATCTGCATTGGATGATGATTGGGCTTTACCCAATTCACGCCATGCTTTTATGCAACATTACAGCAATGCACCCATGCAATTTATTAATATTTCAGCTTCAGACTATGGCTTAAAAGAAATTGGGCATATGGGTTATTTCCGTAAAGGCTCAGAAAAAATCTGGGATGAAATTTTACATTCCTTTCATGACCTCATTGCCACAACAAATGGATAGAGACTTCAAATAAATGCGTCCACAGAAACTTAGCCGAGAGCAAATTCTCAATAGATGCGCCTTACAATTTAAGACGTATGGATATGCAGCGACCAGTATGGGCATGCTCGCCAAAGCCTGTGGACTGACCAAAGCGTCTTTTTACTATTACTATGCCAGTAAAGAAGCTTTACTTATAGATGTACTCGAACTCACCCAGCAATATTTAAAGACGCATTTATTTAAACTCAGTGAAAATAAAGCACTTTCTACTGTTGAGCATTTTGAACAGATACATGAACGTGCGGTAGAATTTTTTAGTTATGGGGTTAAAGGCTGTTTGGTGGGGATTCTTTCTATCGAAGCACTGTATCAATCTGTCGATATTTTAGAAAAAATTCGCAGCATTTTTCAGGATTGGGAAATGGCATTTTACCAATTCTTTAAAGTTCAACTAAGCGATCATGACGCCAAAATCTTAGCCAAACAAAGCGTAGCCGATTATGAAGGTGCGATTTTAATGTACCGCCTAAATGACGACAGCTTTTATCTTGATCAGGTCAAGCTCAGAATTTTAAAACAGTTATCAACCATATGAAGATGTAGAGCATTTCATCCTTTAGCTAAAAGTATTGGTACTCAAGCGAGTCGGTTTTATTAAACGTGGCTATGTTCATCTTTCATTTCAAATTTATGCTCATCTCCAAAACGGTCAACATGTGTATAAAATATCCCATAACCCCCCACATAGTATTCCAAAGACTGATCGTGAAAAGTCCAATAAATAGACCATTCACTTAAATCAAGTTTACGAATTTGGTTCTGAGTTTTTGCAGGCATTTTTCTCAGTACACCTTCTTGAACGGACATTGCTTGACTCAAATTTCGTTCAGTCCGTTTTTGGTCAAAAAAGATTTCGCAGACATCATCAAAAAGCTGCTGTTCATATTCTTCCACTGCTTCTATAGCTGCTTCAACGACAAGGGGTATTTCGCCAATAGAAGTGGCTCTAGGTTTATTTAAATCTTCTTGTTGCTGCTTTCGGTATTGCTGAAAATGTCGATGTATATGAATTTTAAACAATACTTTCCAAAATCCAATCAACACAATGAAAAAACACAACCATATGAGTACTTTCAGCATGGCGTCACTCTCACGAGTAAATAGTTGTTATTTTTATAGTATATAAAACAATTTGAATAAAATTTATACAATTTTTAAAATATTATGCTATAAAAAATATTCATTTCTCGATTTTTTCTACATGTTCACTATTCCATACCCTCAAGAGCCGCTTGTGAATTGTTTTGCTTTGGACATTCAAGTCAACAAGGCCCATTCACGACGTGTGGACTTTTTACACGAGGTGCCTTGGAATTTGTACCGTGATCATTGTTTAGAATAATCATCACCGCATAAAATCACTTCAGGTCGCCTCAATAGCGGCCTTTTTTATTGCCAAAAAATAAGGACATAACCAATGAGTAATCCATTCAATTCAAAAGACTTATCCTCGCCACTGTGCGATCCGGTTGCAGCGTCTTTAAATCGAAACTCACGCCTCGCTACAACCGGTCAATTTATTACTGTTGTGCTGATTTGGTCGCTGACACCACTTGCAGCCGTCTGGACAGTGAATGAAATTCATTGGGCGTGGGGTTTATTTATTCGATTTAGCTTGGCTATTGCAATCGCCTTCATCTGTCAGGCTTACTTTAAAATCAAAATACCCGTTCATCCGCAAGCATTACTCAGCTATGCCGCAGGTGCAATTGGCTTATTTGCCTCCATGGCTTTTTGCTATATGGGCGCATCCAAAGTGCCTTCAGCCATTATTTCAATGATCTATGGTATTGCCCCATTGCTTTCAGGCTTAATGACCATTTATATTTTTAAAAGTGCAACCTTTAGTGCCTATCAATGGATGGGTTTAATGCTCGGCATATTTGGACTATTTTTCGCACTCGGATTCGGTTCTCAAAACTTTACACTGAACTATTTGGGCGTGGGTTTAGAACTGATTGCAATGCTGCTTTATGTCCTTTCTGCTTTTGCAGTTCGATCTGTCAATGCGAGCATCCATCCAATCAGCCAAATGACAGGTGCAACCCTAGTATCATGGATTGGCTATTGTTGTTTGTTGCCTTTTTTCTGGTCGGATATGCCTGTTCAGTTACCCTCCTTACAAAGCAGTATTGCTCTCATCTATAGTGCTTTATTTTCATCTGTGCTGGCGATGATTTTTTATTATGCCTTACTCAACACAGTCAGTCCGACCACACTGATGCTCATTACCATCATGACACCCGTGCTTGCGACTGTTTGGGGCAGTTGGCTAAATCAGGAGCAATTAAGTCCAGATTTAATTTTAGGGCTGCTTTTACTCTGTTTGGGTTTAGCCCTCTATTCGTTTCAAGTCCGTAGTAAAGCCTAAAAAATCCCGAGTTTGATCTAAACTCGGGATCATTGATAATTTTGGGTTAAAGGCAATCTCGCAGAATGCCAAAAATGCAGCAGCATTGACCGATAAAATTGCTTTAAGGAACAAGATCTTCTGATTTCAGTTCAAAGACTTGACGTAACTCTTCGGTATCTGGATGATCTTGAATAGGATCATCTGGATAATAAGCCACATGCATTACCCCTTGTCTATATAAAGACTGAATGGTGGTCACCATTTCCTCTGATGGAATTTTTTCATTGGTGCGCCAATTGACCGTTTGTAATTCAAATACCGTTTTCTTCATCCCGTTCGGGAAGCGCTTCACATGTTTCACAATATCCCGATAAAACCGATCATGATTCGGTGCTTGTTCCATATAAGGCATTGCCATAATGGCAGTAAAATCATAACGCTTTAAAGACTGTTCCAATGACTGCGAATACCAATTTTCTGCATAAGGTTCCAATGCAACTTGTGCATATAAATTTCGTGCCGTCAGTAAAAAGGGCTGATACTGACGTACCTCACTGGCAAGCTGCATCGCAAAGTCATCGAGGTACTTGGTTTTATAGGCTGTCCATTTTTGTAAGTCTGCATCATTACTACGAATTTTAGCTAAATCATTCGGTAAGCCAATGGAAGCATAAGCCCGCATCGCGTCAGGACTGGCATCTTCATAATCCGACAACGTCGCGTCATCGTGAAATAAAATGCCGTTAAATGGCACAGATTTGGCTAAATCGGTATAAATACCTGCTATGGTTTTTCGTGCATCGGCTGAAAATGGACTGAGGCGATGATAGCCCATATCTAAATGTTTAGCGTCCTGTGTTGCTTGAGTTTGTACCATATCCTGTGCAGCAGGATTATTTTTTGGTAATTCCCATGCCAACAATGGCATCCAAGCATAGATACGGCTGACTTGGGTACGGCTCTGAATTTGCCATGCGACTCGGTTAAATAAATCTGCACGCATGGGTAAATAACGATTCGGGAAATACACCATATCCGCAGAACCATTGGCATCGGGGTCGGAAAAGGCTTGTAAATACACGGTATTTCCGTCCACCTCTACAATACGATCCAGTAAATGATCAAGGTTACGTTCTTGTTGCGCAGGATCTTGATCGTAAATATAGTCTAAATCGATATGCATAATTTTTTGTGGGCGATTATTATCGCCTAAATTCTGCTGACGATCTTTAATTTCCTGCGCCAAATCGGTGAGACTCATATCACCTTCAATCAAAATACGGTTCAGTTGCCCCAATGAACTTTTAGCCGAATCTGCACCATCATTCAAACTGATGGTAATCGGCATACCCAGCTGTTTCGCAATGTTCACGGTTTGCATATTATAGTGACCATAAGGCCACACCATGACCCGTGGTGCTTTCAAACCATGCGCTGTCAATAACTGGTTATTTCGTTTTAAATCATCAAAAATCCGTTGTTGATAGTGCTGATCATCTTCATAACGTGCGGTTTGAGGATTATATAAACGGGTGACTGCCGCAGATTCAAGATTGCCTTGTGGATTGCCTAAAATCCCACGGTGTAAGTTATAACTATGATTGGCGATTTCGACCAAACCACTGTCTTGCATCTCTTTCAATTCTGACCAAGACAGCATTTCATTACGCTGAATCTGTTTGCCTGAAAAATCAATGTTTTGCCCTTCTTTCGGTTCTAACCATGAACCGACCACTGCCAATACAACAGGAATGTTATTGGCTTTAATAATCGGATAGGCATTTTGATAAAAAGACGCATAACCATCATCTACGGTCAATAAAACAGGTTTCGCGGGTAACGGGGCTTGACCTTGATTCGCTTGAATCAGCTGATCGACACTAATAAAGTGAAAACCATTATTTTTGAGCCACGCGATATGTTGTTTAAAGTGTGTCGTGCTTACGGCATATTCAGGAATCAGTGCATTTTTACGATTGGTAATTTCATGATAGCCAATGACGGTCAGTGTCGGATTATGCGCTAAGGTTTCACTCCAAGCCAAATGAGGAAGCTGCCATAAAACAGCAGAAAGTGAGATTGAAAGCAAAGTGGAAAGCAAGCGAGTCTTCATTTTATGGTACTCAAAAATTATTTATTCTCTGAACAACACTCATCGTCCATCAATAACATGTTGAGCTTTCCCTTGCATGATGTATGGTCTCTCGTTATTGCAACATCACTTTTATCAAGCCAAACTGAAATAAATATTAAAGGACTATTTTTATAAGAAACAAACATGTTAAAAAACAACAATAGCTTATTTTATAAGTGATTTGCCAATCTTCATTTGTGTATTTTTAATCATCCGCAGCGCGAAAGGCATCTTTAAATTTGTTTGGCACATCTCGCTTTATTTATCTCATTATGCGCTTGATATTGATCTCGCCCAGCATGCTTCGCAGCATAGAGTTGCATATCCGCAGCTTTCATTAATTCATGAATATCTACATATTGATGCTCTCGATCTATCCACGCAATGCCCATACTTAAAGTCACATATTGCTTTTTATCGGGTCGATTTAAATGTTCAAAGTGGTTTTTTCTGACCGCATTGAGCACCTGCTGTAAAACATTTAGCACCACGGCATGTGGCACATCATGCAAAATAATCGCAAACTCTTCGCCACCATAACGTGCCACATAGGCCGATTCGGGTAAAGCCTGTTGTATCACCGTAACCAAATCTTTCAGAATGGCATCACCCTTTAAATGCCCATAGTAATCATTATAATTTTTAAAATAATCTACATCCAACATGGCAAAGGTCAACGTACTGTTGGTGTGATTTTGAGTCAGCATAAATAAACGCTGAATTTCATTATTCAAAGCACGACGGTTAAATGCCCCTGTTAATGCATCAATTTGAATTTGCCGTGCTAATTTTTCATTTAACTGATGCAATTGTGAAGTACGTTGTTGTACTTTGTGATCTAAAGAACTGTTCAGCTCTACTAAATTATCATTCAATTGCTCAATATAAGACGTATGATGGGCATAATTTTTTGCCTGTTGGAACATAATCAGCAGCGCATAAAAACTGGTGGAAATAAATGAAAGATTAAAAGAATCAATTAAATTAAGCGTCAATAAAAAGTCATGTAAAAAAGTGACACACAACAAAATGACCGCCCATAAATTGACTGTAGAATATGGTTCTTTATGTTTTAGAATTAAATAAAAACCATAGGCAAAATTTAAAATCACCACAAGGCTAAACATGAAACTATAAAATGCGAAATGCTGAAATACTTCTGGTACGGTTAAACTTGTGATTACAATATCAATCGTCAGCAAAACCATAGCAGCAAAATACACAATCGGGTGCAAATAGCGCTGATTGAGTAAAAACATATAACTCAGAAAAAATACCACTGCTAAATAAGTAAACAGATATTCTAATCGTGCCCCCCACAGCCAACTAATGTCTGTAAATGCAGTGTAAGCATACGGTGCTGAAAATAAATTATGTAAGGCTAAAAATAGGATAAAAATACCAAAGATAAATACTCTAATGTTACTGCGCCCAATGACACCTTGAAAAATTGAAAACATTAAGGTGAATATCCCAATCCCCAATACTGCACCGCAAACCAAGCCTATACTCATCATCAACTGTTGGAATTGCCGACTGACTGTTATAGAGGTGCCAATTCGCATGGGGTTTTCTAAACCACCATGCAACTGATTAAAATTTGAGGCTTGCATGGTAATGGTGAAATATTCTTTATCCACGACAAAAAAAGCAATTCTAGGTGCATTTTCTGTTTGATGGCTCTTTGCATTCCGACCGACTTCACCTAAACGGAGTAGAAAATCTCCATTTAAGTACATACGATAAGCACCATATTGATTTGGAATAAAAATTGCGATACGCCGCCCAAGATATTGTTTCGGCATTTTAAAATGCCCAATAAATGTGCCATACGTTTGATTGGTTCCAGTCAGTGCTTTAAAAGAAATCGGTAACTGTACTGTTTCTGATTTTAAGACTGAACTGGGTTTAATGATCAATTGTTCAGGATAATACTGCCACAGCCCATTCAATGGACTGGTGGTCTTGTCGGTAAAATCGACCTGATTAATTAATTTTTGATGTAAGTAATAAGACTCAGACGCAGCTTCATATTGTGCACATGCGTATTTTTGCCACATGAATAAGCATAAACATGCCAAAAGAAAAAACTTAAAAAAATGTATTAAATATTTTATTTTAAACAAAAAGCGAATCATCCTTAAATTACGCTTAGCTATACTTTAATGTAACGATAAAAAAATAAAACTCAACTAACTTTTTTCATTATCTACAAGATTCATCCTTGTTTCTTGTAGAATATTTTTTAATCAAAGCATGCAATGCTCTTAATCACGTGTTTTTACATCAAACAACTCAATTTCAAAAATAAGGTTTGAGTTGGCAGGAATCACTTTACCCATTTTGCGTTCACCATAAGCCAAATGTGCAGGAACCAGTAATTTACGTTTCCCACCCACTTTCATCCCCATAATGCCTTGATCCCAACCTTTAATCACACGACCTGTGCCAATCACTGTTTCAAAGTAATTACCACGGTCAATAGATGAGTCAAACTTGGTTCCATCTTCTAACCAACCTGTGTAATGGGTGGTAATCAGTGCACCTTTGACCGCTTCTTTGCCTTCACCTACTTTTAAATCAATAATTTCTAATTCATTCGACATCGTCATTTACCCAACCTACAGCTATGTTTTCAATCTATAGTATAAACTGGATTAGGGTCTGTTGAATTCCTTCGCATTTGAATGTTGCAATATTTAAAAACTCAGTTCTTCAATATTGGCATCATTGAGTAAATAAGCCGTCAATTTTTTATGATTTTCAGCTGAACCAATTAAAATCCACCGACCTCTAATTCTATGTGCTGTTTTATGTTGTGCGCTGCGTACAACCTTCATGTTATAAGTTTTAAATAAGTCTTCGTACTGATCTAATGTTTTTTGTTGAAATTCACAAACAATCCGATAGGTTCGTGCTTGGTTGAGTGACTCAATATGCTCTTGCACATAAATTAAAAAAATTAACACGATCAGAACAATCAACGTCCCCAACAGACTTAACAGCTCGTAGCCCGCACCCACAGCCATGCCCAATGCAGCCGTCATCCAAATGGTGGTGGCCGTGGTAATCCCTGAAATGCGATTTTCATCTTTAAAAATCACACCAGCCCCTAGAAAACCCAGCCCCGTTAAGATATTGGCGGCTAAGCGATCAGGATTTTCCACACCAATTTTTAATGACAGAATCGTAAACAAACACGAGCTTAAACTGACCATAATCATGGTTCTTAAGCCCGCAGATTTACTTCTATACTCACGCTCTGCACCAATAATTGCACCAATACCAAGCGCAATCAGCAAATGATATAAATCAGGATCCATTAATCTACCTGTTTTAAATTCTTGTTTTTAAGGTATACGCAATTTTGCTATTCGGATGCAAGCCTAAACCTGCATCCTGAAATGATTTACTGTAACTGTTCCCATTCAACCAGCACTTGTGCCTGATCACCAATCAAGGTCCATTCGCCATCCATCACATTTAATTGTAACTGCATGGTGCGTTCGCATAATTGTGGCAGAGCCTCTGTCGTTGCTGTAGAGAGCTTCCAGACTTGCACATTACTCATGGTTTTTAATTTACTGTTGCGCTTATACCACTCATCAACAGCCGAACCATACGTCACCACAGCAACTTGTTTACAGCGTGCGCTGGCTTTTTTAACTTTATCTTCATCTGGACTACCGACTTCAATCCATTTAATCAATTGACCCGTTAAGTCTTTTTCCCACAAAGCAGGTTCATTGGTTTCAAATAAATCTTTGGTAAATTCTAAAGCTTCATCAGCAAAACGAGCATATGCCAAAATACGTACCATCAGGCGCTCAATCGTTTCTGACGGATGTAAAGCCATCGTCAGCTGATAATCAGCATATTGATGATCATCCATATTGGCAATATTCAAATCAGCCTTATAAATCGTTGCTTTAAGCGCCATAAAAAAGTCCTCAAATTTGGCGCTTAGCATATAAGATTTGAACTAAATTTGCTGAGTTGTTTTATCCGTATTATCTGCATTCAACTGACATTGAAATAATTGATCTTCAAAGTGTTGCCAATCGCGCTGATCTTGCACAATAATTTCAATGCGGTTATCAATCCCCTCTTCTGAAGACTGATAATTAAATTGCTGCGGATTAAAATTAAAGGTTTTCCAGCCCTGATTGGTATGAAAAATACCTTTAATACGCAGCCAATTTTGTTGCTCACAAAGCAAATCTAATAATGGATAAAAATCGAAGAGCCAACGCTTGGGTAATTTCCAACCTGCCACGCTATACCCTTGTGTCGTTTCGACATAATGATAAGGCAACTGTTTAATCTCAGGCAAAGTTTGTCCTGCAAGCAGTGTTTTTTGAATTTTCAATAAAGGTTGAATCTTACGTTCAGTCCCGATATACGGCTGATCAATCTGCTCAAGGGCAATATCCGCTTGCCCACTCCTAAGCCAAGTTTGTGCATAGGCCTGATATTCTGTCTTTAAGATCTCTAAGGCTTGCTCATCGGCAAAATCCATACGATCTGCATGAGAAACCACAATGATTTGCGCAGCTTTCAATTGGTCGGCATACAAATTTTGCTCAGTCCATTGGCGATCATGTAAGCGTGAACCATCCACCACAGTTACCAAAGCACGCATTGCGATACTTTGCTGCCAATGCGGTTCGGTCAGTTGTTCTAGCAATTGTGCAGGATGTCCCAAACCCGTCGGTTCAATAAACAATCGGTTTGGTTTGGTCTCTGACAATAGTCGCGATAAAGCAATTTGCATGGGTAATTGACTACTACAACACAAACATCCTCCTAAAAGTTCTTTGACTTCATAGCCTTGGGTTTGCGGTAACATCTGCTGATCGACCCCAATTTGCCCAAACTCATTCATCAACACTGCCCAGACTTCATTTTCTGGCTTTTGGCTAAGCAAATGCTTAAGCAAAGTGGTTTTTCCAGCGCCTAAAAATCCAGAAATAATATGAGTAGGTACGGCTTGCGTTGGAGAAATCAGTTTCAAAACTTACTCGCTTTTGGCTCAAGTGGACATCAATAATTCAGGTCATCATCAGCGCAAATCACGCTCAGGATTTGCTGAATGTTTCCACTTTAATTTCTTCCTTACCAGATGGCAACGTATTCAAATTCATTTATCCGTTTTCAAAGCCTTTTCATCTGTAAGAAGGTTGTTATGAGTCATAGAAAAAAATGATTACTCATTTAAAAAATCGTATGGTTGATTTTAAAATTATTGCATGTTTTTCAATATATTGATGTGTTACATGGTCTTTGGCATGTTTTCTTTTCAATCAACATATCTACTATGGCATAGCTTGTTTAGCCCCTTAAATTCATCGTTAATAAGCATTATCGTGAATTGAATGGATATTCGCTGTGAGCACAAACAAAACGAATTATACGACTGAAGTGGCTATATTGGGCGCAGGGCCTGTTGGTTTAACAATTGCGAATTATTTAAGTAAGCAAGGTGTACAAGTCACGATTATTGAGCAATTGGATCATTTAATTGACTACCCACGTGCGATTGGGATTGATGATGAATCTTTGCGTACCATTCAATCACTCGGTTTAGTCGATCAAGTATTACCACATACCACACCAAACCATGCGATGCGTTTCTTAACCCCCAAAGGTCGCTGTTTCGCAGATATTCAACCACTGACCCGTGAATTTGGTTTCTCACGTCGCAATGCTTTTATTCAGCCTCAAGTCGACAATGTTTTACTGCAAGGTTTAAAACAATACCCAACAACTCAAGTGTTATTTTCACGTCAGCTTAATGAATTTAGCCAAGATGCAAATGGTGTCACGCTAAAGCTGCAAGACAAAAATCAAAAACAAGAAACCATCCATGCACAATATTTAATTGCCTGTGATGGGGGCAACTCCATTGTGCGTCGTAGCTTAAATATTGCTTTTGATGGTAAAACTGCACCGAACCAATGGATCGTCATCGACATTGAAAATGATCCTTTAGCAACACCGCACATTTACCTGTGCTGCGACCCAGTACGTCCATATGTGTCTGCTGCACTTCCACATGGTATTCGTCGTTTCGAATTTATGGTGATGCCGGGTGAAACACAAGAAGAACTCAGCAAACCAGAAAATATTGCAAAATTATTGTCTAAAGTTTTACCGAATGCTGAAAACATTGAAGTGATTCGTCAACGTGTCTATACCCACAATGCACGTATTGCCGATAAGTTCCGTGTCGAGCGTATTTTACTGGCGGGTGATGCTGCACACATTATGCCAGTATGGCAAGGTCAAGGTTATAATAGTGGTATGCGAGATGCCTTTAACTTAGCGTGGAAAGTTGCGCTGGTGGTACAAGGTAAAGCAACTCCTGATCTATTGGATTCGTACCAAGTTGAACGTAAAGACCATGCCAAAGCAATGATTGATCTTTCTGTGATGGCAGGTCACGTGCTTGCGCCACCGAAAAAATGGCAAGGTTTTGTCCGTGATGGGATTGCTTATGCATTGAATTACATCAAACCGATTAAGCAATATTTGCTTGAAATGCGCTTTAAACCTATGCCTAAATATAACGATGGTGCCTTGCTGGCAGATGGTAAAAAAGAATCCCCTATTGGTAAAATGTTCATCCAGCCGCATGTAAAACTGGAGTCTGGTGAAAAAGTTTTACTGGATGACATCATTGGCAACGACTTTGCAATTATCGCTTGGGGAGTCGATCCTCAATGGGGAATTAACGATACCAATATGCAAGTATGGAAAAAATTAGGGGTTAAATTCATTCAAATTATTCCTGAAGTTCAATTTGGCAATGAAAACCGTAAAAAGTTTGAAGGCGTGATTACTTTAGGTGATATTGGTACTGACATTCGTACATGGTTTGGTAAAACATCTGAATCTGTTGTTATTTTACGTCCTGATCGCTTTGTCGCAGCGCTGGCAATTCCACAAACTTTAGATCAGGTCAGCCAACAATTGTTCAAGAAACTGCATGTAAAATAATTCATAAACTGAATCATATTTACAGATCTGACCACGCAAAAGCGTGGTCTTTTTATTTCATCTGGATCATTAAATTAACCATATAAAAAAAAAGATTAGCCATTTAATTTCTGAAACCAGACCACATCTTTCATCGAATCACGCTGCTCAATCAATTCAAGAAAAGGTTTGAACTCATCAAGATAAGGTAAGATTTTGAAGGCAATGGCAAAAACCAGCCAGTAACCCACATATAAATCTACGGCTGAAATTTTTTCCCCAAGCAAATAAGGATTCGCCTGCTGCATCCCCTGTTTTAAAAAGGCAAATAAGGTTTCTTGATCACCAAATGCTAAGCCTCGTTTTTTCTGTTCAATTTGTTCATTCGATACTTCAAGGCTGCGCAAATCCATATATTCAGTCAAAGGACCATGACAAAAAAACATCCATTTCAAATATGCCCCGCGCTTTGGATCATCCAATGCGGGTGCCAAACCCTTTTCAATATATTTATCGGCCAGATAGGTAAATATTGCAGCCGTTTCAGAAATTACGATGCCTTGATCGACCAAACAAGGGACTTTCCCCATAGGATTAATTTTCAAATAATCTGCTTTATGCATATCTTCATAAGCAATTTGAATTTGATCAATTTGCTCTTCAATTCCCAGCTCTTTGAACAAAGGAAAAAGTGTCATGCCACGTGATTGTACATTGTTATATAACTTCATCATTATTATCATGCCTATATTGTTGTTTTAGAGTTTGAGTATAAAGAGCTAAAACAGTTTGTGCATTATTGTTATGTGATGTGTGTAATCGCTCACGATGCTTCTGCTTTTTTAAAGCATCGCGCAACATTTAGGATTTTAATGCTTAGCTTTTTAAAAAAAGCCCATATAAAACTGCTCTTTTAATATTTTTAAAATCAGTTCAATGACTTCATTTTTTTGCCCTTTACGATAACTTGCATGCAGGTCAATCATCGGCAACGGCTCAATAGTATTTTTTACCACAATTTTATCGCCTAAAAGCGGAATCACATAAGCGGGCACCAAGCTCCAACCCACTCCCATTCCCACTAAGTTGACATTCAATAAAATATTGGTCGATTGTTGTACCACATTTACATTCAGTTTGGACTGCTTAAAGAAATCCGTAATAATTTTATGCAGTTGTGGCGATGCAACTTCATCACTAATAATAAAATCTTGCTGATTAAAACTCTTAATACTGACATGGCGCTGCGCGGAAATTGCGGAGTCTTTGGGAACAATTAAAGCCAATGGCTCACTAAAAATTTGTACATGCTCAAGTTCACTCGACTCATCCACATAGCGCGTAAAAGCGATATCAATATCACCTTTCTTTAACGCTTTAAATTGATTTGCATCCGTCAAACTATGAAAATTAATTTTAATTTCAGGAAAATGCGCCCGAATATTCGGCATTATATAAGGGAAAATTTTCATTTCCGCCACGGGAACAAAACCAATATTCAGTTGGTCTTTGTTTAAATTGGCAATTTTCCGTGCATCTTGAATGGCTTTTTCAGCATGCTCTAAACTTAACAAGGCTTCTTTTAAAAATGCTTTACCTTCTTCAGTCAGTTCGACTTTGCGATTCGAGCGAATCAGCAATTGCACACCGACCTCTTGTTCAAGGTCTTTAATCTGCTGGCTTAAAGAAGGTTGTACCGTGCACATACGTTGTGCAGCTTTAGTAAAATTCAGCTCTTCTGCCACTGCAACGAAATAGCGTAAATGACGTAATTCCACGGCCGTACCTCTTTATTTGGGTTGTTTAAGTGTTGCTGAAACGGTGTATTTATAGACAAATAAGGTTGCCACAGTAATGACAGCACAGCATAGATAAGTCATTTGATAACCATAGTAGGCAATAATCAAACCAAGGACCACTGAACCCATCGCCATGCCTAAATCAAATAAGGTAAAGAAGGTCGAAATTGCATGGCCCATGCGCTGTTTAGGCACAGACTGTATAGCCACCGTTTGAAAACATGGAAATAATGAACCATAGCCAATACCAATAAATATAGCAGAGAGCCAAAGCATCCATTGATTGGAGATAAAGCTGACAATGACCAAACCAATCGCAAAGAAAATAAAGGACGGATAAATCACCGCACTTGCACCTTTACGGTCATAAATTTTGCCCACCCAAGGACGTACAATCATCATCGAAAGGGCAAAGACAATAAAAAATAAACTGGTATAGGCAAGCAGCTGTTGAGTTTCACTATATGCGGTAATAAAACTCATAATACTGGCGTAAGCAAATGCAGTGAGCAAAGCAACAAAACCGATAGGCACGACACGCATTTCAATAATGTCATGAAAACCCAGACGCTTTCCTACGCCTTGATCATCGCTTGAAGCCATCTGATTTTTGAATACAGGAACCATCAGGCAGAACATAAAGCCCAGACAAACCACACTGGCTAAAATTAAAAATAGGTTTTTAAAATCAGTAAATTGGATAACCGTTAATGCCAACAATGGCCCAAATACTACGGCAAGATTAGTCGACATAACGAAATATCCCATGCCTTCGCCCTTACGATGATCGGGAATAAAATCATTGGCAATAGGCACTGTAACCGTAGTCAAAACACTAAACCAAATACCATGAATAAAACGAATCACCAATAAAGCCCACAAACTATCGGCAAATAAATAGCTGAACGCAAAAAGTACAAATAAAAACGCTGAACCACGGAACGCTATTTTCTTTCCTAATTTTTCAACAATCAGTCCAGAAAATGGACGAACCGCAATCGAAGACACCAAAAATAAGGTCAATGCCAAACCCGCTTCTTTTACCGTTCCACCTAAATTTTTCATGATATAAATTGGCAAAATGGTCAGTAGCGCATAATAATAAGTAAATAAAAACAAATTATTAAAAAGGCACAAGATAAAAGAGCGATTCCATAAACGCTCAGTGGTTGTGGTAATCATAATGACCAACTTACTGCATAGCTATGGCGAGTTTTGAACAAGAATCGGTTGCATGACTAAACTGACCAGATGTTCAATATAGGTTTGATCAGGTATTCGATTAAAGAAAATAATTTGATAATGGATTGGGCCATAAAGCGTATCGAGCATCAGTTCAAAAGGATATTCCGCAATAATTTCATGCCGCTCAATGGCAACTTGAATCAACTTACGCATTTGCTCACGGCGTGGTAATAAATACTGTTTAAAGAATTCACCAGCCGCTTCACGATGTTCCGCCATCACCACCAATAAGGCTCGCCCCACAGGATGGTTTAATGCTTGTGATAACTTTAAAAGTTGCTGATTAAAATTAAATGCCAAACTTTGTTGAAAATCTAACTCAAATACAGGTGCAGTTTGTTCTTTAAACGCATCTAAGACTAAATCGGACTTATGCTTCCACCAGCGATAGATCGTAGATTTACCCACCCCTGCACGTGCAGCAATGTCTTCTACAGTTAAATGACTATAATCATATTCTTCTAATGCCTCAGACACTGCATTTAAAATACACTGCTTACGACGTGAAGTTTTTTCCGCTTCAGTCATTACACCACCCAAACAAAACGATACGTATCGTTTTATATTATGCTGATTTATGCTGCCTGTATAGCGTAAATCTTATTTTTGAATCAAAAAAAAGACCGCTTAGAAGCAGTCTGTTTATTCAATCGATAATGCTAAACATTATGAAGTTTTCTTATAAATACTACATGATGGATGATGACTTTCTTGTAAACGTGCCACTTTACGATGTTCGGCAGCCTCAAAACGGCAACGTTTCCAATCATTGTCTAAATTTAATGCAGGAATTTGTTGTGGCTTACCACTTTTATCGACCGCAACCATGGTGAAATAGCAACTATTGGTATGACGTACAGTACGCTTTTGAATGTTCTGCGCTTCTACACGAATCCCGATTTCCATTGAAGTCCGACCAACATGGTTTACGCTAGCAAGGAAAGTAACCAATTCACCAACATGGATCGGTTCTTTAAAATTCACTTTATCGACCGACAAAGTCACGACATAGCAACCTGAATAGCGGCTAGCACATGCATAAGCGACTTGATCCAACAATTTTAAAATTGTTCCACCATGAACATTACCTGAAAAGTTTGCCATATCAGGGGTCATTAATACTGACATGGTTAATTCAGCTTGGTCATCTAATGCTGGAGCAATTTGATCTAATGGGGACATCGCGTTCTCTAGACTCTTTAACAGACAATAGTATATGTAACTATTATTATATCGTTTTTCAAAGAAATTGAATGTCCCAATTGACAATAAAATCATCATTATTATTTATAGTTAAAAAAGTAGCATTCTAAGAAATACACTCAAAATCAACCTAAATCACTGTATATTATGTATTTTTCATATATCACTGATTTATAGAATAAATGCTCAAAAAGAATTATTACAAAAAATACCCACCGATGAATTGAAAATCTTCTCAGTTCATCCTCTTATGCTCTGCCTATTACGGATCAAGCATGAATGCAAATCCATTTGCACGTACTGTCTAATATATTAAATAACCAAGATGAAAATGAATAAACAAGATGAAGCAAATACTTATACTTTACGTAACATCTCTTGAGAAATATTTCCATAATTCAGCACATTTTGCGGATCTAACTGTGTTTCAATCCCATATGTGCCATCTGTATTTTCCGAAATCACGGTAAAAACCAGATGCTCCATGGCGGCCATTTTGACTTTATGACCTATGGTAATTTTTTCTATCTTTGGATTACTCTTATTCATTTAACCATCCTTATAGATACAGGTTTTTGTATCAAATTTATTGAGATGAAGTTTATTGACTTTCTCATAGAGGGTAAACTTAAATAGTTGAACAAAAAGTATTAATCTAAAAATTATATAAAATAAGACCTTTAGCTACTTAATTTATTTTCATGAAAAATATTAACTCATTAGTTTACTTTTACAATATCACCCACTCAAATAAAATTACTTTACGATCAAAAAATTTCACTCATCAGCTTAAAGAATAATAAAAACAAAACTAACTAAAAAAACTCATTTTAAACTTGCTGAATCTACCTGCATCATTGCAGTCATCAGTTTACTTAATCATGTACACTGAATTGCTGAAGCTTCTGCCCTTGTAGCATCTGTTTTTGATTAAAGACCGTTGAAATTTGCTGTAATTGATTTTGTGCTGCATCAATACCCGCTTGTATGGTCATTTCACGACCTTTGACATCAAAAATATGTCCCTTCTCTCTTAAATCAGGCTGAATCACGATATTTGCATGTTTAAGCTCTTCTCTGGCTAAGTGGTTCTGCATAATATTAATATTTTGATTAAACATTCCCCAAACATTGCTGGTTTCGGTATGCATCGGTTGAGCTAAAATATCGACTGCAATAATAATATCTGCGCCTAAATCACGAGCAACATCGACAGGTACAGGACTGACTAAGCCCCCATCGACATATTCATCTTCACCAATTTTTGTGGGAACAAACATACTTGGGATAGACACTGACGCACGTACAGCTTGCCCAGTGTTACCATAATTAAATACCACTTTTTTGCCTTCTTTTAATTCTGTCGCCACCACATACATTGGCGTTTTAAGCAATTCTAAAGGCGTATTATTCACTTGTTGATTGACATAATTTTCAACTTTTTTGCCATCAAAAAAACCTTTCATGTCCAGTTTGATATCACGTACATCATTGGCTTTCATATTCAGCGCAATGTCACGCAATTCATCGGCTGTTTTACCACTTGCATAAATTGAACCGACAATACTTCCTGCACTCGTACCCACAATAAAGTCCGGTCGAATACCTTGTTGTTCCAAGACTTTAATCACACCGATATGGGCATAGCCGCGTGCACCACCACTGCCGAGTACCAAAGCCACGATGGGACGACTTTGTTGTTGCTTTATTTTTTTAAAATTGATCCGATCTGCACGAACTTGAGCCTCAACACTCGGTGATTCAGATAGGCCTGTAGAGCCCACAGTAATCTTGGACTGCGGCATCGTTTGGCAGCCCACAACACTAAATACTGCGAAAGCAATAAAACCATATTTGATCTTGATCATGAATCACCTAATGATAAATAAGCTTAGCTTTTAAAAGTTGTATAGTGTAGAAACGATCCATTTTTTACACTGTAGTATTTCGTTAAACTGTCATCTAAAATGATTAATCTGTATAAGACCAACCCAAGTAAATCCGCCCATCTCTCCTCTTTATTATCGCACTATTTTCCTGACTTTGTTTAACTTCACTCGCCTTTCACTGCGCAGCCCTGCTGTACATTTTCTCAAGTTTTACTCAATACGCTTAAAGCCTAAATATTCTAGAATACAGCACTGATTGAGTTAGCTTTGCGTAATAGCAGCATTGCCAAAAAAAAAGAAAAGCCTGAAAAACAGGCTTTTCATAGCAATATTAAGGCTTATGCAAAAAACTTAAGAATAAGCTGAATCACTGTCGCATTAATTAAATCGACAAAGAATGCACCACATAATGGAACAATCAAGAAAGCTTTATGCGATGGGCCGTACATATTGGTAATGGCCTGCATATTGGCTACGGCAGTCGGTGTTGCTCCCATACCAAAACCACAATGTCCCGCAGCAAGTACTGCAGCATCATAGTCTTTACCCATCACACGGAAAGTTACAAATGCCGCATAAAGCGCCATCGTCAAGGTTTGCGCACCTAAGATAATGACCAATGGGCCAGCCAAATCGCTCAATAACCATAACTTCAATGAAAGTAATGCCATTGCCAAATAAAGTGATAATGATGCATTACCAAATACGTCAATTGCGCGGTCAAAGATCTCTACTTTGAAAATTCCTTCTAGAAAATTCCGTAGAATCACCCCACCAGCCAACGTCCAAACAAAGGTCGGAAGTTCAAACCAAGTGCCTTTACTAAAGCCCGTCATAAATTCAGCAAATGCTAAACACGCTGCGAACATACCCAAAGTAGTAATCGCATTATCAGCCGTAATTAAACGAACCTGATGCGGATATTCAAATTGAGTAAACTCAGTCGAGTCGGTATCAGCATTGAGGGTTGAATCACGATCAGCAATTTGTTTATTGGTACGAGAGATAGCCAGTTGATGACGATTAATCAACATTTTAGCTAAAGGACCACCAATAATACCGCCAATAATTAGACCAAAAGTCGCACTTGCCATACCCAAAGCTAATGCACCCTGAATACCATGCTGTACTTCTAAAATCTCACCCCAAGCACCAGCTGTACCATGACCGCCCGTGAGTGTAATTGAACCCGCAATCAGACCAATTAAAGGATCAATACCCAATAAAGTCGCCAAGCCAATACCAACAAAATTTTGTACCACAATAAACGAGGCAACACAGACGAGGAAAATAACCAGTCCGATACCGCCTTCTTTTAACTTAGCAAAGTTTGCACTTAAACCAATAGAAGCAAAGAAAATAAGCATAAAACTGGTTTGTAATGCACTACTGGTCGAGATACTCAAACCCCAAATATTGTGTACAAACAATGAAACAATCGCGGCAACTAAACCACCTGCAACTGGCTCTGGGATATTATAGCGCTTTAAAAAATCAATTTTATTGACAAGAAAACGTCCTAATAAAAGAACGATTACCGCTGCAATCAGCGTATAAAAGGCATTAAAAGTAAATTCCATCATTATTGTCCATAAAATAGTTGGATTCTTTTTGTTCTATAGCCTTATTAGCGCTTGAAAGAAATGAAACTTCAAGCATCATTTGGTAAATACCCAACCACAATGAAAGCTATACAACAAAAAGGTATAAGAACAAAAATTCATTTTTGATGAAACTACAGGACAGCGAGATGATTTTTTCCATCATGATGGAAAATCATAAAAAAAGACAATGCGAGTTACTACGTTCTAGCGATCAAAACAAAAGTATCATTTCATTTGATGCCAACTAACCGACTGACTCATGAGAGATTATCTCATCTAAAGCTTCTAGTCCTGGTCATGCTAATTCACGCAGGGTATGCGAAAATAAACATACATCACCCACAATAATAAAGATATTACAGTAAGTAATGTTCAAAAAAGAGGATACATTATGCAGATTTAGTTATTAATGTCTTTAGTTTTTTACAATTTTATCAATTACTGTAAATTATTGTTTTTTATATAAGGTTCAAATTTGAATATTTTTTAATAAACCATCATTAATACTTTCGAAAATTAAATAAAAAAGAGGCGAATTAATCGCCTCTTTTGCTCTGTCTAACTTTTAAATTATTAGAAGCTATATTTAGCCATCAAGCCTACACGGTTATCTTTGAATGACTGTCCAGCAAATGTATCACGCTTACCATTGATGTATTCAACACCTAAGTCAATTGGCGCAACAGGTGTATAGATAAAGTTAACCCATGCTTGTTGAACTTTTTCATTACCCGCAGTGTTGAGCGTTGCATAATCAGTATCATCATCAGCAAAAATTGCACCATATGCTAAAGTCGAACGGAAATTCGGCGAGAATTTGTATGTTGCACCGACTTGCACAGCATTAAATTCATTTTGTTCAATGCTGTTATTCGTTGTATTCACAGCATAAGCTGAATTAGCACCGTATAAATAGTTGCTATTACCAACAACATGAGAAATATCAGCGGATACTTTCAATGGCGCAGATACTTGATAATTAACACCTGCTGCAACACCCCAGCCAGTTTCATTATCATCAGCAACAGCCGATTTATAATTTTCAACCAATGCACGAGCTGAAGCAGAACCTTTGCCTTCGGCAAAACCTTGCGTTAACTTAGCAGTCAATGTAGGCAAACGGTATTTCACATCAGCTGCTGTACCAGTAATACGGTCAGAACCTGTTGCACTTGCTAAAGTTGCTAAGCTATTACCTTTCTCAGCAGAAATAAATAATTGTGTTGCAGGCGCTAATTTAACACCATAACGAACCAAAGGAACACGTGCTGTACCACCACCAAGGTTGGTATTAAAATCAATCATTTCAGGCGCATGATTCGACAGGAAGTTCGATGTTGTTTGACCAAATAACCAATCGTTATAGGTTAAATAAGCATGACGGATACGTAAATTTTCAGCAGCGCTGGCAAAGTCAACTTCAACTTTACCACCCACTTTTGCATCACCAACAGGTGTATTGAAATCTAAACCGATACGTGTGGTTTTAGCCGTTGCACGTAATTTATCATTTACTAATGGAGCACCAGTAGAACCAGATTTATGTACTGCATTAAAGTCGTCATCCGCGCCTTCAATAATGTAGTTAGCATCGCCACGGACAAAACCATAAAGGTTTACATTCGCGCCTGCTTTAGATTTAAAACCTGTAAGTGGCGATTCAGCTTTTACTGCTACTGCTGCAATTTGTACAGGCTGCGCTTTTACTTGTTCAATTTGAGTTTGTTGCTGCTGCTGAACTTGATGTTGTTGTTGAATTAAAGATTTTAATGCATCAACTTCTTTACGTAGTTGTTGAATTTGTTCTTGCTCAGCTTTACCAGCATGTGCTGTGCTTACCATTACAGCAGTCACGGCTAATGCTAGGCTTTTAGCCATAAATTTACGGTTGAGTAAGCGACTCATTCTAATCTCCAATTTAAATATCTCGCATCCGTGCATAAACAACCCTGAAAAACTCAACAAATGAATGAAAAAATATAGATTCATTTTTGTAAAAAGCTTCAAAAATCATTGCATTTTCTGCTATTAGTACAGTGAAAAAAGCTTAAAATATTATAAAAGTGCAACATATGTAAACCATATGTAACTATCAATCTATCAAGTTCTCTGCTTTATTAATATCAGTTTTGTCAAACAACGATTGAAAAACTATCTTATTTGTTTAGGTTTATTTAAAAATAATGAATATATTCTTAAGCTTAGCTATTATTCACACAAAGTATTGCGTACAAATATTCGACTAATGTATATAGTAAAGTTCAGCTAAAAAACTGCTTTAAAAAAGGAATTTTCATGAATTTGCAACAAGTTCACCATGTCGATGATGCCATTACCTCACGCCACTCCGTTCGTGCTTTTCTCAATAAAACGGTTGACGCTCAAATCATCAAAGATATTTTGAGCGTAGCCAGTCGCGCACCGTCAGGAACCAACACACAACCTTGGAAAATCTATGTCGTGACTGGGAAAAAACGTGATGAAATGGTAGAGCGTGTTTGTAAAGCACAAATCGAGCTATTTACACAACCTGAACTTGCCAGCCAATATCAAGAAACCTTTGCTTATTACCCAGAAAATTGGATTTCACCCTTCATTGACCGCCGCCGTGAAAATGGCTGGGGCTTGTATGGTTTATTAAACATCCAAAAAGGTGAAAAAGAAAAAATGGCGCGCCAACAACTGCGCAATTACCAATTGTTCGATGCACCCGTTGCCTTGTATTTTACCGTCAACAAAGCCATGGGCATTGGTTCTAAAATGGATATTGCCATGATGATTCAAAATGTCATGATTGCAGCAAAAGCACGTGGTCTCGATACCTGCCCTCAAGCAGCATGGAATCATTTTCATCCAATTGTACTGGATGTACTGGGTGCACCTGAAGATGAAGAATTGGTTTGTACCATTGCTTTAGGTTATGCCAATACAGATGATATTGTGAATACTTTTATTACCCCACGTATTGCCGTTGAAGAATTTACTGTTTTCTTAGATCAATAATTCAATTCATGCCAATAAAAAAGAGACCCTAATTGAAGGTCTCTTTTTTTATTTTAGATTAGCGATGAGGGCTTTGATGCTGTACAGGTGGCGTTAATTTCGTAATGGCAACCAGTGTAATGACAACAAAAATCAACATTAAGATCCCCATATTCAAAAGTGCATTCCAAACCAGAAAATTCAAAATCACCCCACCAAGTAAACCACAGGCAAATTGCATACTGCCCATAATAGCACTGGCTGTTCCTGCTCGCGCACCTTGCTCAGACATGGCTAAAGCCATAGCATTCGGCCCAGTAAAACCGATGCCTGAAACAGCCAAAAACATGCCGATAAAAACAATCCACAGAGGACTATGACTGAATAAACCCACAATAAATAAAATAGATGCACCGAACAGCTGTAGCATACCGCCCATTTTCAAACGATTCAGTACTGAAAACTTATAGGCAAGTTTTTTATTGAGGGTCGATAACAACATAATACCAAAAGCATTTAGACCAAAAGCATAAGCGAATTGTTGTTGATTTAAACCATAGTCATCCATGAGTACTGAAGCTGATGAACTGATATAGCAAAATAAAATGCCACCAGAAAAACAACCCGCCAACATGGGCCAACGGAAACTCTCATCTTTTAAAATCACTGCATATAAATTTAGAATTTGGTTGATATTTAACTTTAAACGACGTTCAGGCGCTAAACTTTCTTTAAAGAAAAAATGTACGCACAAGAGACAGACGACACCCATCAAAGTCAAAAATACAAAAACGGCATGCCAAGAAAAAAACTTAAGCACCATCGCCCCCAAACTGGGTGCAATAATTGGGGCAATCCCCATCACAATCATCATACTGGCAAAAGCTTGTGCAGAAGCATGCATATCTAAACGGTCACGAATCGCAGCGCGAGCAATCACCACCCCAACGCAACCACCAACCGCCTGTAAAATACGTGCTGCAATTAAACTCCATTCATTGGTCGCAAAAATACATAACATGCTTGCCACAATATAAAGGATTAAACCAAAATACAGTGGTGCTTTACGTCCAATTCGATCACTCAATGGCCCATAAACCAATTGTCCCAATGCTAAACCTAAAAAATATGCAGGTAAGGTATTGGCAACCATTTGTGTACTTACGCCAAAATCTTGTGCCATTTGAGGCAACGCGGGCAAGTACATATCTATAGAAAGTGGACCTAAGGATGTCAATAGTGCCAACAGCATTATCCATGCTGTGGAATATTGTGGAGCAGACTGTTGTACAGACATATGGATATTTAATTTTTAAATGATAGCTTTGAAGACAAGCTTACACTGTACATAGTATTATTTCTAAAAATTGAGAGTGAAAAATCACATAATTTTACTTCATGATGCATAGATCACTTTGTGGTAAGGACATAATTTGAAATCTTGGCTCACGCGTATTAAACAAGCGACCTACAACACTACCTTTATGTATAACCTGCGTATGGTCATTGCATTTGCAGGGACTGCTTTTGTTCCTTATTTTATGGGACATCAGATTGCCACCATTCCATTGACTTTAGGGGTGGTTGCTGCGGGTCTAAGTGATATTGATGACCGCTTTTCAGTTCGCATCATGAACCTAATTTATACCTATATTGGTTTTTTTATTACTGCTACATCTGTTTATTTCCTATTTCCTTACCCAATTTTATTTGCTTTAGGCTTAATTGTTTCCTGTATTGGTTGGATCTTACTTGGCTCGCTGGGTCGTCGTTACGCCACCATTTCCTATGGCTGTTTAGTCATTTCCGTGTACTCAATGCTAGGTGTTGGACTATTTGACCATTGGTATATCCAACCTTTACTCTTAGTGATTGGTGCAGCGTGGTATGGCGTGATTTCAACCATTAGCTTTTTATTGTTTCCCGTTCGCCAAGTACAAGACAAGTTGTCGCAGTGTTATTCATCCTTAGGGGATTTTCTCTTTGCAAAATCGAACCTGTTTGATGTCGATATGACACCCCACAGCTATCAGCAAAGTATGATTGAATTATCTTTAGAAAATGGCAAATTAGTCGGTATTTTTAATGAAATGAAAACCGCACTGCTGACCCGTTTAAAAGGTGACCGCGGACAAAAAGATACCCGTCGTAGCTTACAGTATTATTTTGTTGCCCAAGATATTCATGAACGTGCTGACTCAGCCCATATTGATTACCAAAAACTGGGCAAAATTTTTGAACACAGTGATATTTTATTTCGCTTCCAACGGATTTTATTTATTCAAGCCAAAGCCTGTAAAGATTTAAGCCACAGCATTTTGCATCGTGAAACCTATCAGCACAATAAACGCTTTAAACATGCTTTTGCCAATTTAAAACTGTCTTTAGAAAAGTTACGTACAGAACAACAGTATGATCAAGTCTGGGTCAACGCCCTATTTTCGCTCTATCAAAATTTAAAGGCGATTGATGCTCAACTGCGTAATGTAGAAACTGAACGTCATATTAAATTTGATAGAACCAAACATATTGAAAACCAACTCAAAGATGATGACCTAAAAGGCTGGGATGACATTGTTATCCGAATCAAACAGCAGTTAACCCCTGAATCCGTTCTGTTTAGACATGCCATACGTGTCTCTATTGTCTTACTGATTGGTTATATTTTTGTCCAAGTGAGCAATATTGAATATGGTTATTGGGTTTTACTGACTGCTCTTTTTGTCAGCCAACCCAATTTTAATGCCACCAAGCGTCGCTTACGTTTACGTATTGTCGGTACTTTGGTGGGGATTATTTTAGGCTATGCCATTTTATACTTTATCCCCTCCATTGAAGGACAATTATTGCTGCTGATTTTAAGTGGCGTACTATTCTTTGAATTACGCAGCAAACAATATGCACAAGCCACTGCTTTTATTACGATTCTTGCAATGATTAACTTCAATCTTGACGGTGTAGGTTTTGCAGCAGCAGTACCTCGGATGATTGATACATTAATTGGCTGTGCATTGGCATGGTTTGGGGTCAGTTTTATTTTCCCCGACTGGAAATTTCGTCGTCTATCGCGCACCATTAATCGCTCCCTGACCGCACAGTGTAATTACTTAGCGGAAGTTGCAGAGCAATACAAACATGGACGTAATAATGGCTTGAAATATCGCGTGATCCGTCGTACTGCACATAATAATGATGCAGAAGTCGCATCACTCATTTCAACCTTAGCCACAGAACCCGATTTTGATCCCACGCAAAAAGCCTTAGCTTTTGAATTTTTATGCTTGAATCATACCCTATTAAGTTATATTGCAGCTTTAGGCGCGCATCGTGAGAAAATAGAAGATCAAGAAGTGTTAACGCTTTTAGATCTCGCTTTAAAAAATATCCAAGGATCTTTACTCAAAGATGAAGCCCCTGATCTTAATGCACAAAATATGTTGGATACGATTCGCCAACGCTTAAGCTCAAATAATAAAGATGATCAAAAAGCGCTAATTGTGTTACAACAATTATCTTTAATGTTGAGCATCCTGAATCAACTCAGCCGTTTAAAGCAAAGTTTGAGTCATGACCGTGATGATAAAGCCACCGAATTAGCCTCATTATAAATAGGATGATTTTGGAACAATATACTCACTGAATTGCTATAAATAATGCTAAACTTTTTACAGTTCTAAATTTGTTATTTTCATTATGACCGCGAAAAATTTATACGCTTATACCCTTCAGCCTGTGAACTATGAAATTTCAGAGGCTGAACAACGTCAAGCTCAACTTGCTATTTGGCGTAGTACCAACAAAATCAGCACTAAATCATGGATTATCATGGCTGTCGTCGCTGTATTATCCATTGTGGGTATTATCTTATTAAAAAACTATTCGACTATTTTTTGTTGGGTCGCACTGGTCGGTGTTATTGCTTACTTATTGATTCGTAAATTCGGTTTAGAATGGTACGTTAAACGTAAAATGAATGAGTTTCCAGTTCAGGAAATCAAAGGTATCCGCTTAGGCGTGCAACCGCACGGTCTGATTATGCGCCAAAAAATGGGTGCACAAGAAGGTGTCGGTGCAATTGGCTGGAAAGATATTTATGAATGGTATAACACGCCAGAATTTTTGTTGATTAACTTCAAAGTGAAAGGTCAACAAGGTGCTTATATTCTGCCAAAACGTATGGATTCAAGAAACTTTTCATTCAATACCATTCGTAAGCATTTAACTGAAACTGTTGGCGAAGCCAAACAAGTTTAAGACCTGCTGTAAGGCAAATTTTTTGCATAAAAAACCTCCAAAATATTGGGGGTTTTTTTAATACCATAAGCATAAGTGAGAATGAGAATATATATCGCTCTCAAAATCCATAGTATCTACTAAATGTTCAGTTATAATTGGCGCTACTACTGTTTACCACTCATATCATTTTCCAGCTATGTTAAAAAAAATCTTTTTTCAGATCCACTGGTTTCTCGGGATTACTGCCGGCTTGATTCTCTCTATTATGGGTGTCACAGGTGCTATTTACTCATACGAACAACCGATTCAAAAATGGCTCAATCCAGATAGTTATACCGTAGCAGCTGAAAATCGAGATAAATTAACACCCGCAGAGCTGTATCAGCACTTCTATAATACTGATTCAACAATAAAAATTAATAGCATTACTACTGCCAAAGACCCAACTGCCTCTTCTAGCATTAATATTGTCAAAGAAGGTGCGCGTAAGGGTTATAACATGATGATCAATCCCTACACTGCCGAAGTTTTGCCTGAAATTAAAGGTCGAGATTTCTTCCAATTTGTCCAACAGTTGCATCGTAATTTAACCGTCGGCCCTGTCGGAAAACAAATTACTGGCGCATGTACCCTTATCCTGATTATCTTTGTTTTGAGTGGCTTATATCTACGTTGGCCTAAAAAGCACTCTTTAAAACAATGGTTCATGATTAAACCACAGCTCAAAGGTCGTAATTTTCTTTGGGATTTACATGCTGTTGTGGGTACGTGGGTGGTGATTTTTTACTTAATACTTGCCTGTACTGGACTATATTGGTCTTATGACTGGTGGCGTAATGGCATGTATAAAGTATTGGGGGTTGAGTCTCCTCAAGCAGAAATGCAAGAAGGCAAAGGCAATCGTCAAAATGCAGAAGGTCAACGAACAAAAAGTGCGGGTGAACAACGCAATAAAAATCAAGCTGTGCGTGGTGAAGCTGATTCAAAACATAAAGATGCGAAAAAAGAACTCTCAGCAGCGCAAATTAATCTGGCTTTAACCCAAACTTGGACAGGCTTTAATGCACAAGTCGGTCGTGACTATTCCACCCTGACGATCAATTTACCGAAAAAACCCGATGGCAAAATCGAGTTAAACTTTGTTGATGTCGTTCCACAACATGAACGTGCACGTAACAAAGCCACATTTAATTATCAAACTTCAGCCATTGAAAAAATGGATCTCTATGAAGATCAAAAATTAAATGAAAAAATCATGAGCAGCATGTTGCCTGTGCATCGCGGCAGTTTCTTTGGTCCTGTATACCAATTCTTAGCCATGCTTGCTGCGTTGGTCATGCCATTGTTCTTTGTGACAGGTTGGATGCTTTATCTCAAACGTCGTAAACAAAAGAAACTGACCCAACAGGCTCGCCTTGCTGCAACCGCAGTCACGCTCGATCCAAATGCAAAACCTTGGCTCATTGCTTATGCAACACAAACGGGTACTTCAGAACAATTAGCATGGCGTACTGCAACCAGCTTACAAGAGGCTCGTCAATCTGTAACAGTCAAAGCATTACAACATCTAAGCGTAGACGATTTAAAAAATACTGAACAAGTTCTGTTTGTGGTCAGTACCTATGGTACGGGTGAAGCACCCGATTTAGCATCAAGTTTTGTGAAAAAAATACTTCCAATACCAGTTGATTTAAGCCATCTCAACTATGCTGTTTTAGCCTTAGGCTCTCAAGAATACCCTGAAACCTTCTGTAGTTTCGGGCACGCTATTGATGACTGGTTAAAACAAAATGGTGCGAAGCAATTATTTGCCACCATTGAAGTGAATAATGCCAATCATCAGCAGATCCAAGCATGGAATACAGCTTTAGCAAAAGTGACTCAACTTGAATTACAAGCCATGAATATTGAAAAAACATTCGATTCATGGACATTAACTCAACGTGATGTACTCAATCCTGACAGCCTAGGTGCAGCAGCATTTAATATTGAACTGAAACCAACGCATGAAGTACATTGGCAAGCAGGTGATATTGCCGAAGTTCAACCTGGTAATAGTGCTGAGCGTATTGCCCACTTTATGCAAAAATACCATATTGCTGCACATAGCCCAGTTGAATCACTGAGCATCAAGATTGAACAAGCATTATGGAACAAAGATTTAACCACTGAAGTTGAACCTTTTGCCAATTTAGAACACTTGCTTGAGCAATTACAAACTCTACCTTCGCGTGAATATTCTATTGCCAGTATTCCATCGCAGCAGGTATTGCGTTTGGTGGTTCGCCAACAAGCAGATGCTCAAGGTCAACTCGGCTTAGGCTCTGGCTGGTTAACTCAACATGCCGCATTAAAGAGTGAAATTGCACTGCGTATTCGCACCAACGACTCATTCCACCTGATTGATGATAACCGCCCTATCATTTGTATTGGTAACGGTACAGGTTTGGCGGGCTTAATGAGCTTATTACATGCACGTACACGTCAAGACTACACCCAAAACTGGTTAATCTTTGGTGAACGTCAACGCGAGCACGACTTCTTCTATCAAAGCACTATTGAAGCATGGCAAACGACAGGTATGCTACAACGCCTTGATTTGGCTTTTTCTCGTGATCAAGAAGCCAAAGTGTATGTACATCACAAACTTCGTGAACACGCACAAGAACTTCAAGCATGGGTCAACAATGGTGCTGCAATTTATGTTTGCGGTAGTATTCAGGGTATGGCCAGCGATGTAGATCAAGCCCTGATTACTATTCTGGGTGAAGCAATGGTTGATCAGCTTCGCCAAGAAGGTCGTTACCGTCGTGATGTCTACTAATTCAAGAAAAGACCATTTAAGCAGATAAAAAAACCGAGCCTAAGTCGCTCGGTTTTTTTAATCAAGACTAGAAAAATATCTCACTTCAGTTAGACTGCAAAAGATCTCATTTACACAAAAACCATCTTTATGTTTGAAAAAATAAAAAGAATTTTTAGTTTGATCTTCGGCTGCATTTTGTTCTGCGACGGTTTATTTTTAATTTGGCAAAATAAAATTCATCTGGGGACTTTATTACCCCTATTGCTTGGTTTTTTATTACTAACCTATGCCATTTTTTATCGTACCATTCAGCGCTTTTTAACGCAAAAAGTACAACTTAAAGCACTCTATCAATGGGGCTGGGGTGGTTTTTTACTTTGGCTCATCAGTGTAGCTGTATTTTTCTCTTATATTCACCAGCATACCCAACAGCAAAATACGGAGCAAACCGTACACGCCATTATTATTTTAGGCAGTGGTATCCAAAATGGTCAACCCTCTCCAACTTTAGCTAAACGCTTAGATAAAGGGGCTGAACTTGCACAACAACAGACGAAAGCCATTCTTATTGTCACCGGTGGCATTGGTTATACTGAAAAAGAGTCTGAAGCTGAAATTATGGCAAAATATTTATATCAGCAGTATAACATTCCGCTACAACGTATTTATTTGGAAGATAAAAGTACCAGTACTGAATTAAATTTATTGAACTCAAAGACAATTTTAAAGGATCAGAAAATTCCACTCTCTGCGCCAATTGCCATTGTGACCAGTGACTTTCATACATTGCGAGCAGCAGCTATTGCCAAAAAACTAGGCTATCAAAATATCATCATGAGCAGTGCAGAAACGCCCTTAAACACGCGTTATAACGCATGGTTAAGGGAGTACTTTGCTTTTATCAGTGGTTGGGTCTTACAAGAGTATTAAATTAATTTAAACGGATATTACGCGGCAAAGGAAGTTTCGTATCCTTGAATAATTCTGGTTTTTGCATATAGATCTGATAAAGATACTTTTTCAGATCTAAGAGCAATTTCTCGGGTGCAACCAATACATTTTGCCCTTCAGGAGTTAAATCCATAGATATGCAGGTATTTTCTTGACGCAAAAAAGGAATTACTTTTTCAATAAAATCTTTGAGTGAAATTTCCTGAATTTGATACCTTTGCCAGTTATCTTTGATCAATAACTTTGCCAAGCTTTTATGCTGCCATACTGCGAAAGCACGCTGACCTGTTGGAGTTGCACATAAAGCCCATCCATCGTCAAATAAAGCACTCAATGAACCTTGGGCAACAATCGTTTCAATAAATTGTTTATAAATATCTTGTGCATTATAACTTTTATTCTGATTTTTCGACGCAGCTTTGCGTTGATATTGATTTCTCATAGTTTTTCAATATTTAAAATTATTATAGGCTTGAGATTCTATGAAAAAAACAGAATTTGAGCAAGGAGAATATATGGTGGGCGCTGACGGGATCGAACCGCCGACATTCTGCTTGTAAGGCAGACGCTCTACCAACTGAGCTAAGCGCCCTGAAGAAAAAATTCAAGAATTGAATTTTTGATGCAAGACCAACGCTGTGCGTAATCTATGCTAATGTCACACATTTTTCAAAATCAGGATGTTTGAAAAATGGCGCAGCGGACGGGACTCGAACCCGCGACCCTCGGCGTGACAGGCCGATATTCTAACCAACTGAACTACCGCTGCATTGTAAACTTATCACTAAGTTTTATATCCGAAGATATGGTGGGCGCTGACGGGATCGAACCGCCGACATTCTGCTTGTAAGGCAGACGCTCTACCAACTGAGCTAAGCGCCCTTAAAGGGTCTAACATTTCGATTTTAAGATGGCGCAGCGGACGGGACTCGAACCCGCGACCCTCGGCGTGACAGGCCGATATTCTAACCAACTGAACTACCGCTGCATCACAAAAAATGGTGGGCGCTGACGGGATCGAACCGCCGACATTCTGCTTGTAAGGCAGACGCTCTACCAACTGAGCTAAGCGCCCTTAAAAGGTCTATCATGTAAATGGCGCAGCGGACGGGACTCGAACCCGCGACCCTCGGCGTGACAGGCCGATATTCTAACCAACTGAACTACCGCTGCACTTACATAATATCGCTATTAAAGTACAAACAATTTATTAAGAACTAAAGTGGCGCAGCGGACGGGACTCGAACCCGCGACCCTCGGCGTGACAGGCCGATATTCTAACCAACTGAACTACCGCTGCACTTTAAGTACCTAACGTAAAGACTTGGTGGGCGCTGACGGGATCGAACCGCCGACATTCTGCTTGTAAGGCAGACGCTCTACCAACTGAGCTAAGCGCCCTTTACGACTTCATCGTTTGTGTGGTGCATTATAGAGAATCTATGCAGCCTGTCAAACGCTTTTCTGCCTGTTTTGAGTTTTTTATGTTTGAGTGATTAAAAAATAGGTGATTCGCTATAAAAACAAACAATTTCTGCAACTTATTTAGGATTTTACTAAAAAACAGCTAAATTCATCGCCTAATTTTTACTCAACAAATATTCAGATTTTTGAATAAACAGTAAATCATTTTATTCTGAGATGCAGTTTTATCTATTTATACTGATTTCCAAGTCCACTAAATTTAATTTATGTTCGGAAATAAAAACTAAAGCCTCTTCAGCAATCAGATCAAATAATTCAATCACATCCTGATTACGCATACGAATACAGCCATGCGACATGGGAATGCCCATCGGTTCGCTGTCTGGCGTACCGTGTATATAAATATAGCGTTTAAAAGTGTCGCATCCCTCACCTTGATTAAAATTATCTTCTAAGCCTCTTAACCAAAGAATACGAGATAAAATCCAATCCCGTTCAGGAAATTCTGCCGCTAGAGCTTCATCATAAACTTCACCCGTTTCTTGTCTGGCAATAAAGACTGCATTTTGAGGCGCTGTTTGACCAAATTTAAGCGCAATCTTATGCCAACCTCTGGGTGTCTTCCCTGTATTTTCTTGCTCACCTATGCCATTTTGACCTGAAGAAATCAGATAACATTTATTATGCTTCGGTAAAGTTAAGGTTTGCTCTGCTAAATCAATCCAGACATCTGCGTGTGCTAAAGAATATGACATGATATGTATTACTCAGGCTCTTTAATCTGTGGTTTTTTAATCTGTACAGTCAAAGGTTCAGGACGTAGCCACAACCAAATTGCTACGCTTAACATAATCAAGTCTGTAAACACTTTGACCAACACAGGCGCGTTGGTCAATAACATCAGCATAGCGCTGATCAACATCATGATACTGGCGAACCATTTCGCTTTGCGCGGCACAGTCCCGCTTTCACGCCATGCTCTTAAGGTTTGACCATACTTAGGATGATTGAGTAACCATTCATCCATTTGTGGCCAGCCTTTTGACGCGGCCCAAGCTGCTAAAATAAGAAATACTGTTGTTGGCATACCCGGTAAAAGCGCTCCGATAAAGCCTAGAATGACAAAAATCATCACTAAACTCCGCCAAAACAACATTTTCATAGCACTGCCCTATACAACTAATTGCGGTAGTATAAAGTGTTTTTATCTGTGATCCGTTGTAATTCTGCACTTTTTAATTTAGCGCTGGGTGTTTCTATGTTTGCTTTAAATCAAGCTTCTGATCTTCATGAACCTTGGCTTCAATTTAAAAATCTATTGGTTAGGCAGTTGGCATTTTGCGTATGCAGTCCAAATACTTTAAGTTCTATTCCTCCTGAATTGGAGCTAAAACATACCTTTGAATTGCATAACACTGAAACATGGGCAACGCATTTTCAACATTATCACGCCAGATTGCTTCATTTAGATCAACATCCTCAAGAATTAGAAGCCTTTTTACAACAGCTAAAAAGTACCCGTTTAGGTCTACGTTTTGAAATGTTTATCTGGTTTTGGTTACTCGATCACAGCTATCACCCCTATGAGTTGCTGGGTCATAGTATTCAAAAAATTGCAGGGCCTAAAACTTTAGGTGAACTCGACTTTCTATTGCGCAATACAGAAAGCAATAAAATTGAACACTGGGAAGTGGCTTTAAAATATTATTTGGCGGAACGGGATTTTTCTCTCGCTTATTGGTACGGCTTAAATCGTAGTGACACATTGCTACGAAAATTAAATCACTTTAGCCAGAAACAATTTCAATTTGAAGATGCACTTGAATATCAGATTGAACAACGCTTTGTGGTCTTAAAAGGTCAACTTTATCTTCCTATTGAACATTCACAAAACCCCATTCCAACTTGGGTGAATTCACAACGGCGCTTAGGCTGTTGGGGAAGTGTGATTCCTGCTCAAGACTCCGCATTTTATCGCTTACAACGTCAGGAATGGATTTGCCCACAAGCGGATTTAAGTAGTAAAACTGCACATTGGTGGATCAATGGTCTATATCAACAACAAGATCAATCTCATATCTATATGTTTAGAAACGCAGCGCTACTTTCTCAAAATTTTAAAAGATAACCTGATAAAAGAGATATTTGAATTGATTAACATTTGAAGAATGAATTGTATTGTCACAATGACTTTAAAATCTCTCTAACGCATAACAATTGGTTACTTTTCTACCATCAAAAACTCATATTGTTTACATTGAGCATTAATTAACCTAAAACTACATCAAAATAATGATTCACACTTGGAGATGATGATGAAAAAAATTCTTGCTGCGTCCCTCATTATGGCTTTTGTTTTAACCGGTTGTAATACGTTTAAAGGCTTTGGTAAAGACGTTTCAAAAGCTGGCGATGCAGTCACCAATACGGCTGAAAAAACGCAAGACAAAATGTAAAGTGATTGATCTCAAAAAAACCTTATGTCTAGATAAGGTTTTTTTATATTTAAAACGCCCCTTACCTTATCCACATGATTCCCCTATTATACTGGGCACATTTTCGATTGATTTAACCGGTATGAACCACTCAGAAACTCTAGAGCTTAGTTTACAGTTATTACGTCAACCTTCTGTGACGCCAGTCGATCATAGTTGCCAAAACATTATGGCAGACCGTTTAGAAAAAATTGGTTTCAATATTGAATCAATGCGTTTTGAAGATGTCGATAATCTATGGGCGCGTAAAGGAACTCAAGCTCCAGTTTTATGTTTTGCAGGACATACCGATGTTGTTCCAACAGGCAGTTTAGATGACTGGAACTCTGATCCATTTATACCAGAAATTCGCGATGGTAAACTTTATGGTCGTGGTAGTGCCGATATGAAGACTGCACTTGCAGCCATGGTGGTTGCATCTGAACGCTTTATCGCAAAACACCCAAATCATAAAGGCTCTATTGCCTTTTTGATTACTTCTGATGAAGAAGGCCCTTCAATTAACGGTACAGTGAAAGTCGTTGAAGCCTTAGAAGCACGCAATGAAAAAATGACGTGGTGTTTGGTCGGTGAACCATCAAGTACCAATCAATTGGGTGATATTGTTAAAAATGGTCGTCGTGGTTCACTCAATGCCAAGCTTACAGTCAAAGGCAAACAGGGTCATGTTGCTTACCCTCACCTTGCTATCAACCCTATTCACACTGTCTCTAAAGCATTAGCTGAACTATGCGATACCGTTTGGGACAATGGCAATGAATATTTCCCTGCCACGTCTTTCCAAATCTCAAATATTCACTCTGGTACAGGTGCAACCAATGTTGTACCAGGAACCATGAATACCTTATTTAACTTCCGCTACTCTACTGAAGTGACCGCAGAAGAACTTAAAGCACGTACTTTAGAAATTCTTGATCGCCACAATGTAAATTATGATATTGAATGGACATTATCGGGTTTACCGTTCCTTACCCCAGTCGGTGAACTGGTCAATGCTGCTCAAAATGCCATTCGTAATGTCACTGGAATTGAAACAGAACTTTCGACCAGTGGCGGTACTTCAGATGGTCGCTTTATTGCACCTACAGGTGCACAAGTGCTTGAGCTTGGTGTCTTAAATGCCAGCATCCATCAAATTGATGAACATGTAAATGTTGCTGACTTAGAACCACTTGCTGAAATTTATGAACAAATATTAGAAGGTTTATTGGCGAACTAAAATCCAAAAAACAAAAAAAGGAACGATAAACAGTTCCTTTTTTTGTGTCTCATATTTGAAAGACTCAATACAATTAAAAGCCTAAAGATGATTGAATTTGGGCTAAATTAGGTATGTGAAAAACTTGATCAGCCATACGCACATATTGGAATACCGTTGGATCACTTAAAGCATGTTCTTCATCAACGACTTCAGAAATACGTAAACGGATGGTTTTTGGCATCTCATTACACATTAATGCAAAACGCTGACTCACATCATCGCCTTCAATAACCAACGCAACTCCAGCTTTATGCTCAGGATTATTCACCGCATAAACCGGCAATTTAAGCTCATGCCACTCCACAAAGGACACATCTGTGGCACTATCGAGTGCCGACAAAACAATGTTTTGTGGTAATAACATCGCATCTTTACCATGACAGTCAATAATATAGGCATCAATAAAACCAGTTGATACTGTAATAAGGTGATGCAACTCTTGTTGCGTCATTTTATCAACAGCAGAGCTGGAAACACTATTTTGGCTCATTTAGTTGCCCCCTGACTGGCGTCTAACAAATTTTCAACATTACTTAGCAATTCTGCTTCTTGGAATGGTTTACCCATATAATGTGTCACCCCAAGACTGAATGCACGTTCACGATGCTTCTCACCCGTTCTTGATGTAATCATAATAATTGGTAAATTTTGATGCACCTCATGATGACGTACCAAATTCGTGACTTCAAAACCATCCATCCGTGGCATTTCAATATCGAGCAACATTAAATCAGGTTTCACATTTTCAAGTTGTTCTATCGCATCGACACCATCTTTAGCCGTCACCACATCATAACCTTGACGTTCGAGTAAACGTGAAGTCACCTTACGTACAGTCACCGAGTCATCGACAATCATAATTAAACGACGTGCATTATTGTGTCGTGATGAATCTCGCGAATCAGCAATATGTTTAATGCGTTGTGTCGCTTGAATTTGTCGAGCAATGTTTTGACCTTCTAAAATCAAACACACTTGACCATTACCTAAAATCGTTGCTCCAGCAACCACACCTACACTTGAGAATTGTTGACCAATTGGTTTCACTACAATTTGTGCACGCGAACCAATCAACTGATCCACCAACAGCGCAATGGTTTGACCACTATTCCCCTTAATTAACAATACAGGTAAAGAATGTGCAATATTGCTTAAGCGTGGTAATGGTTGATTTGAAACGAATTCAGATAAATAACGTAACTTGTAATTGGTGTTATCAATTTTAAAGAAGTCATCTTTACTATTAAAATAAGCTTCCAGAGTTGAAGGTGCAATTCGTACAATACGGTCAATTTGAGCAAGTGAAATTGCAAATTGTTGATCGCCTGCTTTCACCATCAAGGCATCACTAACGGATACAGTGGTTGGGACTCGAATCGTAAATGTTGTTCCTTCGCCAAGATTAGAGTCAACAGAAACATGTCCACCAAGTGCTTTAATTTCACTTTGAACCACATCCAAACCAACACCACGACCAGAAATTTGAGTCACTTCTTTCGCAGTACTGAATCCAGGATGGAAAATCAATTGAAGAATTTCTTGCTTATCAAGGAATTGATCCGCTTTAATCAAACCTAAGTTAAGTGCTTTTTCTTGAATCTTAGACTCATCAATCCCCTTACCATCATCACTAAAGGATACCAATACATCAGTACCTTGACGGCTAATATTGAGTTCAATATGACCGACTTCTGCTTTCTTAGCTTGCAGACGCTGTTCAGTATCTTCAATACCGTGGTCAATCGCATTACGGAGCATATGTTCAAACGGAGTGACCAAGCGTTCAAGAATCGTACGGTCCAATTCACCTTCAGTATTATTGACAATCAATTCCGTCGGACGATTGAGAGTCGATGAAGTCTGACGAACAATACGTTGTAAACGAGGCAATAAACGTGAAAATGGTACTAGTCGAGTACGCATCAAACTTTCTTGAATCTCTGCCTGAATACGTGATTGTTGTAAAAGCAAGCCTTCAGCATCACGAATTTTTTCAGCCAAAGTCCTTTTAAAATCGACCAAGTCAGATGCAGATTCCGCCAAAGATTTCGACAACTGATTTAAAGATGAATATTGATCCATCTCTAATGGGTCAAAATCAGCATAACGTGAATTTTCTGAACCATGTTTGGCAATAATTTGTGATTCTAACTCACCTTCCATTCGACGTAATTGGTCAGCTAAACGCTTCATCGCCAATTCCATCTCATTTAAGGTATTACCGATTTGACCCAAGTCCATTTCAATACGTGAACGGTTAATTGCATTCTCACCAGACAAGTCGATCATTTTTTCCACCAAATCGGCAGAAATACGGATCATCTCATTACTATTGTCTTGTTGAGAACTTAAGTCCCACTCACCCAACATAGCCGGTGGTTCAGCACCATCACCTTGAATAAACTCAAAGATTTTAGGCGTTGATAAGCTATTTGCTTGAGCCACGCGATTTGGTAATTGAGCTGTGACATTCACCAACTCAATCGACTCTAAACTTAATCTTAAACTATCAAAATTACTATAATCACGCTCAAAGATGGCCTGCTTCAACCATGAAAATGTCGTTTGTAATAATAAATCGTAAGCATTCGAATTAAAGTGATGGACTGCAAACTGTTCAAACGTAGTTTCTAATTGATATGAAATTGCCGCGACAGGTTCATTTTCAACCATACGTGCACCACCTTTAAGGCTGTGGGCTGCACGTTGTAATTGAAGAAGCAAGCTACGATCGCTTCGTTGCTCAAACCATTTTGTTAAGAACTCGTCTGTAGACTCAAGAATTTCTTCAGCTTCTTCTAAGAAAGTTTCTTCTGCAATTAAGCGAATACTTTCTTCTGGACTTTCAAAATGCGCTACATCTGCTAAAACAGGTTCTTGCTCTGTCTCAAGTGCTACTGCAAATGTTTCAATTGGTGCTTCTAATGTCTCAACTTCAGCCGCAACCATTTCAAGAGTAGGCACACCAACAAGCTTACCTTGTGCAATCTCTTGAATATTACGTAAAATTTCAATTGATTCACGGCCAGCATAGTCAATATTATTTTCACGAATAATTTGAATTCGATCCGTAACATCATCTTGTACTAAACGGACAATACTAACAAGTTGTGGTGTTACCACAATTTGTTTACGAATCACACGTTCATAAATTGACTCTAACTCATGTGAAATCAAACCAATATGAGTCGCTTGAATCATATTTGCACCACCTTTTAAGGTATGCAAATAACGCATTAAATTATTCAAAGAGGCCGTATTGGTCTGATCCTTCGCCCAAGTATTCAAATCTTGGTCAATACCGACCAATAACTCTTCGGCTTCTTCTAAGAAAATCTCCAACAAATCTGTATCAAAATCATGATTCGCATCGGCTGCATGCATTTGAGCGCGAGCAGAACGGATTTTTTGTGAAATCTGCGCAAGATCGACAACAGCCAATACTGTACTGGTCGCTACAGGCGCTTCCACCTCATCAAACTGCTCGAAATCTTGCTGCACGAAAGCAGAAAGATCATTTAATACTTTCTGAACATCAGCCGACAAAATAACACGTTGTCCAGCAGCCAACGTATCAAACAAATGGATAAATTCTTGATGCGCCTGTGCAAACAACTCATACGCATAATCAATATTTAAAAGTTCTGGCTTTAATACCAATGTTTCATAACTTAACTTTAATTCATGGGTAAATTGATGAATTCCAATCGCAGCACGATTATCCGTATGATCTAATAATTGTTGCGCTTGTTCAGTTAAAGCTTGTATATATTCTGGATATTCAACTTTTGCACGTTTTTCAAACTCGAACTCAGCATCCAATAACAAATCAATATTCAATGCAATCAGCTTAGAAACTAAGCCTTGAGGATTAACGCCTTCATCTATTTCAGTTGAAGCAAAACCGTAATTATTCCATGCATTATTAAATGTTTCATAAATTGCATCTAGTTTTTGTGTTTGACCCTGTCTTAAAATATGTAAATAATCACGTACAAACTCAGCATACTGAATGAGTAATGCCGTTTGATTCGATGTAGAAATAATATCGTCTTGTAATAGGGTTTTAAATAAATTTTCTACTTTAGTACTGGCTTCAAAAATCTGCTCAATTTGAGCCATTGATGAACTACCACGTAAAGTGTGTAAGGCACGAATAAGCCCATTATAATCTTGAGTCTGCTCTTCTTCATTTTGCAAGAACTGATCGATCGTCGCTAAATGATCTTCAGCTTCTTCAATAAAGATAGCAACTGTTTCTTCTATATAATTATTATCTTCTGCTTCAGTAGCAACTGTACTGGATTCTTCATCTTTAAATTCTAAACCAGTAATATCTTCTTCTGTCGTTAAACGTGTAGAAAGCTCCAGTAATTCTTCTAATGCAGGCTCCAAACTTAATTTTTGTTGTATTTGCTGACCCAGCAAAACCAAAGGTCGCAAATCAATATCAGCAAGCTGAACGCTCTTAAAAACTGGGTATAGCTTATATTGATAAATCTTAAATACCGCTTGAGCAAAGTATTGAACTTTGTCATCTAAAGGAATTGTACCCAAAATAGCGCGATTTAAAGTATCTTCAACAGTCCAAGCCAACTCACCTGATGATTTTGCCCCAACCATTCGCCCAGACCCTTTTAGAGTATGGAAATGGCGACGAATTGTGCTCAATGTTTCTTGATCACTTGGACTTTTAAACCATATGCTAAATAAAGTGCTTAATTCAACGAAGATCTCTTCTATTTCTTCAACAAAAATTTCTAAAATTTCTGCATCTTGATCAAGATAACTATCTTCAGGAAGCGTAGTCGTTTCAACTAAATTTTTTAATATTTCTTTCATAGCTTAGGCTTCTTACGTTTATCTGCCACCAAGAAGGGCGCTCAAACTTAATTATCACCATCACACGAGACCTAACTTTGAAGCTAAGTTCATCTTGTCGATGCTTTATCTGTGATTTATTGATGTGCCTTACTCGAAAGTAAGGCACATTACCCCATAGCTTTAGCCTTACCTTAGTCTGGTAATTTAAAGTCAGTTACAGATTCACGTAGCGATTCGGCCATATTTGCCAATTCAGATACTGAACGTGCTGTATCGAATGTTGCTGTCGTCGTTTGTGATGTAATTTCTTGTACAACATTCATCGTGGTTGCAATATGACCTGCGGAAGCAGACTGTAGTTTTGCAGCATCAGAAATGTTAGCAATCAATTTCGCCAAGTTACTCGATACGTTTTGAATTTCATCCAATGCCACGCCCGCATCTTTAGATAAGTTCGCACCACGAACAACCTCAGATGTAGTTTGTTCCATTGAAATTACAGCTTCGTTTGTATCTGTTTGAATGGTTTTTACCAGACCTTCAATCTGCTTGGTTGCTGATGCTGAACGTTCAGCTAGACGCTGTACCTCATCCGCTACCACGGCGAAACCACGACCTGCTTCACCTGCCATCGATGCCTGAATTGCTGCATTCAATGCCAAGATGTTGGTTTGGTCGGCAATATCGTTAATCAAGGCAACAATGTTACCAATTTCTTGTGAAGACTCACCCAAACGTTTAATACGTTTTGAGGTTTCTTGAATCTGTTCACGAATTGTATCCATCCCTTCAATTGAACGGTTTACAACATCAGCACCGTTGGCAGCAATTTTTACCGAACGTTCCGCAACCACCGCAGACTCTGTTGCATTCGAAGATACTTGGTCAATCGACATCGCCATTTCATTAATTGCGGCAGATGCACCCGCAATTTCTTGCGCTTGGTGTTCAGATGCTTCAGCTAACTGGTTGGTAATGCCCTGCGTATTTGCAGTATATTGTGCAACTTCTTGAGACGTATCGGTAATACGTGAAACAAGGTCACGTAATTGGTCAATCGCGAAGTTAATCGAGTCGGCAATCGCACCCGTAAAATCTTCAGATACTGTTGCGTATGAACGAAGGTCACCATCTGCTAAGTCGGCAATCTCATCGAGTAAACGTAAAATTGCATTCTGGTTACGGTCATACTCTTCTTGTAAACGTGCTACACGCTGTTTATCTGATTCACCACGTAAACCAAGTAATTTGAATACGCAGAATAAGAAACCACCTAAACATAAAAGTAAGAACAGACCTGGAATTGCAATGGTTAAACTTGAACCCACTGATAATTTATACAGGTTTGCTAACAACTCATCTGATTGTGCAAAAATTGCAGAAGATGCCTGACGTACTTTAACAATTTGTGCTGAGTTTTTAAGAATCGTTGCAGACGCTGATTTTAATACATCATCATATTCAGCCTTAATCCCTGTTAATGATTCAAGTAAAGCTGGATCAGTAATGCGTTCTACACCTAATTCAGCACTACCATTGAGCTGTGCATTCAGGTAAGAACCAAACGTTTCTGTATCGGCACTAAAGTCATCTGCTGATTCACGAGAGTTTTCACTACCCGTCAGTACCGAACTGATAGAACGAAGAATACGTTCTGCAATAAATACCTGATTTTTCGCAATAACAACCTGATTACTTGGCATATTTTGACGTGCCATTTGGTCAACCATCAAGTTATATTCAGCCTGAATACCAGGAATGGTTTCACCAATCGCAATATTTGTATCATACAGTTGGTTAATCATTTTTTGTTGCGCAGAAATTAAATCAATTTCTTCTGATACTTTTTTCCATTGCGTCTCTACGTCAACGAGTGGCTGAGTACGAGCATGAATATCTTTCACAATTTCAAGATTTTTAGTAAATGCTTCTTGAGATTTTTTTAATTTATCAATCGATTCTTTCGTACCTGATGCTGTTGCTTCAGTCGCTTGACGTGAAATCATTTGTGATAACAAACGTAAATCACCAACACTACGCGTTAACTCATTATTGCGCGGCACACTATAGAATAAGTACAATAACAGGAATATTGCTAAGACAAGACAAAAAGCTGCACCCAAAATTAATGGTTTGGACTTTTCACTGTCACCAAATACACGTGATAATTGATCTGTCTGTGATTGAATCTTAGCGAATAAAACATCACCAATCTTACGACTGCTGCCTTCACCTGTATTTTTCTTCTTAAGTTTAAAGCCCATCCAGCTTCTCCCCGACTTTCGCCATCATTCTTCAGCGCGCGACTATTAATTTATAAATTTTATAGATGCATTCATGTATTTTGGATTTTGCAATAAACGACTAAATAAGAAAACATGCCAGTGTTGATTATGTTGATAAAAATATCCCTGACAATATTCTTTTAAATTGCTGTCTAACTCACTATTTTTAGAAAAAAAACTTTTCTTATTAAAGTGCTGAATCCCTAAAACTTGATCTACAACTAAACCGACATAATGGTCATTATGACTAATACACAATACTTTCTGAGTAGGTGAAAACTGACTTCTATGCCCAGAAATATATTGAGCTAAATCAGCCACTGAAAGTAAACGCCCCCGAATATTAGCCAACCCCATCACCCATGATTGAGTATTTGGAACTGGCGTATATTTAGGTGGATAAATCACCTCAGTTACTTCACCTAAAGGGGCAACGAAATATTGCCCCATCATCTCAAAAGCAATGCCTGACCATCGGTTTACTTCATTTTCAGTTGTAACGTAGTTTTTATTACCACGTTTAGCAAGCCGAAGTAATTCGATAAATCCATTAGCTGCCATAGAGCTTATCCTGCATTGAGGTGGTGTTTAATCACATCAATTAATTGTTTTTCGTCTACAGGCTTGGTTAAATAATCACTCGCCCCTTGACGTTTCCCCCAAACTCGGTCTGTTGCTTGGTCTTTGGTACTGACAATCACAATTGGAATGTGTTTTGTCGTAGAACCACGTGCAATTTGACGTGTCGCTTGAAAACCATTTACCCCTGGCATCACCACATCCATTAACACAAGATCTGGCAGCTCTGCTTGTGCCATTGTGACACCATCAGCACCATTTGCCGCTTCTATAACTTCAAACCCATTTTTGGTTAAAATTTCTTTAAAACGGAATGTTTCTGTTGGTGAATCATCAACTATAAGGATACGTGACATGCTTGTCCCCAATAAAAATTAACTTATGCTGTTACGTGATTTCGAATTGCGTTTAATAATTCATCTTTACTAAAGGGTTTGGTTAAATATTCATCCGACCCCACAACACGACCTTTTGCCTGATCAAATAAACCATCTTTACTCGATAGCATAATGACCGGAATATTTTGATAATTTTGAGAATTCTTGATTAATGCACAAGTTTGATAACCATCCAAACGAGGCATCATAATATCGACAAAGACAATATCAGGATTTGCTTCTGCAATTTTTGCTAAGGCTTCAAAACCATCTACTGCAGTTACGACTTCAAAACCTTCACGTTGCAATAATGTTTCTGCTGTACGACGAATGGTTTTTGAATCATCAATCACCATAACTTTTAGATTTTGGAATTTATCGTCCATTTAATGACCCTTCACATTTTTTGAGTGTACAAACAATTTGAGTAGAAAGTTCTATTACAAGTTATAAACATTTTTAACATATCTTTACTTGCATTTTCAACGACCATTTTCCAAACAAAGACTCATTTTCTTGCTTTTACCACAACAGCTTCACACTTTCTATCGACCAACGATTTTTTTTTGATTCAGAATGGTTTTTTATTCTCAACTTTGAGTCTAATATACCATTTTATTACTTCAAAATAAGTAATTTAGTTAACATTACATTGGGGGATACAGTGCAAAGTCAGTTTAAACAAAAACTCGCTTTCATTGCGCAAAAAAAAATGACTAGAAAATTCATTTTTCTATTTTTAATGATTTTTCAATCTACATCTATTTGTGCTCAAACTCCACTTAAAGCAACATGGTATCGTTACTATGATACTAAAGGCGTAGCCAATATTAGTACAAATGTAACACCAAACCATATTCGCCATGGTTATGAAGCCTTAGATCAAAACATGCAAGTGATTCAGCGTAATCGTGCTTACAATAGTGAGGCCGATGTAAAAAAGGCACCCTTGCGTGCCGCACAAGCACAACAAAAATCAGCAGACTTAAAACTTAAAAAAGCCTATACCAACAGTCAAGTCGCCATTAAAAAGCGCGATGATGCATTGCTGTATATAAAAAAACAACTTGCCTTTCAACAAGATCAGTTAAAACAGCTACAAAATGATCGAATCTACTTTAAACGCCAACAAATGGAATATTTGCGTAAAGCTGAAAACACTCCGATTGCCTTAAAAAATAACTTAGATTACAACCAAAAAAATATTGTAGAAAAAAAGAAAACTATTAATTCATTACAAACGAACTATCGCAATACTCAAGCAGAGTACGACAATATTATCGCGCGTTTAAAAACACTTGAATAAATCACTTTTAGGATGGCTAAATTTACTTTTTGAGGAACTTTTCGTTCAACTACAATGACCACTTGATCCTGCCCATTTCCCTATACGGCACATTGCCCTTTATTTTAATTTTTAGTTGTATCATCAGCATGATAACAGTGTTGGCTCTCTCATTCTGGATATCTTGAATGCTGATATGATGTGGTACGTGAAAATAATAACCACTATGAGTAAATACCGCGACACAGAGCCCAGTGGGACTAAAAAATTGAACTTGTGGTATTAGCCATCGCACTGACCAGTATTGTTCTGTATCTCACTCTACTGCCATTATACCTCCCATCCCCCTTTTACCAATTGGGGATGACATTTCAATCATCACCAGTACCACATGATGGAGATGATTCCACTGGTATTAGGTTTAGGTAGAGGTGGTAAATAAAGTGCTCCTATGGCACCTGCTGTAATTGATGGTGGAATGATGTCCACACAACTCACCTTAGTGGTTATACCTGTGGTTGCCACTCACTTAAATGACCTCAAAAACGTCCATGATGCCTCAATTTTACAACGTGTCTCGCGAGTTAATTTGCAGGTAGGTGATATTATGAAATGTTCACCTCATTTTTTTATCGTATAATCTGGCTTTCATGCTTATATTTTTAGGACAGTTTCCATGCGCGCGAGTCGCTTTTTGTTTGCTACGTTAAGAGAAACCCCAAACGATGCTGAAGTTATTTCACATCAGCTCATGTTACGTGCGGGAATGATTCGTAAATTGGCTTCGGGTTTATACACTTGGTTGCCAATGGGCGTACGTGTGCTAAATAAAGTGGAAGCGATTGTACGTGAAGAAATGAACCGTGCAGGATCACTTGAAGTCTTCATGCCCGTGACTCAACCGTCAAGCCTTTGGGAAGAATCAGGTCGTTTTATTCAATATGGTCCAGAACTACTACGTTTTAAAGACCGTCATAACAATGACTTTGTACTTGGCCCTACGCATGAAGAAGTGATTACCGATCTTGCGCGTAATGAGCTGAAAAGTTACAAACAACTTCCAATCAACTTCTACCAAATTCAAACCAAATTCCGCGATGAAATTCGTCCACGTTTTGGTGTTATGCGCTCACGCGAATTCATCATGAAAGATGCTTACTCATTCCATGTCGACCAAGCATCATTACAAGAAACCTATGACGTGATGTACGATACCTATTGCCGTATCTTTACTCGTTTAGGCTTGAACTTCCGCCCAGTACAAGCGGATACAGGTTCAATTGGTGGTTCTGGTTCACATGAGTTCCATGTTTTGGCTTCAAGTGGTGAAGATGATATTGCGTTCTCAACAGAATCTGATTACGCAGCTAATGTCGAAATGGCTGAAGCAGTTCTTGTCGGCACACGTGCAGCAGCAACGCAAGAATTAACATTGGTCGATACACCCAATCAAAAAACCATTGCTGATGTCTCTGCATTCCTAAAATCAGATGCGAAAGATTCGGTAAAAGCACTCTTGGTTCAAGGCGTAGCAGATGAAAAAGGTCATGTACCTGTGGTTGCATTATTCCTTCGCGGCGACCACGAATTAAACGAAATTAAAGCTGAAAAACATGCTGCGATTGCCTCACCTTTAACCTTTGCAACAGAAGAACAAATTGCTGCGCTTGGTTTGGTGACTGGCTTTATTGGGCCACAAGGTTTGGTTGAACAAGGCTTAACGGTGATCGTTGACCGTGCAGCATCTGTACTCTCAGATTTCGTTGCTGGTGCAAACCAAGCCGACAAACATGCAACTGGCGTAAACTGGGAACGTGATGCGCAATTTACTGAAGTTTACGACTTGCGCAATGTAGTTGAAGGTGATGTTTCTCCTGATGGTCAAGGTACACTACAAATTAAACGGGGTATCGAAGTCGGTCACATCTTCCAATTGGGTCAAAAGTACTCTGAAGCACTCAATTGCAAAGTGTTAGGTGAAGATGGTAAACCGCTGGTCGTGACTATGGGTTGTTATGGCATTGGGGTAACACGTGTGGTTGCTTCTGCTATTGAACAAAACTTCGATGACAAAGGCATTATTTGGCCTACTGCTATTGCACCTTTTGACGTTGCCATTGTACCGATGAATGCCCATAAATCACCACGTACGGTAGAAGCTGCTGAAGCACTGTATGCAGAATTACAAGCTGCTGGTTATGACGTTATTTTGGATGATCGTAATGAACGCCCAGGGGTTAAATTCTCTGATTTAGAATTGACTGGTATTCCACACCGTATTGTGATTGGTGAGAAAGGCTTGGATGCAGGCACTTTTGAATACAAAGGTCGTACTGATGCTGAGTCTGTAAATATTAGTAAAGAAGAACTTTTAGCTAAAATTGCCAAATAATTCTTTAATATAAAAAATCCCGCTTTATGCGGGATTTTTTATATCTATTTCAGCACGGAATAGACTTAGCAAAATTTCACCCCACCGTAACAGTTTGGTCGGAAATTTTGCCCTTGCAGGGTCAAATTGGTTAAGGGAAAATCTAATGTCGTCGAATTCATTGGTACATTTCCTACGGCTAAATCACTACCCAAAGTACACTCAAGAAGTAAGTCGCCACATGGACGAGGATGATCAGTCAAATCTTTATTAATCCCTGCAATAGTCTGTTTCAACACCTCATTGGTAATAGCAACCTGTGTAGTTGGGCTTAAACTTCCAAGCTCTACCTCATCCTCCATCGCCAACCACCAGCCCTTATTCGCCCCAACCGCAGCACCTGACCATAAGATACTTTGTGACTGCAACGATAATGAAGCAGGATTATTTAAATACAGCGCATGAATAAGCCCTAAACTTTGATTGACGGTAATATCTGTTTTTAAACCAGTAATATTTCCAGTTACCTTTTTCTCCAATGGCAACAACCCACCTAACACTTTTGCTGTCAAGTCCCCTGCAAAATTGATTTGTCCCACTGTTCCACTTCCTTTAAGCATCACATCAGTCATTCTATTTCCAGAGACAATGGTAGAACCGATGGTAAAAGGGGCTGAGGTTGAACTAAGTTTTAAACTATAGTTATCAGAAACATAGTCTAATGTTGTAGGAATAAAGAAGAGTGTCCCCGACACCTTCCCCTTAATCTGAAGTTGCGTGTCTGCATAACTCATCGTTCTCTCAGCCGTTACAGCTATACCTGAAGCCGCTTTGGTTTTCATATAACCACTAAAACTATTTAAACCATTCGGTGTCGCACTATTTTCAGTACCAAGAGTCATTAATCCTGAAATTTTTTCAGCACTGACCCGAAAGCCTAAAACCTCACGGCTGGCAGCAGAAGTTGGATTCTTGATCGCAAACTGAATAAAGGGATTGGTAATTTTTGCTGAAGTCGCAGCTCGCTCATCTGAAGTATAGTTTGCATTTGCAGGCAATCCGCTCAATGAAAGATTATCAATATCAATATCGCATTTTCCCGCACCATTGCTCCCGCCACAACCGAGCTGAAGCTTTTTAATATTCGCATTCAGCTCCATTTCAGCATTTAAACCTAATTTATAAAATCCAATATTGGATTGGTTGTAATTTACGCCTAAGGCATCAGTCTGATTGCTACCCTGCAAATATTCCAAATTCAATAAAGCTTGACCATCCACTTTTGATAGTGCTTGATCATCCAAACTCGTCATCGCATAGGTCATTGTGGTTAAACTGAAAGCTGAAGCAGCCATGCTTGCTATTATTGTTTTTTTCATTATATTTCCCTGTATTATAATGATTTATCTAGGTGTAATCCCAAAAGTACTGCGCATTGCTCCACCTGTAATCGCAAATTCAGCCACTTTTTGCATACTACCTGATGGAGACATGGCCATTTCAGCTCGGAATACACGTCCTACATTTCCCGCATCAATTTGCGCTTTCGTCAACAATGTCGATGGATGATTGAAATTTATTTTATTATCCAAAACCACGGTATCTTTTTTGACCTGAATTGCTGATTCAAGACCAACATGACCTTGCATTTTATTTAAATTGACACTTGTCGAAGCAATAGACTGATTGCTTTTCACATCATCGGTAATAAAGCTCACATAACTCCCCAATACAGATTGATTATTTTTTTCTGCTGTCGTTAAGGGATTAAATTCAAAATTTGCTTTTAGACTTAAAAAATTAGTATCAGGTGTTGTTGAAGAATTCATCTCTGGAATAATAAATAATTCACCTTTACCATCGAGTTTAAAAGCGATTGAACTTAATACATCATCTTTACGGGCAAAATTATCGATTGGAACAACTTGACCACACTTATTAGAACCACTCTGACAGTTATATAAAGAACCTGGCAGTTGTCCTATTGCAATTTCGGCTTTTGCTGCAAATAATAAATTATCCGCTTTAATATAAATACCATCATTTTCAAAACCAATAACCCCATCTGATTTTAAATATGAATCAATATTTCTTAAGCCAGCATAATAATTCACTTCTTCATTATGTAAACCTTGAGCCCCATCCACAATAATAATAGAAGTTGTACTGAGTGCATTGGTTTTTTTATCAATACCATAGCCTTCTGTCGACATGGCCAAATTATAACCTAGACCAGATTTTGTCGTATTGTTATAGCTATAATTCTGAGCAAATAATGCTAAATTTGCATTTAAATTAAAGATAGGTAAACCAATTCCCCATTCCCCAGATGAACTTGTAATTTCAGCAATTGAGTTATCAGAAATAAAACGGGCTTTACGTGCAATTGCTTGAAAATCCATGCCACGAATGGCAATTAAAGCGACATTCTGCCCCTTATCTACTGGCACCATGTCATATTTTAAATCTGTACTCGCAGCACCAAGCACTTTTTTGACATTTTCATTAACAATAAAGCTCAAGGTTTTAACTTGTGCTGTATTGATATAAAGATCACCAAAATCAATATATGCATTACGCGTATTCAGATCTGAAACAACAGTCGAATTACGGATGGTTAAAGGTGATAAGTTCGAGAACTCAACGGCATAACTTCCATGCCCAGTATGTCCAATTTCTAAAGTCGTAGGATTATCATTAACCCCTAATAAAGCATTTCCTTTTCGGGTAAAGTCGGCAGAAACGCCCATATGTAGACCACCAGCACCCGCAAACTCATAACCTGTCGCTGTTTTTGTGGTTTCTGTGAGATTTGCTGATTCCCGATTAACAGAGTTAAATTCCGCAAGACCTGCCTGATTTGCATTAAAAAAGACTTTACCATTGGTAACAGCACCCGATGCCCCCATACGAATGATATTTTTCTGATTGCTAGGATCTGATCCATAACGTAAATCAATATTTACACCAGGATTTTTTGCCCCCGTCCGACTTGAATCAACATCCGTTAAGTCCGTTACCCGAGCTAAATTTACAATATGATCCGTTTGACCATCTTTACTTTTTGTGGTTAAAGCAATTCCCTCATCTTGGTCTAGATACAAATAACCATCAGCAGAAAAATTGAAATTGAAATCTTTTAAGGTTAACGATTGCCCATTTAAACCATAACCAATACTGGCATTTTGCAATTGGAAATCTAAATGTGCTATTTCATCACGATTAAACAAACCAGCAGAAGTTTGCAGATAAATCTGTAAAGGCGAAATCGTTGAAAGACTTAATGAGCCTAAATTTTGTGAAGCAGTGGTACAGTCAGCCGCTCCACACAGTAACATCAATTTTTCAATCGTTGCTTGAAAGGGTGAAATACTGGCTTGAATTCGGATACCCGCACCACGGTCTGTTTTTCCGACATCAAAATCAAGGGTACTTTTAATGGTACTGTTATCTAAGCCTTTCACTTCAACATTATGAAGTCCTAATTTCATACTGCCAGTATTGCTATAATCTATCCAATTGACTTGATCAACAGTGACCTTAGACACCTCATGAGTAATGGATATTCCATCTTGTCCTGTAACAGTACTCAGTGAAGAATCATTTAATTGCTCTAATGCATGACTATGTTGTGCTAAAAAAATACATACGGTAAGTAACTTTAATTTTGTTATTTTTTTCATTTTAACATCCTTATTTTTTGAAAATTTTATTTAGCAACGGCTGCTTGTTGTTCCTGCACAGTTATAACTAAAGATTTTCAAATTACCTGACATATGCAAATTCCCATGCACATTCACCCCCATAAATCCTGTTTCAGCACCTTGGTCAAAACTAGGGACTGCATTTCCATTGTTATAGGTGGTATAGGTATTTTTATTTAAATAACCCTCTTCACCATTACTTTCAACAGCTAAACTGGAAAAACCTAAATTACGTATTTTTAATGGCTTATCATCATAAAATGTCAGGTTCATCGCCGTTTGTGGATTACCATCTTTATTAATAATGGTAGAACCATCTAAAGAAAATTTATCAATTTGAATCGTGCCTTGGATTTGCTTAAAAACCAACCATTTCTTATTGTCTACACCATTCACTTTTTCAATATGATTATTTGGAGAGAAGGCAAAACGACATAAAACATTAGCTACACAATCATACTGATAATATGCACCAGTGATATTTCCTGCATTAATAAGCGCAAGATTAGAAATATCTTTTTTACTCATATCATTCGCATATTGATGGTTTAAAGACAATGTCCAACTCAAATCTGCACCGCCCTGCCCAGTCACATCTAACAATTCTGCATTATCGAGACCGACCAATTCTGCGTGAACCGTACAAGTAAGTAATAAAGCAACAGAAATAGCTATTTTATTTAACATTTCAATTTCCTATAAACCTGTAGTTTTAAACTTAAGATGTTGAATCAACACACCATCTATTACAACAGAACCCAAGTTCACTGCCGTTCCTGTAGGGCTTCTAAATACAACGCCCGTGGCATCTGCTCCAGTATTGGCTTTTAACAAGTTAGTGGTGGGATCACGCGTTACACTCCCAATGGAAATACTACTATGCGTTGCATTATTTCCTTGATAGTTAATGGTGCTTGAGCCAGAGGTCAGTGAAGAAGCATTAAACCCACAAACGTAGACATTACAAGTAGACCCTTGATACTCACTGGCCGCAGATAAACTGCTATAAGGCACATCATAATTTGTATAAATTTTCTTATAAATATTAGGGACATTTGGTATACGGGTAACTTCTAAAATAATATTGTTGCCTTCAGACCCCAATACAAAGGGCTGATACATATTTCCTAAAACTAAATTAATATTCGGACTATATAAATACATGCCTTCTTTATCATTAAATAAAGGGGCCTCTGAATTTTGTTGTAATGCGGGCGTCGAATATGTTCCATCATTTGTCGTTGCTGTACTTAGGCGAATGGCTTTTGCATCTAAACCTGCATCAGTAAATTTTAGGTTTGCAGGATCATCATTGGTATTCAAACGTAAAACACTGGCCATTCCCAGAGTTTGATTATGTTGAGCTGTTGTTGATGGCATGGTTTGGAAAAGTCGTATTTGTGAACCACTCAAACTTAGCCCATTTGCAACATACTGTAATCTTAAACGCTGATTTTTGTCTAAATCAACATCATTGCTAGGATCACCCGCAACTGGTTTTGCAACTGGCGCGCCTGTAATCGGATTAATGGCATTACTTGAGTTCCAACTACGCGAAAATGCATCTAACCAGAAACCTAACTTAATATTATTATCGCTTTCGTCTGCAGTGACTTGAGCTAACGGCGCCTCTAAAGCTAAATAACTAATATCTCCTGCAGCATTACTACTCGAAAATTGTTGAATATTATTTGCTGTACCTGCACGAAATAACCAAGGATTAATAGAACTTCCCCAGTTAAAACCAACATTACTAAAACGCTGGTTTAAATTACTATTACTCGCAGATAGCGCTAGACCATAAATAAAAATATCTGCTTTGGTTCTTTTCGCTGCGGCTTGAGCAGCTGTTAATGTGAGGTTGGCATAATTTTCACCAGTCGGAATAATACGTATAAAACCAGTATCTTTTTTCGATGCTTGGAGTAAGGCGGAAGAATCGGTTAAAACACCATAACTTGAGGCGGTCGATAAATCATTGGCACCCTGAAAAACCATTTTGAAATTTTCAGGTAATAGTGCCATGCCCTCACCCGTTGTGTCTGCAAGGTGATCATCTGACAAAGATTCAAGCGCATAAACTGATTGGCTCATCAAAACAGCAATTACACTGGCCAAACAAGACTTTTTCAATCCTGTATTCCAACTTTGAGTCATCACGACCTTCCTTTTTTATCAGATGCTCCGCATCATTATTTTCATTTCGTCCTAAGCTTGGTACGTCAAATTTTTATTTATTTGTCATGACAACAATATTCTGACCAAGTTTGTACAACTTTTTATTATGCTGAATATTTATTCAATTGCAAAAAAAACTGGGTAAATGTAAGGAGTTTCCGATGAATGAATCCCACAAAAAATAAGCGGACCAAAATGATCCGCTTATTCAACTCTTTATACTATTTATGCTTTCGGCAAAGTCACGCCTGTTTGACCTTGATATTTACCACCACGGTCTTTATATGAAGTTTCACATACTTCATCAGATTCAAAAAATAGCATTTGCGCCACACCTTCACCCGCATAAATACGTGCAGGTAAGTTGGTTGTATTTGAAAACTCTAAAGTAACATGACCTTCCCATTCAGGTTCAAGTGGTGTTACGTTCACAATAATACCGCAACGAGCATAGGTTGATTTACCTAAGCATACCGTCAAAACATTACGTGGAATACGGAAATATTCGACCGTACGTGCTAAGGCAAATGAATTTGGCGGAATAATACACACGTCAGATTCAATATCAATAAAGCTTTTATCATCAAAGTTTTTTGGGTCGACAATTACTGAATGCACATTGGTAAATACTTTAAATTCACGTGCGCAACGTACATCATAACCATAGCTTGAAACACCATAAGAAATGAGTTTTTCACCCGCGTCATCATAGCGAACTTGGTTTTCTGCATACGGTTCAATCATGCCGTGATTTTCGCTCATTTCACGAATCCAACGATCAGACTTAATTGCCATTCTTTCTATCCAAAAATAGTTAAATCAATTATTGCGCTGTACTTTAACTGAAATCGGCTGCAATGGAAATGATGATCAGGCGATGATGTCATTTTTTACCAAATGTGTATTTTCATCGCCTTATTTTAAAGACTTAAAAGAGCAGAATAACTCAGTGGAATAGAGAAACTAATCAACACCAAAGATGCGGTTTTTTGTAAGTTCGATTGATTTAACCAACGTACTTTATTCGAGGCTAAAATAGAACCGATAAACGTCCAAAACAACGCAATTGGCGCAATCAAAAGTAAAAACAGCCCCATATGCACTACATAAGCCTGCATAGTCAGCCAAGCTGTAGTTGGGAAAATAGCAGACGCAAAAAGTAATGCTTTAGGATTGAGTAAAGTGGCACAAAACAATTCACGTGCACGAATGGTCGGCTGGTTATAACTGGCTTCTATATCCGCTGTTTTCCAAAGTTTAATCGCAAGAAAAATAATATACAGCGCACTTAATAGCTTGAGTAATATCGGGATAATTGGGAATTGGCTTGAAACTGTACCAATAATCATCCCCCAGACAGTGATTGAAATCAAATAACCGATTGATTCTGCTGGAATAAGTCGTAATGATTGGCGCACACCTACCTGTATACCAGAAGATGCAAGCAATGTATTTGTTGGGCCAGGTGTCAATAAAATAGTCACCACCAAACCAATGAACAGCCATGAAATCATATGCGACCTCTCTATATAGAGTGCGCGAAGAGTAAATCACTTTATTATACTTAGCAAATATGAAATTTTACACCTTATCCAAAACACCCAAACTACTCATAAAAATATATAAAAATTAGCAATTTAGACAAATATATTCAATATAACTTAAGCGTCATTTGTTAATAAAAATTTCGACTCTCACATTTAAAGCCCTCAATGCGCTACATTAACCGATAGTTAAACTGTTACTCAGTGCTCTATTCAGGCACAATATTTCATTACTTAAGCATCCTACTTTTATGGCAAAACAGTTCTTTCGGTCATGGCTTCCTTCTCCCGTTAAAATCTCAGAAATGAAGCTGATGAAGGTTTTTGGTCAACGTACCTTAAATCCTTTGCTATGGTATGTGAACAGAAAGTCCATTTCAAAAGCCATTTTTATTGGCACCTTTTGGGGCATGTTGCCTTTGCCTTTTCATAGTATTTTAATTGTTTTGACAGTATTATTTTTTGAAGTCAATTTACCAATTAGTTTATGTCTCGCTTGGCTCACCAATCCTTTTACACTCATCCCTATTTTATATATTGGTTTTTGGTTAGGGGCTCAGGTTTTTCAGGTCAATATGATTAATCAAGATATGATCTTGGGTGTTTTACACCAAATCAGCCACTGGATTACTCATTTTGGTCATGGACATATCGACTTAAGTTTGGCAAAAATTCTATTGTTAGGTTTAGTGTTAGAAGCATTCATTTTTGCCATTATGTTATTTGTCATTACTCGATTATTTTGGCGATGGAGCATTATTCAGCATTATAAACGTCGTCGTTATATCAAATAATCAAGTAAGCTTTAGATAAGCGAATCTCTTTATTCCTGTTATGACAACCATTTTAGATTTCAGCATTTTCCCTCGTCATCCTTGTTTCATCACACTTTATAAACGATAAAAATAGATATACACATCATAAAAAGCCCAACCGAGGTTGTAATACCAGTCAGTTAAGGGTTTTAAAAATAAAGCCCTTAGTTTTTAGTTGTTCATGACGGAGTCTTATATTTTTAAATCATATACTTGGAGCTCATCTATTACTTTGGATAAGCCCAAATGAGAAGCCTCAAAATATATTTTGAGTTCGCAAGAAAGGCATCTTGCGGCGCAATGCGCCTCACCACAAAACTCGTCAAATACCTTTTATTGATTAATTAATCACAGAAACCTTACTTTTTTAAAATAGTTTTGCCTCGAACAGTTGCGGATGACGTTTCCGCGTATCGAATAACATCATGAATTAAAAAAATAAAATGCCAGTCAATTTCTGAACTGACTGGCATTAAACCGAAGTTGAGCTTTTTAAATCATCTTTTCAGTGTCTTTTAGAAAATTCGATTCTGAGGTTTTTCCGCTTTAGGCAGTTGGTCTATAATTTTTTGCGCAATAGCAAGATAGCTTTCTGCCGCATCATCACCAGCAACCACAGACGGTTTACCAGCATCTGCATTTTCACGGATTTTCACATTTAAAGGTAAGCGTCCAAGCAAAGGAATTTGGTACTGTGCTGATAATTTGTCACCGCCACCTGTACCAAAAATCTGCTCTTCATGACCGCAATTTGAACAAATATGGGTCGACATATTTTCCACCACACCCATGACCGGAATTTGAACTTTATTAAACAGTTCAATGCCTTTAATGGCATCCATTAGTGCCACATTTTGTGGTGTTGTCACAATGACAGCACCCGTCACAGGAATACGTTGTGCCAGTGTCAATTGAATATCACCTGTCCCCGGTGGCATATCAATCATTAAAACATCTAGATCTGGCCATAAGGTTTGGTTAAACAATTGCATCAATGCGCCTGTTGCCTTTGGACCACGCCAAGCCACGGGGGTATTATTATCTCCCGTTAAATGCCCAATCGACAAAACAGCCATGCCGTAAGCTTCAATCGGAACAAAATTTTCCGCTTCGATCATAGGAGTACGGCCTGCATTTCCCAACATGGTTGGAATACTTGGCCCATAAATATCGGCATCTAAAACACCCACTTTTAAGCCCAATTTTTGTAATGCCAAAGCCAGATTTACTGTTGTCGTCGATTTACCTACACCACCTTTACCCGATGAAACCAAGATGACATTTTGAATACGTGGATGCTTAGGCACATCTCTTTGTTGTGGTGCTGGTTTTTGAATAGGTGGATTGTTTGGGTCTTCATCTTGCGGTTTTTTAATTTCAGCTTGGGCTGTTTTAGCTGAAGCATCCACCACAGGTGGAAGTTTTGCAGCTTGAGGTGCTGCCGCTTCAGATGGTGGTTTACTAGAACAACTATGCCCTTCTTTGCCATGATCATGCGTGGAGCAACTTTCTCCGTGTGCATGTTTTTGTTGAATCACGTGCATATTCAGTTCTTGGATGCCACATTTTTCCAATGCATCAGCCAAATCATCATGAATTTTTTGCAGTTGATCCGCTTCGGCAGGATAAGTATTAATGGTTATTTGTAATACTCTTCCTTCAACATTCACTTGGCTAATTCGATCCTTCAGTGCATGGTTTGAATCTGGCAATAAATAGCCTTCTAGCACAGTTTGGATTTCGTCTTCCTTCACTTCCTGCGAGGGCGAAAAAACAGATTTAAGCGAAGAAAGCCATGACATACGTTTACTCCAAGTACGGACATACAACTGAATGTCATAGTTTAGCTTTAAATGCAGCGAAGGTTAAGCAAAGTTCTCCCTAGCTTGCTGAATGTTGCTAAAAAACCAACCCAATTAGTTGGTTTTAAGCAAAAACACTTAGATTTGAAAAAATTTCGCCTATTGATTAACAATACTTTATACAAAAGTCGATTTTTCACTGCTGATCATTACAGTTAAATACCCCTCATAAAGCGGTAATATCCCATTAAATTTTGGCTAAAATATCTGAATAACAATACTCCAAACGTGTAGATATGTAGTTAGACCTAGACATCCACAGCTTTGTTTCGTTCCTATACCTCTATTTAAACAGGCATTCCTTCTTCGGCGGTAAAATGAATGTCAAAAGGTTTATTGGTAATAAAGAGCATTAACACATCATTATCACTACGTGCGCCATGAAACATCACCGAACCTTCTGGAAACCAGACAAAACTCCCCGGCCCAAACTCACCCTCACTGGTGACTAAATGCCCCTCTAATACATACATGCCGTGCGCACAATGATGCCAATGCTCCACGGTTCTAAACCCTGCTGGATAACGTAATTTCCAAATCATCATGCCTGTATCTGGGTCCTGTAAACATGTTTTGACAGGCAGCGCATCATTTAAAAAGGGAATCGGAATAAATTCCCACGGCATGGTATTAGTGTTTACCACAAAAGGTTGATCCGCCATTCTTCTGTTCCCTGAATTCATTATTTATAAATTTTTAAAAATGAAATGACCTGATCACATCTCTATGATCAGGTCATCAAAAATCAGCCAATCTTAATAATCGGTTTAAGGGTAATCCCTTTTTGGCTGTCTATAGCGGCTTGATTGATGTCATCAAAAGCATAGAACTTTACCAGCTGATCAAACGGAAATTTACCTTGTTGATATAGCGTGACTAACTCTGGAATAAATTTCTTCGGTGAACCACTGCCTTCAACCACGCCAAGAATGGTTTTTCCGCCCAACAATAAATCATTCACATCAAACTGAGCCGTTGTCCCTAAAGGTGGTGCGCCAACAACCGCGATTTTGCCTAAAATACCCAGTGCATCAATACCCTGTTTTAAGATTTCAGGTCGTCCAGTGGACTCAAGGGCAAAGTTAATCCCGCCACCCGTAATTTCCTTGATGACTGCGACAGGATCTTGCGTTTTACTATTGATGACATGGGTTGCACCCAATTGTTTTGCCAGTTCTAAACGAGATTCGACAATGTCGACAGCGATAATGGTTGAAGCACCACATACTTTTGCCGCAAGCAATGCGCTTAAGCCAACAGCACCCGCGCCCCATGTCACAAAGCTACTGGCAGGCGTTACTTTTAAAGCATTGATACATGCGCCAGCACCTGTTTGAATACCACAGCCTAAAGGCCCCAATAACTCAATCGGGACATCTTTGGTGACTTTAACTGTATTATTTTCACGGCTTAAGGCATAAGTTGCAAAAGAAGACTGAGCAAAAAAGTGATCGTGTACCACAGCATGATCATGGGTACAAATTGCACTGTGCCCTTCTAGGTCAGCGCCACTAAAGTTGCGGCCAAAAAACTCTGAACAATAGGCCGGATTGCCTGTATTACATTGCGTACATTTACCACAATAACCATAGGTTAAAACCACATGATCGCCGACTTGAAGGTCAGTGACATTCGGCCCTATTGCCTCAATAATGCCCGCCCCCTCATGCCCAAGAACAGCAGGCAGTGGTACAGGATAATATTGATCACGGACAATTAAGTCGGTATGACACATGCCTGTGGCGACCACTTTCACCAGTACTTCATCGCCTTGAGGCTGACGTATTTTTAGCGCTTGCAATTCAAAGTCTGCGCCTTTACATGCCGTCACTGCGGCAACAATGTCTTTCATTTCGTTCATACGATTACTTCCTGTAATTAGTGATTCAATTGATTAAAAAGGATAATGTGGCGCTTGCGCCTGTACGGTCATCCATTGCCATTGGGTAAATTCATCCGCATTGGCAGGGCCGCCTATGCGTGTTCCATTTCCTGATGAGCCAAAACCACCAAATGGATTGACCGTTTCGTCATTCACGGTTTGGTCATTAATGTGTAGTAAACCAACATTGAGCTGTGCACCAAGCTGCATACCTCGTCCAACATTCGAAGTAATAATGCCTGCGGAAAGCCCATAATCACCGTCATTGGCTAACTCAATCGCCTGTTCATCTGTGCTAAAAGGAATGAGCACAGCAACAGGGCCAAAGATTTCTTCACTAAAAATGGGGTTATCTTGGCTCACATCGGAAAGAACTGTCGGCTGGAAAAATACGCCATCGGCATGTCCACCAATTTCCAGTGTTGCCCCTTCTGCAACCGCAGCATTGACCAATTGTTCTACACGCTGCGCTTGTTTGGCATTAATCAGAGGGCCAATGGTGACCTGACTTTCACACGGATTACCCACGACAAAGTTCTTCACTTTTTCAATCACACGCTGTTTGACTTGCTCATAAATTTTTTGATGAATCAAAATTTTTCCTGAAGTCATACAAATCTGCCCTGAATGCAAAAATGCACCCCACGCAATATTTTCGGCAGCCAATTCAATATCGGCATCATCTAGAATAATCAGCGAGTTTTTACCGCCTAACTCTAAAGATACTTTTTTCAAGGTTTTCGCGGCATTGGCACCCACAATACGCCCAACATCTGTTGAGCCAGTAAACTGAATACTGGCAATATTTTTATCTAAAGTGAGCGATTCCCCGACTTCGGCACCACCCGGTAATACATGTAAAAGACCTTTTGGAAGTCCTGCAAGTTCAAAAATACGCGCAATCGCATAACCGCTACACACGGCTGTGCGTTCATCTGGTTTAAGCACCACCGCATTGCCCAGTGCCAAAGCAGGTGCAACGGCACGTAAAGCTAAATAGAGTGGAAAATTAAAAGGTGAAATGACCCCAACCACACCTAAAGGTACGCGTTTGGCGATGCTTAATTTGCCATTTTGTGTCGGCAGTAATGTGCCCTGTTCAGCCGCAGGCAAACCTATACAATGTTTAAGCACTTGAATCGAAATACTGACTTCAAAGCCTGCTTTAAGTTGTAAAGAACCACTTTCTTTCACTAACCATTCAATGACATCTGCTTGGTTTTCTGTGAGTAAAGTGGCTGCTCGTTCAAATACTGCCTGACGTTCTTGATAAGACAAAGACCACCATTGTTTTTGTGTCGATTTCGCTTCTTTCGCAGCACTTACAACCTCTGCTCCAGAGGCATAACCAATTTCACCTAGTTCTTGACCTGTAGCCACTTCAACCACGCTATAAGTTGCTTGAGCTGGCTGCCATGAACCATTAAATAGTTTTTTATCCCAAATCTCTTTTGCTAATATAGACATCATGACCTCTTAAAATTTAGTGAGACAATTCATTTATTGTTCAGATTTTATAGTCGCAAAACTGAAACAATTCATGTGTTGTCATACACCATGCTTTGAATTAAAAAATGTAAAAAAGTCGAAAATTCAGTCCTAAATCTTTTTTAAAGCCGCTTTCGACCTGAGTGTCTGAAACCAACTGCGCACTCAATTGAGTTCTTGAATTAATCATTTGCTGGAACTCAAATCGAGCTTGTTGTTTTTCCATATTCTGTTCAAGCGAGATGCCATCAAGGGACTGATCGCCACCATAATTTGCGGCATAACCCAAGGCAATCCGTTGCTTGGCATTCAGGTCATAACGTAAATTGACCTGTGTTTGATAACTGGTGTCTTGAGACAACGTCTGATTGCCACTACCCGCTTCATCATTGTCGCCATACCAAATTGCATCTTGATAAAACTCAAAGCCTAATTTGCCATAAAGCGGTTGTACCCAAGCCAATTGCAAATCATATTTAAAGCGGTTTTCACCCAAATTGACGGCATCATTTTTATCGTATTGCCCAAGCGGCAAATAAATAAATGGCGTTACTGCAAGATAACGACCCGAAGCGCCTTGTTCAGGTTGATTGATGAACCAAAAAGCGGAAGCAATGATGGGATCTGCAAAAGCCGATGCATTGTTTAAATGCGCATCAGCAATTTGAGTATTACGCACCGATCCAAAGGGAATAACCACTTGCGGGGTCGCTCGTAAGCCTGCGATATCGGTGTAATGAATAAACCGTGCAATCCCAATATCAGATGTAGACTCGGCAGGGGTTTTATGACCATTTTGATAATAGCCATCCATTTCACCATGTTGATAATAAAAAACCCCAACATTGGTTCCACTCGGTAAAGCCGTATAATCCCCCGCATTCACATCAATGGCATGACTATGTTGTGCGAGTAAACCACTCAGTATGAGAAGTAACGCATTTTTATTCCTAAAATGCATAATATGTTTCCTTTCATTCAAATTATTCTTAATGACTCATCTCTTTTTTGAACTTTTAATGGCAGTTAAATCCTTTGAACCTTTGCCAAAAATCATCCAGAGTCCTTCTTCATCGAGTATGAGCAATAGAATAATTGCAGTTTACATGCCAAGAATTTAAATATTATTAATCAATATCTTATAAAAATAACAACTCACCCATGTCCATAAAATGGACACAATAAAAAAGTGACTGTCCAATAAACAGACAGTCACTTTTTTGATGATGCGAAAATTAAAAATTAGCTATCTAAATATTTATATACCGTGGTTCTAGAAATGTTGAGCCGTTTGGCAGTACGCGCAATATTGCCCTTTTCTTCTTGTAAGACCTGAAGAATTAATCGCTTAGTCACCGTTTCTAAATTAGCTTGAAGCAAAATACTATCCTCAGTTAATGTGGGCGAGGACACCTGCGATTCGGGTAAACAGAGTTGTTCTAAACACGTTCCTTCTTTAAATGCAGTGGATAATTTAAGCACATGAATCAACTCACGAATATTTCCCGGCCATGGATATTGCTTAAACTGCTGTTCAACCTGAACAGTCCAATCGGAAACCTCTAAACTGGTTAAAATGGAATGCAAAATAGATTGCTTGTCTGCGCGTAAGCGTAACGGCTCTAAATAAACCTCAAAACCTCGGATGCGATAATATAAATCACTACGGAATGATTGTTGTTCCACCATTTTTTTTAAATTTTGATTGGTTGCACAAATCAAACGAAATGACGACTTAATGGGTTTACGCCCGCCGACACGGTAAAAATGCTGATCTTGTAACACTCTTAAAATTTTCACTTGCAAATGTAAGGGTAAATCACCAATTTCATCTAAAAATAAAATCCCCTGATCTGCTAATTCAACCAGCCCTTTTTCACCCTGTTTTTTCGCCCCCGTAAATGCACCGCCCTCATAACCGAACAATTCAGCTTCAAGTAGGTTTTCTGGAATTGCGCCACAATTAATCGAGATAAAGGGCAAACTTGCATTCAATTTTTGATGTAATTTTTGCGCAAAATAATCTTTCCCCGTACCCGTTTCACCCGTAATTAATATGGGAATATCCGCTTGAAGTGCTTTAAAAGCTTTATCGACATCCGTCGCAGTTTGAATTTGTTTATGAATAGCCTGTGACTTCTGAACGATTGTTTCTAGATAAGCATAGAAAAAAGCATGATCATGACTTTGTATAAAAAATGATGCTTCGCTCTGATGTTGGAAAAAATGCTCTGCAACAAAGAAGTCCGAAATATTCTGCTTCAATAAATGCTCAACAGTACAATTTAACAACTTTAATGCCATTTGGTTGATTTTCAGTATCTGCCCAAATTCATCAATCACAATCAGTCCAGCATAAGCATTATGTAACAGATCTTTAGAGTGCTGAAAATGTAAAACACGCTGATTGGTTGTTATTTGGGATAAAATAATTTTATTTTCTAAAACATAGCTTTGATACAGTAAATGTCTTAACCAATTGGTTGCCAATAAACCTCGTGTAGAAGTGACATTCAAAGCCCCCTGTACATCACCACAGCCATTAAAAACAGGGACTGAAGCACAGGAATAATCGGCAAATTCATTCAGATAATGCTGATGCCCCACCATTACCATAGGTTGTTTGGAACGGATACTACACGTAGGGGCGATTGCGCCAAAAGTTGACAGTTCAATAATTCGACCCGGCTGTAAAAAATGATATTTTTCACCTAAGGAAGAATTGTGCTTTTCTGCAATAATTTTTGAATGGTTATTAATTAAATAAACACTGACATCTTGCTGTCCAAATAGTTGCCATATATCGTCTAAAACTTTTTCTGTCAGCGTGGCTAGATTTTGATCTTCTAATGACAAGCTGTCTAAAGGAAAGCCCTGTAAAGAGGTCACTTTGAAAAATGGGCTCAGCCCTGCTTGTTTAGATTGCTCCCATGCTTGAATTATAGGCGAATTTTTTTCAATAGACTCTGGAAGCTCGCCAGTGTTATAAAAGTTATGCTTGATATCCTGCCAAGAAAATTTAGATAAACCATCCATGATCATATCCCAAACGAATCCATTATTTAAATAATACAGGGCTGGGTCTAAATTAGACATCATGATGCAGCACAATACCATCAGAATCAGTTCTTAAACTTTGCCCATAAACCAAAATGACTCTATAAATCTCAATAAGATATTGTTTTATATAAAGTCTATTAAAAGCTCACAATCTCAACTCAAGATCACTATAAGCTAAAGCTAGCATATTTTTATAACATCATTCTAGCGGATCAGTACATATTGAAATTCTTGGCAATGATTTCATTTACCCATGTATTTTGACTCTCTGATTTTATATAAAGGCAAATTCATGTATTAAATAACGTGCATCAATCAAAAAATGACTGAGGCAAACAGCCTGTTGTTATATTTATATCCAAATCACAATAACAGATGAATCAAAACACAAAAATTTGTTATATTTTTTTAATCACTTTTTGTATCTACAGCTCTCAAGTCAAACGCTACATAATCATTTTATCTTCAATACTGATAGAGATTTGACAATGAACAATGATCAAAATTCAAGAAAAGCACCGCAATATGCCGATAGCTCTATTTCAGATAAAGCATTTAAACGTGCAATTTTGTGGTTTTTTATCTACTGCTCTATATTTATTATTGGCGTGATATTCGCTGTAGGTGCTGATCATTCATATTTAAATTAAGATTTTATAAATTTACAACAGTTCATCATATTCAAATTTCACCATGTCTTTTCCACGATAAAAACCTACATTATTCCCTGTAAATTTTTTAGCACAAAAGTGAGCTAAACAAATCACTCGCTACAAGATATTGGTCAATCCTCAGCTTCAAACAAACAACAACTTGTGGCAGAAATGGATACAAAACATTGCAATGACTTAAATTTAGCCAATGTTAAACTTCTTTTATTCTTACTTTGAGCGTTTACAATCAAGCGTCCATCTCAAATAAAATAACTTGAAAATATAACGAGGTACTTTATGTCTAAACACTATGACTACATTGCAATTGGTGGAGGGAGTGGCGGAATTGCATCGGTGAATCGTGCTGCGTCTTATGGCAAAAAATGTGCTTTGATTGAAGCGGGTGATCTGGGCGGGACATGTGTCAATGTCGGCTGTGTACCTAAAAAAGTCATGTGGTATTCTGCTCAAATTGCGGATGCTATTCAAAAATATGGTTCTGATTATGGCTTTGATAGCGAACTGAAAAGCTTCGACTGGAAAAAGCTCGTCGAAAATAGACAAGCTTATATCCAAAGAATTCATGCCTCTTATCAATCTGGTCTGAGCAAAAATCAGGTCGATGTTATTCATGGCTTTGCGACGTTTTTGGATCATAAAACAATTGAAGTCAACGGTGAAATATTCACAGCAAAGCATATTTTAATTGCCACGGGAACGCAGCCTTCGCGCCCGAATATTGAAGGTGCAGAACACGGCATTGATTCAAATGGTTTCTTTGAGTTACAAGAACTACCAAAACGTACCGCAATTATTGGCTCAGGTTATATCGCGGTTGAACTCGCGGGCGTTTTAAATTCTTTAGGTTCCGATGTTCAACTTTTTATACGCAAACATTTGCCATTACGCAGTCTAGACCAGTTTTTAGGTGAAACCTTATTAGAAAGCATGCGCAGTGATCACATTCAAGTTCACACACAAGCGACTCCAGTTAAAGTGTCCAAACTCGAAGATCAGTCTTTGCTTTTACAGCTTGAGGATGGCACGCAGCATATAATTGATTGTCTGATCTGGGCGATAGGAAGAGAGCCCAATACGAAAGCGCTTAAATTAGAGCGCACCAATATTCAATTGAATGATTCAGGCTACATTCAAGTTGATCAATTTCAAAATACCACCCAATTCGGTCTTTATGCGGTAGGAGATATTACTGGAAAAGCAGAATTAACGCCTGTTGCCGTTGCTGCTGGTCGCAAGCTTTCAGAGCGCTTGTTCAATGGCAAATCTGAAGAATATCTAAATTACGAAAATATACCGACAGTTGTGTTTAGTCATCCCCCTATTGGGACTGTTGGTTTAACCGAAGAACAAGCCATTGCCCAATTTGGTCAAGATCAAATTAAAGTCTATAGCTCGTCTTTTACTTCTATGTATACGGCAGTCACGCAGCATCGACAAGTGTCAAAAATGAAATTGATTTGCTCTGGCACAGAGGAAAAAGTTATTGGTATTCATGGTATTGGTTATGGGATGGATGAAATCCTGCAAGGTTTTGCCGTCGCCCTGAAAATGGGTGCCACCAAAAAAGACTTTGACGATACAGTCGCCATACACCCTACTTCAGCCGAAGAATTCGTCACCATGCGTTAGTTTATCTTGGATCATAATATGGCTGATCTCGTATAGCGGATGCTAGGCATTTTAACTGGTTTCGAACAATTTCGGTTTTGTCTTCAGTCAAATTAACGCCTACATCAGATGCAACTTTTGCATCATGGATTATCCTAGCAATTGTTATACATTTAATGAAATTTGTATGGGGACTATAATTAGTCAGCATTGGACAAGTCAAAGCGGGAAGTAAATTCAGTTTGGTCATTGAATTTTACTTCCCGCTATTTTTAAATAACAAAGGTCAACAGATGCTTGCTAATTCTCAACAGACCCTAGTTATTCTCGTGAAATTCCTCAGGTTCTATACGTTTGCCATGAGTCAAAATCCATGAACGTTGCACGTATTTTTTACTCTTGTAGCGATAAGCAATAAAGAGTCCGATGAACCACAAAGGTGAAAAAGCCAAAGAAATCATGGTGTCATGATCTAATGCCAAAATCGCAACCACAAAAATCAGAAAAGCCAAGGTAATCCACGCCATAAAGACCCCACCCGGCATTTTATAAGCAGATTGTTGATGTAATTCTGGTGCTTTTTTGCGATATGCCAAATAAGACAAAATAATCATCGCAAAGGTGAAAATACACAAAATGGAGGTAAAGGCAGAGATAATAATAAAGGCCGTCATCACATTCGGTACAACAAATAAAATGGATGTACCAATCACCACACACAACATCGAAAACAACAAACTAAGCACAGGCACTTTGCTTTTTGACAAGCGACCAAAGCTTTTAGGTGCATCTTTTTCAACCGCCAAACCATATAACATACGACTGGTGGCAAAGACGCCGCTGTTTGCCGAAGACATTGCTGAAGTTGCGACAACAAAGTTGACAATACTGGCCGCAGCAGGCAAGCCAATGAGGGTAAACATTTCCACGAACGGGCTTTTATCTGGAGCAATATTCGCCCAAGACGTTACCGCAATAATACATACCAGTGCGCCAACGTAGAATAATAAAATTCGTAAAGGAATAGAGTTAATCGCACGTGGTAAAGCCGTATGCGGATCTTTGGTTTCTGCTGCCGTTGTCCCAACCAATTCAATACCGACAAAAGCAAAAACAGCAATCTGGAAGCCCGCTAAGAAACCACTGACACCATAGGGAAACATGGATTGCCGATCTACAACATGTGCCAAAGAAGCCTTAACACCATCTGGAGAGACAAAACCAACGGTAACCAAATAAATCCCCACCATCAGAAGCAAGATAATCGCGAGAATCTTAATCAGGGCAAACCAGAATTCGACTTCACCAAACAATTTCACCGCAACAAAATTGAGCAAGGTTAAAATAACAATGGAGCTAAAAGCCGGTATCCATGCGGGTAAATCGGGATACCAGAACTGGGCATAGCCACCTATCACAATCACATCCGCAATTGCAGTCACAATCCAGCTTAGCCAATATGACCAGCCTAAGAAAAAGCCTGCCCAAGGCCCTAAATAAGCCGTGGCAAAATCAGCAAAAGACTTATAGTTGGTATTGGAAAGCAGAAGCTCTCCCATCGCGCGCATGACGAAGAAGAAGAAAAAGCCAATAATTAAATAGGTCAAAATAATCGAGGTGCCCGACACAGCCAGTGTCTTGCCCGATCCCATAAATAGACCCGTGCCAATGGCGCCGCCAATGGCGATCATCTGAATATGACGGTTCGTTAGTGACCGCTCTAATTTTTCTTCTTCAACCGACTCATAATGATGCCCGCCCAGCAAATCACCTTCCAGCGCTTCATTTGATCGATTGTTCTTGTTGCCATTCATCATGTTTATTACTCCAATTTACAACACATCAGGTTGTAAATATGGGATTACGCAGAAATCAATCATTGATTTTTTGCAATCCAATATTCAGCCACACATATTTTTAATACACTTATTCTGCATATTATTCAGGCACAAGATTCCATATCCTTAAAATCTAGAGTTGCCTGATATAATTGTCGCAAGATGCAACATACATGCTAAAATAAAATTATTTTCTATTAAAAAACATGAGCTTAAATAAAACACGATATAAACCTTCCCGCTGAAGATTAATATAAGAATCATCTTCGCGTGAATATATTAAATTTATATTGTTAACAATATCCATATATTTAATTCCATTTAAAAAGTTAACCAAAACTATGCAGCCTAAAACTATAATTTCACCATTTTAAAATATGACACTTAAAAATAAATTAATTGACTTCAGTTAAAATGAGGCCTGCCCTGAGACCTTTTTTCACCTGAGGATTGGGAAATAAAATCCAGATCTGCTGCTGCGCCACCACATAAGGTTTACCCTGCTGTGTGGCAATCACTGCACCAGACTGGAACACTGAAAAATTAGGTGCGGAATCTGCAACATTAAGCTGAAAATCATCTTCCGTTTTAATGATGGAATCTGCGACCTGAAAGGTTTGCATCGCCTTTTTCTTACGCATTGGCAAATCTTGTGCGCTCAGTACAGTCCGCAACACCTGATCGATGGCGGAGAATGCCGATAAATCATTTTGACCAAAAGGCTTGGCATGTCCCAGTTCCAAGGTGGCACTTGCCGCCTGAAATTTTGAACTGGTGAAATGTGTGAAGGTTTTTCCTACGGCATTGTGATACACAACAGCATCAAGCTCCGCCGCATTCAGGCTGGCAAGCAATGCAGCATCATAGGCATGAGTTTGATACGGAAATAAAGCAAAGGTTGGCAGCAATGATGGGCGAATAGCCGTATGCAGGTCATAATGGTAAAGCTGCGCTTGCGCATGGCTATCCGTGAAGAAATCCGTCACGATTTGCTCCAGTTCTACCACGCGCTGTGCTTCTGTCGTTGCCACAAATTGCTGCTGCACACCGCAAAACATGCGGTTCATGTCATTTTCAATATAGCGTTGACCTGAACGAATCGCTTCAGGGTTGCCTAAGATCAACAGCAAGCGAACCTTCAGCTCCAACTGTCCCGTAAAAATATCCTGACTCAACCGTGCCAATAATTCGATTGGCGCAGTTTCATTGCCATGTACACCTGCTGAAAGCACCACAACTTTTTCATAGGCCTGTTTCGGGGTCAAAGATAAAACCCCTTCAGCCAGCCATTCCCATGTAAAACTGTCTAGCACTCCCCGCGATAACGCGGGTTGTTTTGCTTCTAAAACCAGACCTAAGAAATCAATCATGCGCTTTCAACTCGTGTGCTGAACTATTGCTGGAAGTGGTAAACTGAACCCAATCCAAGGATTTGGGTTAATTCATCCAATGCCGTACGGCTTTCGATCAGCAACATTGGGTCGGCCAAATCTTGCTGAGTCATTGCATCACGGTAATGTTGATCTACCCACACATTTAAGCGATTGAACAAATTGTCATTCATCAACACATTCGGGTTGATGGCTTGCAGTTCTGCTTCATTTACCGCAACACGCAGACGTAAACAAGCTGGCCCACCGCCATTGCGCATACTTTCTCGCAAGTCGAAGACTTTAATGTCATCAATCGGTGTACCCATCTGGATCATGTCACTCAGATAGTCCCACACCGCTTTATTTTGACGCGATTCTTCTGGTACAACGATGCTCATACCGCCATCTGGACGAGTCAACAACTGACTGTTAAACAAATAGGTATTCACCGCATCTTGCACCGACACACGCTGCTCAGGCACTTCTATCGAAATAAAGTCCTGTTCTAAATGCGCCATCTTTTGGCGGATTTCAGATAACGCTTCGGTCTGATTTAAGAAGGCTTGCTGGTGATGGAATAAGACCTGTTGGTTGCTCACCGCAATCACATCATTGTGGAAGACACCTTGGTCAATCACATCGGGATGCTGCTGTACAAATACAGTTTGTGCAGGATTAAGCTGGTGTAGGCGTGCAACGGCTTCACTGGCTTCAAGCGACTGACGCGCAGGATAATGTTTCGGGCCAATACCGCCACCCAAAAATTGCTGCCCATAAACAAACACTTGTACGCTGGCTTGATCATAAGCACCGCCTAAACGGTTATGATTGGCAGCACCTTCGTCACCAAATAATGAAACAGGTGGCAGTGCAGCATGATGAGCAAAATGACGTTCATCATTAAACATCGCAGCCATAACACGTGACGTGGTTTCATGTTCAATCGAACGATGGAATTTATTATTCAAATTGGCCGCAGTAAAATGCACACGTCCATCCGCACTGTCTGCCGAAGGAGAAACCGTTGCCGCATTTGCTGTCCACATACATGACGCTGAACTCAGTGCAGACAACAACGCAGGAGAGGTACGCATCGCCTGTTCAATCACACTGTGATCATCACCGCGAAAGCCTAACTTACGTAAAGTCGGGACATGTGGACGTTCTTGAGGTGCAAATACGCCTTGCTTCAAGCCCATATCCGACAAAGCCTTCATTTTTAAAAGGCCTTGCTTGGCAGCAAGTTTTGGATTGGAAACATTATTTCGGTTTTTGGTCGATGCTTCGTTCCCGAACGACAATCCCGCATAATGATGCGTTGGCCCAACTAAACCATCAAAATTAATTTCATAGCCTGACATTTTAAACTCCCTATCCTTGAACTACAGCACAATGCCTGGCGATAATTTCTCAGGTAAATTCACCTGATCACTTTCAAGCGATGCCATTGGCCATGCACAATAATCTGCCGCATAGAAGGCACTTGCACGATGGTTGCCCGATGCACCAACGCCACCAAAAGGTGCTGCACTTGAAGCGCCAGTTAAGGGTTTGTTCCAGTTGACAATGCCTGCACGTGCTTCAATTAACAAACGCTCAAACAAGTCACGATCTGGAGAAACTAAGCCAACAGACAAACCAAAACGTGTTGCGTTGGCAATTTTCAGTGCTTCATCAAAGCTGTCATAGCGATAAATACAGCTCAGTGGTCCAAAGTATTCTTCATCAGGCACATTGCTGACACCGGTCACTTCAAGAATTCCAGCGCTTAATAGACTGCTATTCGCATCTGGCTGCGTCACTGACAATAACGGGGTTGCACCTAAATCAATCAAACGCTGCTGTGCTTGCAAAATTTGTTGCGCAGCAGTTAAGGAAATCACACCGCCCATGAAAGGTTGTGGCTGTGCATCCCATTGACCGACCACTAGATCTCGCGTCACTTCAAGCAAACGCTGGATAAAGGCATCGCCTTCTGTACCGTTTTTAATAATTAAACGGCGTGCACAAGTACAACGCTGTCCCGCAGAAACAAAAGCCGATTGAATGGTCAAATTCACTACAGCATCAATATCGGTAATTTCATCGATAATCAGCGCGTTATTGCCACCCATTTCAAGGGCCAAAATCTTTTCAGGCGCACCTGCTAACTGCTGGTGTAAGTGATAGCCAGTATTGGCGCTGCCCGTAAACAATAAGCCATCAATTTCACTTGATTGTGCCAAGGCTTCGCCTGTGCTACGCCCACCTTGAACCAAGTTCAACACACCATCAGGTAAGCCCGCGGCTTGCCATAACTTCACGGTTTCTTCTGCCGTCCACGGTGTCAACTCACTCGGCTTAAACACCACGGTATTGCCTGCGATCAAGGCAGGAACAATATGACCATTGGGTAAATGACCCGGAAAATTGTACGGCCCAAATACAGCCAATACGCCATGTGGGCGGTGGCGCAATGATGCAGCCCCATCCGCCATTTCAGTCAGGCTTTCCCCAGTACGCTCATGATAAGCACGAATTGAAATCGCTACTTTACCCATCATCGCCTGAACTTCAGTGAGCGTTTCCCAAAGTGGTTTGCTGGTTTCACGACTAATCACCGTCGCTAACTGCTGTTTGTTCTGTTCCAATAAAGTGGCAAAGCGTTGAATAATTTCAAGACGTTCTGCCAAAGGACGACGTGCCCATGCTGCAAAAGCGTTACGTGCAGACTGACAAGCCTGCTCTACTTCGTCCGCAGTTGCTTCAGCACCTTGCCAAATTGGTTGTTGAGTCACCGGATCAAGCTTGTTCCATACTGCGCCATGCGCAGGAAACCATGCTCCGTTAATATATAAATTTCCTTGTGACATTATTATTTCTCCATGATATCTAAAGGCAGCAGACGAACGCACTGCCCAGCCTGTACACCCAAGGCCTCGGCCTGTGCGACAGTTAAAGGCAAGCTTGCGTGATCCGCCTGATTGCTGACAAGAATGGCGCGGTAATGCTGATAGCAGTCATTGGCAACCAGATAGCGGATGGTTCCTTCTGGTACTTCAGGCACCACCTTCACCTTACAGACGTGGCTGTTCTGAACAGCGCGCAAATCTTTAATTTCAGCTTCCAGTGTCGGGCCAGCATCAAAAATATCGACATAGCCCTGATAGCGTAGCCCTTCAGTTTCCAACACATGCGCTGCTGGCAAAGTCTGTGGATGCACTTGCGCAATCACTTGCTGTGCAGCGGAAGGAAGCAGGTCGATATACACTGGAAAACGCGGCATCAGTTCTGCAATAAAGACTTTTTGCCCGATACCACTTAAATAGTCTGCGGTGGCAAAGTCCATATCAAAGAAATGATGACCTAGCGCATCCCAGAATGGCGAACGCCCATTTTCATCTGAGTAACCACGCATTTCAGCAATCAGCGTATTTTTAAAGCAGTCCTGAAAAGCCGCCATAAACAGGAAGCGGATTTTGGACAAAAATTTGCCGTTCTGATTTTTGCGGAAATCAGGGTCAAGAAATAAAGTGCATAGTTCGCTGCAACCCGTATGGTCATTGCTTAGAAACAGCGTATTCAATGTCTGATAGACATTCAGCGCTTGTGATGCATGTACTTGCTTGCCCACGTGATAATTATAAAACGGTTCAGTCAGACCGACAGAAACCTCTATTGCGCTGACCCCCACCACACGTTGTAATTCGGTATCTTCCAAGACAAAAAGATAGCCCTGTTCACTTTGGGCAGCTTGGCCTTGCAAGGTATTTTGGGTGCGTAAAATACGGGCAGACAAAATTTCTTTATTTTGCGGAAGAGAGGTCAGGCCAATGCCTGACTTCCCTGCCAAAATATAGATATCGTCGAGGTCTTTATGCTCTGCATGTCTAACAATCATCATAGCGAGAAGCCTATTTCTCGTTAACGAAACGCGCTAAAGCACGGTCAAAGCGCTGTAAGCCTTCTTTAATCTGCTCTTCAGCAATGATTAATGACGGTGTAAAGCGCACGACATTCGGGCCAGCCACCAAAGCCAACAAGCCTTCCTGACCCGCAAGGGTAACAATGTCTTTGGCCTTGCCTGCATATTCAGCTTTAAGTACGCAGCCAATTAATAAGCCTTGACCGCGAATTTCTTCAAACAGGCCATAGCGTACATTCAGCTCATTTAAGCCTTCGGCAAAAATCTGTGCACGAGTACGTACACCATTCAAAACTTCAGGGGTATTAATAAACTCAAATACCGCGCTTGCCACCGCAGACGCCAGCGGGTTACCGCCATAAGTCGTACCGTGATCACCCACCACAAACATATTGGCGTATTTGTCTGTAGCAATCATCGCGCCAATGGGGAAACCACCGCCCAAAGCTTTCGCTGTGGTTAAAATATCTGGTGTCACTTCAGTATTCATGTAGGCATACAGTGAACCTGTACGACCCACACCTGTTTGCACTTCATCAAAAATCAGTACAGCACCATGTTGATCACACAATTCACGCAAGCCTTTCAAGAACTCAGGCGTTGCGGTAATCACACCACCTTCGCCCTGAATCGGCTCGACAATCACTGCGCAAGTTTCTGCGTCAATGGCAGCGCGTGCAGCATCTAAATCATTAAATGGCAGGTGCTGGATACCTTCAGGTAGTGGTGCAAAATCCTGTGAATATTTTGGCTGACCACCCGCAGTCACAGTAAATAATGTGCGACCATGAAAGGCATTTTGAAAAGCGATAATTTTATTTTTATTGGCAGAACCTGAAAGCAAGCCCACCTTACGCGCTAATTTCAATGCCGCTTCATTGGCTTCTGCGCCTGAATTACAGAAAAAGACTTTATCGGCAAAGGTACTTTCGACCAATTGTTTTGCCAAATTCAAAACTGGTTCATTGGTATAGCCATTGCCAATATGCCAAAGCTTTTGCCCTTGTTCGACCAAGGCTTTAACCGCTACAGGATGTGCATGCCCCAAAGCATTAACGGCAATACCACCAGCAAAATCGATATATTCTTTACCTGCCTGATCCCACAGACGAGAACCTTCGCCTCGTACAGGAATAAATTGTGCAGGTGCAAAAACAGGGACCATATACTGATTGAAGTCTTGGCGATTCGGATGAATATTTTGGCTCATGAGATCCTCTTCCTTACATAAATAAGGCTTTATTTTTACTTAAACTAAATGGTGAACAGTGGCGAAGCGACGATTAGCCCGGGAAAATTCCGCGTTCTTTACGTGCTTTCAAGATGCGTTCACATGCCAAAATGTAAGCTGCGGTACGCAAGCTGCATTGTTTTTCCTGCGCTTTACTCCAAACATCTTCAACCGCTGACATCATGAGCTTGTCCAAACGTTGATTAATTTCATCTTCCGTCCAGAAATAGCTCGCCATGTCCTGTACCCATTCGAAGTAACTGACCGTTACCCCGCCAGCGTTGCACAATACATCGGGTACAATACTGATCTGACGCTGTAATAAAATCTCTTCAGCTTCTGGATAAGTTGGGCCGTTGGCACCTTCCAAGATCAGTTTCGCAGTAAGATTTTGCGCACGTTCTGCGGTAATCTGACCTTCCAAAGCAGCAGGAATCAGGATATCCATCTCGATAGTCCAAAATTCTTGATCATCAATCATGCTTGCTTCTGGGAAACCCGCGACACCTTGATGCTTCGCTACATGCTCTTGCAATTGTTTAACATCTAAACCTTGCTCGCTATAGATCGTGCCTGTATGGTCTTGTACACAAACCACTTTGGCATTGGCTTTATGGAATAAGTAAGCCGCTTCACTGCCGACATTACCAAAGCCTTGAATTGCCACACGGCTGCCTTCAATTGACAAATTTATTTTTTTGGCAACTTCTAGGCCTGTCACAAACACGCCACGACCCGTTGCACGAACACGACCCAATGAACCACCCAAGTGCACTGGCTTACCCGTCACTACGCCAGTTACGGTATGACCTTTAATGCTGGAATAGGTATCCATCATCCAACCCATAATGTCGGCATTGGTGCCTACATCCGGTGCTGGAATATCAGTTTGTGGGCCAATAATCGGGCTAATTTCGCTGGTAAAGCGACGCGTCAAACGCTCTAACTCACGAGGAGACAATTTACGTGGATCGACGCGGACTCCGCCTTTGGCACCACCATAAGGTAAATTCAGTACTGCCGTCTTGATGGTCATCCAAGCAGCCAATGCCATAACTTCATTCAGCTCAACATCTGGATGATAGCGAATCCCGCCTTTACCCGGGCCACGCGATAGATTGTGTTGAACACGGTAGCCTTCAAAATGCTGAATAGAGCCATCATCCATCACAATCGGTACATCTACGATAAGCGCACGTTTTGGTCGCTTTAACGTATTCACAAAAGGAATTAAATCTTCTTCTAAATAAGGAGTAACCTGATTAATCTGCGCAAGATAAGTCTGCCATGCTCGGCTATTTTCCATTTCATACGACAAAGACATAGATATTTTCCCTTGTAAAATTCGTTTGATCAAATCCATTAAAAAAACAGGTGACACCATACAACATGGTCTTTATCTATCCAGACAAGCTTCCAAATGTCATGTATGCGTCCATAGACATAGTATGAAAAATCAAATTGACTCAAAAAAGTTGTTATTTTAATTAAAATGAAATAAATTTTATCAATTTGCTAAGTGACAAAATCAAAATGAATGATACCGACAGCCAAATCCTTGGTTTACTGCGTGACAATGCCCGAATGTCGATTACCGATTTAGCCAATAAAATTCGTGTTTCACGCGCCACCGTTCAAAAACGAATTGAATATATGGAAATGAATGGCATCATCATGGGCTATACCATCCGCATTAAGCCCAGTGCCAACCAAAATACCATTCGGGCTTGGATGAATATTATGGTCGAAGGCACCCAAACACGTGCTGTTGTTAAAGCATTACGCCTAGATTCGGCAGTACAGACTTTACATACGACCAATGGCAAGTGGGATCTACTGGTAGAATTAGAGTCAGATAGCTTAGAAAGTTTTGATAAAATATTAGAAAGAATACGAAATATATCAGGAATTTATAACACCGAAACCAGTATTTTATTGTCCACCTATAAAGCATAAATTCTGATTCAATAAAAATAATGAAATAAAAATTAAGCCTTAGCGCATTGTGCATAGCAGACCTGATCATCTCGAGTCAGGTTTGCCTTTTATTCTTCATCTGACACATTCCATCTATGCTTCAAGATAACGCTGTAACAACGCAACATGGTTATTCTTTTACTGATACAGCAGAAGCCTCTTTACCTAAAAATCTTAACCCCACACCAGGTTCCGTCGCAATATATTGAGGATGAATGGCATCATCCTGTAATTTACTTCGCAATTTCGCCACTAAAATACGTAAATAATGCGTATCGTGCTGATGTGTCGGCCCCCATAACTCTTTTAAAATTTGGGGTTGGGTAATCAATTGCCCACGATGTTGAGCAAGTAACATCAAGAGTTGAAACTCTTTACGGGTTAAAGATAATAGCGCGTTGGATAAAAACACCTGCCGCTGGGCAAAATCAATTTTTAATACCCCATCATCAAACATAGCGGATTCTGTTGGTTGTACAACCTGATTCCTCAGCATGACCCGTATACGCGCCATCAACTCTTGTACACTAAAAGGCTTGGTCACATAATCATTCGCCCCAGCATCCAACAAGGCAACTTTTTCAGTCTCATCCGCACGTACTGAAAGTATAATCACCGGGACTTGTGACCAAACTCGAAGCTCTGTTAAAACCTCTTGCCCATCTAAATCAGGTAGACCCAAATCCAAAATGACCAAATCGGCACCTTGTAAGGCAAGTATTTCCAGTCCCCTCTGGCCAGTTTCTGCCAAAAATGTTTTATAGCCCTGCGCACGTAAAGCAATATCCAAAAACTTACGGATTTGTGGTTCATCATCAATGATTAATACATTCACGGCATTGCTTGGAATATTTAAATCATTCATTTTCATTCATTTCTCATTTATGCCATGTTGTATCGGCAATACAATGCGAATACAGGTTCCGCGCTGATTTTTTGCTTCAGTGGCTGAAATCTGTCCCATATGTGCCCCAATAATGGCTTTTACAATGGTCAATCCCAAACCAGTGCCGTATTGTCCACGATCGCCACGTTGCATGGTATAGAACATATCAAAAATACGATTGCGTTCATCTTCAGGTATCCCTAAACCCTGATCACTTATCGCAATTTGTACCTGCTCATCATTCACCTTTTTAATTTCAATTTCAACGGCTTCATCTTCAGGTGAAAACTTCGCTGCATTTTCCAAGACATTAAAAATGGCTTGTTCAATTAAAGCAGCATGTACAAATAAACTCACCACCTCTTCAGGCATGCTAATGCGTACCTGAACTTTCGGTAAATATCGGTTTAAACGACGCACGGCTGACCCAACCAATTCATCAATTCCAATCCAGTCCCGTTTTAAACTTAAGCCTTCATGTCCTAAACGAGTCATATCCAATAAATTTTGGATATAACGATCTAAGCGTTCACCTTCCAAATGAATCGCCTCTAGTAGACTGTCTTGATCTGCCTCATCCATCGCGTGTCGATAATGACTTAGCGTCTCTGCGGCTCCAATCATTGAAGCTAAAGGTGAACGTAAATCATGCGATACGGAAGATAACAAGGCTGAACGTAGCTTTTCAGTTTCAGACGTCACATTGGCAATTTCCAAGTCTTTGCTCAGTTGGGTTCGTGAAATGGCCTGCGCAATATATTCAATCATGGTTTCCGCTAAACGCTTTTGTTCAACACTCAGCATTTGCATATCATGGGTAAACTTCAAGCCAACCACACCCAAACATTGTTTCGATGCCAAAAGCGGTAAAAACCACCATTCATTTTCTGTCAAAGTCTGGGTAAAACGCCCCGAAGGTTGCTGATTAGAAATGCTCCATTCTGCCGATATTTTCTCTTTATCTGAAAGTGCCGAGTCAGCATGATCATTACCCATCAAGTCTTGGTAAGGACAATAGAGTAGGACATCTGCTGTAAGATTTTTTTCTAAACTTTGTGTTGCAATTTCATTGACCTGTTCACTATTTACAGCAGTCGATAACTTCTGTCCTAAATCCTGCATAATGCTGTTATAGCTATTGGCTGCTTTTAATGCGGTCACTTGCTCACGTAAACGAGATGCCAAACGACTTGCAATCAGTGCCGCAGCTAAAAATGCCACAACGGTAATCACCCCCTGATGTGCCGAAATCTGGAAAGTATATTTAGGTGCAATAAAGAAAAAATTATACGCAAGGAAGAAAATAATCGCTGAGCATGCGGCTGCAATCATGCGGGTTTTAGATGCAACAAACACAACAGCAGTAATAAAAATGACGGAAAGTTCTTCAATCCCTAGATATCTCTCCCCCAAACTTGCCATGATAATACTGACAATGGTGGTGAACAAAACCAATATTGATTCTTTAACGCTGAGAAATAAACGGATTTGAGTGACAGGATGCAGCGTTTTTTGTTTCGATTGAATCGGAACAATACTCAGCTCAAAATGCGGATGATGTTTTAAAATCTGCGCAATTAAATTGGATTTAAAGTTGAAGCTATATTTTTTAGGTTGTGCCTGCGCCAGCACCAAAGTTGAAATGCCCCGTTCAAGCGCAAATTCTGACAGTATTTTGGCATGTTGCTGACCGTATAAAATTTCGGTCATCCCACCAAGTTGCCGACATAAATTCAAAGCCCGTTCTATTTCCCTGCTTTGTGCATCTGTTTGATGGGTCTGTGGATTATCTTTTTGCTGCTGATACTGATCATCCATAAAAGCAACCACCGTCCAAGTGGCTAAACGGTTTTCAGCAAGACGGCATCCCGCCCGTACCAAAGCTTCCGATTGTCCTAAACCATTAATCATAATCAGCAGATGATTTTTGAGCGGAATCGGGGTCAGCCCTTGCAAGGCAAAATTTTCACGCACATCGCTATCGACATGACTGGCAACTGTTTGCATAGCCAGTTCACGTAAAGCGGTTAAATTTGAACTATTAAAAAAACCCTGTAGCGCATGTTGAACTTGCTCGGGAATATACACTTTACCCTGATTTAAACGCTCTAATAATTCATTAACAGGCAAGTCAATTAAGCGAATATCTCGAATACGTTCAAACACTCGATCAGGCACGGTTTCTTTCACCCGAATCCCTGTAATTTGATAGACCACATCATTCAAGCTTTCCAAATGCTGAATATTCATGGTGGTAAAAACATCTATGCCAGCATCAAGCAGTTCATTAATGTCTTGCCAACGTTTTTCATGCCGACTGCCGGGCATATTGGTATGGGCAAATTCATCGACCAAAACAATTTGTGCTTTCTGTTCTAAAACAGCATCTAAATCCATTTCCTCAAGCTGATGCCCTTGATAGTGCATTTTTTTTCGGGGAATACAGGGTAAACCTTCTATTAAACCTTCGGTTTCCGCACGACCATGTGTCTCGATATAAGCAATAACAATATTTTGCCCTTGCTGAAATAAATCACGTGCTCGAACCAGCATGGCATAGGTTTTTCCGACCCCCGGAGCAGCACCTAAAAAGATGGTTAAGCGCCCCGATTGATAGCGCTTGGCATGTTGCAATAAAACATCTACTTTATTCTTTCTATTTTCAGTCATAGATTAATCTTTAATTAATAAAACCATTAAACTTAACCAGTATAGTTTAATGATTTATCTTGATTTTTATTGGAACGACGGAGTCGTACCGTTTAAGTTTTAATGGAAGGAGCTCAAATGTCACTTTTCTTTCGGGATGAGTAACGATGTTACGCAAGAGCAAAACCATTTGTCATGGCAAAACTAATAAACGGATCCCTACCATAAACTTTATATGATAGGACTCCGTCGTAAAAAGATATGACCAATAATTTTTGAAATATACAGAAATTACTCTCTAATCTGATCTAAAGCCAAATTTAACTCAAGCACATTAATACGCTGTTGCCCCAACACGCCAAAGGTTGGCTTTAAGGTATATTGCTGAATCAGCTCAATCACCTGCTGATCAGATAAATGTCTAGCCGCTGCAACACGTTGCACCTGAATCATGGCCGATTTCAAACTAATTTCAGGGTCAATTCCACTGCCGGAAGCAGTCACCAAATCACTCGGAATTTGACGACCATCAATATGGTCCCTAGCTTCAATATCCGCTATACGTTGCTCAATGATTTTCGTCAATTCAGGATTGGTTCTCGCCATATTACTGCCTGCCATGGCCATCGGATCATAATTGGCTGCCGAAGGTCGAGCCTGAAAATACTTCGGATCAGTAAAGGGCTGCGCCACTAAACTGGAACCTAAAATTTTTCCATCCAATTCAATCAAACTGCCATTGGCTTGAGCTGGAAATAAAAGCTGTCCCAGTCCTGTCGCCGTGGCACTATATAAAAAACCACATAAACCCAAACCGACGATAGTCAGCCCAATTGAAGCACGAAGCAATGAGGCATATGAAGGTTGTAATAAATGTTCTGTATGTACAGTATTCATGTTTCGCTCCTTAAACGACCAATATTTGACTGATCACCAGATCAATGGCTTTGATTGCAACGAAAGGTAATATCACGCCCCCAACACCATAAATCAGCATGTTACGGCGTAATAATTGTGTCGATGTTGACGGTTTAAATTTCACACCACGTAAAGCAATGGGAATGAGTAATGGAATAATAATGGCATTAAAAATTAGTGCAGAAAGGATGGCGCTTTCTGAACTACCCAACTGCATAACATTGAGCACACTCATTTGTGGGATGGCTGCAACAAAAAGTGCAGGTAAGATTGCAAAATATTTTGAAATATCATTGGCTAAAGAGAATGTGGTCAATGCACCACGGGTAATCAATTGTTGTTTTCCAATTTCAACCACCGCCAATAATTTAGTCGGATCAGAATCTAAATCCACCATATTGCCTGCTTCTTTGGCCGCTTGCGTACCCGAGTTCATCGCCAAGCCTATATCTGCCTGAGCAAGTGCTGGTGCATCATTGGTGCCATCACCCACCATTGCCACTAAATGCCCTTTGTTTTGTTCATCACGAATACAGTTCAATTTATCTTCAGGTCTGGCTTCGGCAATATAGTCATCCACACCTGCTTCTGCCGCAATGGCAGCAGCAGTCAGCGGATTGTCCCCTGTCACCATGACCGTTTTAATCCCCATTTCACGTAAACGAGCAAACTTTTCTTTAATGCCCGATTTAATCACATCTGACAGTTCAATCACGCCCAATAGGTTTTGACCATAAGCAACTACTAAAGGCGTTGCCCCTTTTGATGCCACTTGCTCAACACGGGTTCTGAGTTCGCTATGACGGGAAATATCCTGTGAGGTAAATTTTAAAATCGCATCCAAAGCACCCTTACGAATTTGCTGACCATTGAGCAGATTCAAACCTGAAATACGGGTTGAAGCATTAAATGGAATAAATTCAGCTTGTTCAGGTTCATGAATTTTTTCGCCCTGTTCTTTCGCCAGAGCAACCACAGATTTTCCCTCAGGCGTAGGATCTGCAAGTGAGGTCAATACCGCGGCTTGACGAAGTTCCGATTCTGATACACCAGCTAATGGATAAAATGCCGTCGCCTGACGATCACCATAGGTAATGGTTCCTGTTTTATCCAAAAGTAAAACATCAATATCCCCTGCAACTTCAACTGCTTTACCTGATTTTGCAATCACGTTGGCTTTTAACGCACGGTTCATTCCCGCAATACCAATGGCAGGCAATAAACCGCCAATCGTGGTTGGAATCAAGCACACCAATAAAGCCACCAACAGAATCGGATTGATGGAAATATTCAGAAAATGACCAATAATCGGCAAACTAATCACAACAATGATAAAAGTCACCGTCATCACGGTCAGTAAAATACCCAGTGCAATTTCATTCGGTGTTTTTTGACGATTTGAACCTTCGACTAAGGCAATCATGCGGTCTAAAAAGCTATTGCCTACTTCTGCGGTCACTTGCACGATAATACGATCGGTTAAAACTTTGGTTCCGCCAATCACACCTGAACGATCCGTTCCTGCCTCACGTAACACAGGTGCAGACTCGCCTGTCACCGCAGCTTCATTGATGGTGGCAAAACCATGAACAATTTCACCATCTGAAGGAATCAGTTCACCTGCACGCACCTCGATCAAATCATTGAGCTTTAATGCAGCCGCAGCAATTTGCACACCATCAGTATCGTGTAAATTTACAATACGTCTTGCGATTAAGTTTTGACGTGCCTGTCTCAGTGAGGAGGCTTGACCTCGTCCTTTGGCTTCGGCAATGGCTTCTGCATAATTGGCAAATAAAACCGTAATAAATAAAATTAGGGTCACAAGCAAACCAAAAACAAAGTTCGCTTTGCCTAAAATCGTACTGATTAAAGTAATAATTGTACCGAGCCACACAATTGCCATAACAGGATTTTGCATGGCATGTTGTGGAAGCAATTTAATAAAAGCATTTTTCCATGCTTCAGCTTGAAAAAGCGTTGAAGTATTTTGTTCAGACTGTACTGAATTATTCATGAATTTCACTCCTTAGCCTTGAACCAAGAACAAATGATCAGCGATTGGCCCTAAAACTAAGACAGGCATAAATTGTAATAGGGTCAACATCACCACAATGGCAATTAGAGTTAAAGCAAAGGTAGGCGTTTCTACTTTTAAGCTACCGTGACTTTCAGGTGCCTGACGTTTAGCGGCTAAACGTGTCGCAATAATGAGGGGAATAATTAAAGTTGGAAAACGTCCCAGCAATAAGGCAATGCTACAGGTGACATTCCACCATACGGTGTTATCTGCTAAACCTTCAAAACCTGAACCGTTATTGGCAAATGCCGAAACATATTCATATAAAACCTGCGTAACGCCATGATATGCAGGGTTACTGTTACCTGTGAGTTCAGGAAAAAATAAGGCAATTGAGGTCAATCCCAAAATCACAATCGGCTGAATCAGAATCACCACAGCAAGCAGCTTGATTTCACCCGCTTCAATTTTTCGACCAAAAAGCTCAGGGGTACGCCCAGTCATTAAACCTGCAATAAACACAGCCAAAAATAGATAGATAATGAATTGCTGTAAGCCGCAACCGATCCCTCCCCAAATGGCATTAATCAGCATATCGGACAGCGCAACCAATCCAGTGAGTGGCGATGCAGAATCATGCATCATATTGACTGAACCATTATTCACTTGTGTGGTTAATGCGGCCCACAGCGCAGAAGATGATTCACCAAAACGCATTTCTTTACCTTCCATCGCAGAAATTTGCGATGCAGTTTGAGAAAGACTTTCAGACCAGATTGCACTTGATGCTGAAATCACCGACATCAACAACATTGAGCCAAAAACAAAGGCTGCAAATTTTGCACGTTTGGTGAAAAACCCCAACATGAAAATTACACTGATTGGAATCAATAAAATTGCCAGCATTTCCATAAAGTTAGAAAATGGCGTTGGATTTTCTAAAGGTACAGCACTGTTTGGGCCATACCATCCGCCACCATTACTGCCCAGTTGCTTAATGGCAACCATCGGTGCAACGGGGCCGAGCGGGATTTTTTGTACTTTTAATTCCGCAGTCTGATCAACAACTTGAACTTCAGGCCCACCCTGAAATGTGGCTGGTACACCTTGGCTGTTTAAAAATAATGACCAAACCATACACAGCGGGATCAAGAAGCGAAAGGTTGGACGAATCACATCTGCCCAATAGTTTCCAACATTGATACTTTTAACTTTTTCAGTAAAGCTTTGATTCGATAAAGATGATGCTGCTGTAGTTTGATCATTTGAGCGCTCAAAAAATAAAGCACGAACAGTTGCAACCACCATTGCCAAGCCCATCATTGGGGTAATGACTTGTAACCCAACAATTGCAACCATTTGTGATAAATAAGAAAGCTGTGCCTGACCTGAATAATGTTGCTGATTGGTATTGGTCAAAAAGGAAATCATGCTATGTAAAGCCAGATCCCATGACATATTAGGTGCATGATTTGGATTGAACGGCAACCATGCCTGCACCATAAACAAGCTCCATACCGCAAAACCGATGACGATGCAGCTGAACACAAAACTCAATATATACGTTTTAACATTCATGCCTTGCTTAGGATTGGTTCCCAAAATTGCATAAATTGGTTTCTCGATCCAATTGAATAGTGGATCAATTTTCATTGCACGGTTATGCATAATGGCAGCAAGATATTTTCCGAGCGGAAAAGCCAAAAGCGTGACAATCACTAAAAGTAGAATGAGCTCTAACATGACATTTCTCCTCTCGATGAAATGCCTCTGTTCGTCAATGTTATATTTTTAAATGTCTTGCATTGTAAGCATCTAATTTGCTGCTTTACGTGTTGATGAGCTATGTTTTTAGCGTCCATCATTTCCATCCTAAACATCGGGGATATTCCAGAATGTAGTATGAAAAACAACAACGTAAACTCTCTATCATGGAAATGATCTTAGGCGTAAAATTTGCGTAAAATTCTCAATCAAAATAGCAACGTGATCATGCTCTGAACGTTTAAAATTTTGAACAGCAAGTCAGCTTTTCAAAGCTTAAATATTCACACTCCATTCACGTCCATCGCTCTAAAGTATCAATATAAGATTCAAGATGGATAATGATCATGAAATACCGTAAAACAATAGTAAGTTCTTTGCTGGCATTACTGTGTTTATCTGGATGTAAAAGTATCCCCAGTTATTCCGCTGATTATCATAGCGCCAAGAATAATATGACTGGCATCATGCTAAATGACGCACAAGCCTTAGCGATTGGTACACGTTTTACCTCGACTTTTAATACCTTGGGCACGCCCGAATTTGTAAATCAAGCCAGTGCGCTGTATGCAGAGCAGCTTTTCATTAATGACACATTGTCTCAGTTTTCATCACGACAAAATTTAGTTGAGCATTTCAAAGGCATGAATAAACGTGTCAGTAATGTTACGGTCAAATTATTAAGCACAAGTTATCATCAAGACTCCGCGTATGTGCATTGGTATATGGCTTATGACTTCAAATTTTTAGGGACTCATCAAAAGATGGCTTCACACGGAATAAGTGAAATTAAAGTGAATGCTGCCCAACAAATTATTTTCCAGCAAGATTTTTGGGATCCAGCAAATGGTTTATATCGTTCACTCCCCTATGTTGGAGGTGTTTACTCATGGTTATTACCATTCAAAAAATCGTCTTAAGCCTTATTTGCCTGACCAGTTTATCGGTCAATGCCTTAACGCTCGACACACCTGTACAACAATGTGCAACAGCACCGCTTTTAATTGGCAAAAAACAGGTCGGTCAAGCCAGCTATTTTGCCCAGTCTTGTAAGAAACCTTGGGATAGTCAAAGTATTCAGCTGAATTTTGCTTATACTCAAGATATTCCAGAATGGGCATTTAAACGTGCAGCCACGCATTTTTTAAAGAAAAATATTGCCGATTTTCAAGAGAACTCGGCTCTGAATCATATTACACAGCTCTATAAACCAGTCAGAAATGGCGATTTATACGCTTTGCTATATACACATCCATCAAAAACATTAACCCTGTCACTGAATCAAAAAAAATTAGGTCATATTCAAAATGATCAAGCCAATCAGTATTTTAAAATTTGGCTAGGCCCACAGCCTTTTAATGCTAAATTGAAGCAACAACTCTTAAACTAAAAATCAGAATTAATTGTTATGACCAAACATTTTATCCTCATCGTCGAAGACCATTACGAGCTTGCCTCTACCCTGTGTGAGTTTCTAGAAGAGCATGGTTTTGTCATAGATCATGCACGTAATTTAGATGTCGCACGCAATTTATTAAGCCAGCATCCGTATCATATTCTGTTATTGGATATTAATTTGCCAGACGGCTCAGGTTACGATCTTTGTGCATGGTTAAGGACAGAACAAAGCTTAGACCTGCCTGTACTGATGCTGACCGCACGCGATACCTTAGACGATAAATTAAAAGGTTTTGCTTCAGGCACCGATGATTACCTAGTCAAACCTTTCGACTTTAATGAGCTGGTAGTACGTGTTCGAGCTTTAATTAAAAGATCATTGGGTGAGGTTTCAAATAGCCAATTGCAAATTCATGACCTCATTTTAGATAGCGCTCGTCAAAGTCTAAGCCGTGCAGGTCAAAGCATCGAACTCCCTCCAATTCAATTTAAACTCTTAAAGCTGTTAATGCGCAACTCACCCAAAGTGATGAGTAAACAAGAAATTGTCATGGCTTTATGGGGAGATGCCGAACCTGAAAGTGATGCGCTACGCAGTCATATTTATAATCTACGTAAAATGGTCGACAAACCTTTCAATCAGAAACTGATTCATACCGTGTCTGGGGTGGGCTTAAAAATTGCAATTGAAACAGATTTACCCTAACTTAAACTAACTAAGATACACCACCACAATCAATCCCGTTGAAGGCTTTAAATCAAGATCGCTCTGGAGCGTTAAATAATATTGACGATCAAACAACTCCACACGCCAGCCCAATTGCATACACAGTTTTTGTACCAATTGCAGTCCAATACCATGCCCTTTGGTTTCTAGTTTGAGTTGCCGACTCGACAATTCCTGTACTTTCACATCGTTGGGTAAATTGATGCCAATGCCGTTATCGGCAATTAACACTTTATTTTTTTGCAAAATAATATCAATTTCTGAACCTTGCGAATAATTTAAGGCATTACGCAAAATATTGCCAAAGACCATTTTGGTCATAGAGGGATAAAGTTGACGCATCTGTTCATCCCCATGCTGTTGAAGATGGATCTGTATGCCTTTGACCTGCCCCACACTGTCTAAATCAACTTGTAATTCCTGTAAAATATTGAATAGTGATTGATATTCTGGGGTCAGTGTATTGGTGGTATTACGTGCAATTGCCAACAAGGTATCGACCAATAACTGCATATCTTCAATGGTATTGCCCAAACGCGTAAAAGCTTTGTTATCACCATAACGTGCTTGGCAAAGTTGCACATTGCCTTTTAAAATCGTCAACGGTGTCCGAAGCTCATGACTGACATCACCACTAAACTCGCGTTCACGACGAATAAACTCACTTAACACCTGATGATATTTCTCTAGTGCTTGTTTTAAATATTCCGCTTCCATGTTGGCATCCGTGCTGATGCCCTGAAACGGTGACGCTTCTGTATTCTGATGTTCCCAGTCGATATTTTCTAAAGCATTGGCCAGTCGGGTAATTGGAGAAAAATATCGCCGCGCACGACGATTCCACCACCACAGCACACTATAAAGGATAAATAAACTAAACATTAATGGTGCCAAACCAAACAACCAAACCAGCTTATTGACGTTACTCTCACCAAAAACTAAAAGTACATGCTGTCCATTGCGTTCCCCATAAACGGTCATGCGCTCTTTGCCATCAATAAAATGACGGTCAATGCCTGATTTTAACTGCATATTTTGAAACTTGCTTGGTCTAACCCCGTTCCATCGGTAACCATACAAATTTTTCGTATCGGGTAAATCTGCCTTTGGATTACGCTCAACACGCATCCAATAATGTTCCATTTCCTGTTCAAGCGCCGTTTTCAGCAATGTGCCTTTAATCACCCATGCACTGCATGAAATACCAATCACAATCGATAACGCAATCAGTCCAATTTGCAACCAATAGTAACGATTAAAGACTTCACCCAAGGGATGAGCGCGGTTGCCCTTAAATAGCTTCAACATAGACTCATCCCTTACCTGACCAACGACATGTCAAATTCAATTTAGATTATAGGACTTTCTTCTTAAACAAAAAGTGACCAATCACCCATTCTTGCCCCTGCTCAAAACCAAACAATTCAGCACAGGCCATAAAGAAAATCCTCCAGCGTTGCCACCACGCTGCGGCAGCTTTACCATAGGTTTTTTCAAATAAAGGTTTTAAGCGTTGCTCATGCCGATCCATATTTTCCAGCCAAGCATTCGCAGTCCGTTCATACTGTGTCCCTGACCACTGCCAATGCTGCTCTAACTGTAAATGATCTTGAAAATGCAAGAAAGTTGAAGCCGATGGCATGAGTCCACCGCTAAAGAAATATTTTGACATCCAATCATATTCATTCTTAATTTCAAATGGATAATGTAAAAAACGATGACAAAAAATATGACACCAGAGTAATCCTTCAGGCTTCAGCCAAGTATTTATTTTTTCAAATAGTTTTTGATAATTACGTACATGTTCAAACATTTCCACCGATACAACTCGATCAAATGTACTACTTTCAAGTTCCAGCACATTCACATCACAAGTGATTACACTCAAATTGTTAAACTGTCGTAATTTGGCTTGTTGTTGAATATATTTACGTTGCGTTGCAGAATTCGATACCACGGTGATGCTTGCATTTGGATAGTGCTCCGCCATCCATAAACTTAAAGATCCCCAACCACAACCGATCTCTAAAATATGTTGACCATCTTGTAATTGCGCACGTTGACAATAGCTCGCTAAAGCCAAGTCTTCAGCTTCATCTAACGTAGTTTGAGCATCGGCAAATAAACTTGCACTGTACTTTAAGCGTTTCCCCAGCACAGCCTGAAAAAACTCAGTCGGTAACTCATAATGCTGTTCATTGGCCTTATCGGTTTCGATGGCAATTTCACTGTGTTTAAGCATGTTCAGTACGTCCATATAACGCTGGGCGCCCTGTTCAGGATCATAACGTCCTTCTTGAATTAAGCGTTTTTTACTTAAGCCCCGTATTGCAGCACGAATCGCCTGATCTGGAAGCAATCCACTTTCGACAATTCTTAGCGACTGTTGAATAATAAAATCCATAGGTTGTCCTACTCTTTAGGTTGCCAGGGAATAAACATTGACGTGCGTTGTTGATAATCTCGGTAGTTTTGACCGCGATGCCGTAATGCTTGTTGTTCACTAAACGGAATACCGGTGATGTAGTACAAAAACAACCACATCAATACGGGATAAATCCATAACACATACAGCCCAGCCGCAAGACCTAAAATGGGATAGGCAAACCAGTGCAGCCATTCAAAGAAATAATTTGGATGCCGTGAATATTTCCATAAACCTTGATCCATGGTTTTACCCTGATGGGCAGGATCTTGTTTAAACCGATACAGTTGATGATCGGCCAGACTTTCCCCCATAAATGCCACCAACATAATCAGTGCGGCAGCGCTCAGTGCCCAACTGCTCCAGTCATTCCACTGCATCTGTGTGGCACTCAGTAGCGACAGCATCGGATATGAAAATAGAATCGCAAGACCCGCTTGAAAAATAAAAAAAGCTAAAAAACCAAGATGCTGGAATGCCCCCATAGCACGGCGCATATTGGCATAACGCCGATCTTCTTCGGTTTCATGCCAATAACGACGCAATAAATGCCAACTCAGGCGTAAGAACCAAATACTGCTTGCAAGACCAATGAAAATTCGTACTGCTATAGGCGCAGTATCAAGCACACATGCTGCCCAGATGACATTGAGGGCAATACTAAAACTCCATGCAACATCGACTAAACCTGCACGGTGGTTATAAGTCACAATGACCCAGCAAAACAGCATAATGAAAACGTCAAGCAACAATACATCTAGCAGCATTTCGACTCTCCTTGACAGGTTCATGCAGAAGATTCAAATTTAATATGCACTGACCTCAAACAACATATGCACATCACTAATCACGCCTTCCTTAAAACCACCTTCGCAATAGCACAAATAAAAATCCCACATACGGATAAAGTTTTCGTCAAAACCCAGTGCAAGGACTTGTTCACGTGCAGCTAAAAAGTTTTTTCGCCAACAATGCAAAGTTTGTGCATAACTTTGTCCAATATCTTCTAAATGTTTTAAACGTAATTGTTGTTCTGATGCCGTTTGAGTTAAGACACTAATACACGGAATGAAACTGCCGGGGAAAATATAACGCTTAATATAATCCACCGTATTCAACGCTTTTTTATAGCGTGCATCTTCAATGGTAATGGCTTGAATCAAAGCCAAACCCTTCGGTTTTAATAAATTGTGGCACTGTTTAAAATAGGTCGATAAATATGCTTCACCCACGGCTTCAATCATTTCAATGGAAACCAGTTTGTCGAATTTTCCTTCAAGCAAACGATAATCTTTCAACTGTACATCGACACGATGCGCCAAACCAGCAGCCTCTACACGTGCTACGGCTTCATCATATTGCGCTTGTGAAATGGTAATGGTGGTGACTTTACAACCATAATTTTGTGCTGCATAAATTGCAAACCCGCCCCAACCACTGCCAATTTCCACCAAATGATCCATCGGCTTAAGCTGTAATTTTTGACAAATCAGCTCTTTTTTATAATTTGAAGCTTGTTCTAAACTCATGCTTGGCTCTTGAAATACAGCACTGGAATACATCAGTGATGGATCAAGAAACAACTTAAAGAACTCATTACTCAGGTCATAATGATCAGCAATATTTTTTCGACTCCCGTCGATTGAGTTTTTACGGGTTTTGTACCATGCCTTTAAAAAGATTTGGCTGGCTTGAGAAATGATATTTTGATTAAGTTTATCTAAGACATCTCGATTACGCGCCAAAATTTGGATCAGTTCGACCAAATGATCCGTGCTCCAATAGCCGCGAATATAGCCTTCGGCTGCACCCAATACACCATTTTTAAAAATCAACTCCATCAGTTGTTTATTATGAACTCGGACAACAACACTTAACTCAATACTGTCTCCGACAAAACCATTCCAAACCCCTTGAAATATAATTTGACCGTGACGCAACTTCAATAAACTACGTAAAACCAAAGGTAGAGAATCTTGTTCACTGGAAATGAGTGTTTTCATAATATTGTATTTCCCTTGTTTTTCTTGGGATGCCGATAAAATGGAACTTTTTTCGTCCATAAACGAAAAGCGTTCCAATAAATACCCGCCATCATTTTAAAAGGTTCAAAGACAGAGGAAATAGCATAGCGATAGTGTTGTGAAGGAACTGTGATGGGACGCAGTGAAAAGCGCATTGTGGCATCAAATTGCAGTACATCCTGTTGAAACAACTGCATATGGATGACATTTTGCTGTTCTGAAAAATTAAAGCGCCAACAATAATCCATATCCATCGGCATAAAAGGTGAGACATGAAATGATTTTTCAAACTCGAACGAATAGCTTTGAAAATGTGAATGCTGAACTACTTTATCCCGACAATCGTGGATATAAACCTGACGTTCATTCCAAGGAGTATTGGTGATTTCACTCAGAATAAAGATCGGATGTTCAGTGCTATCCAAAATAAAATAAAAGACCACCGAGTTAAAATAAAAACCCAAAGTGCGTGGTAGTGCCAACACACGAATTTGTGTATCTGAAGCCAAGATAATATTGGCTTGTTTAAGGAGTATTTTTTTAATTTTTTCCCGAATTGAACCATGCTCTGCAATTAAAAAATCATCTGAATCTAAGCGCAGAACACTCCAATGCTTCAATGACCACAACCATGATTGCTGCGTAATGGAATCCACCTGATCGGGGTCAAACCATAAGTAGCTTAATTGCGCGTCAAATTCATGCGACTTCGGTAAATAGCGACGATGCCTGATCATGGCAGGCGCAACCGCAAGTGAGGTCATCAACATACCATGCTCCTAAGCAGGCTCGGCTACAAACTGCGCCAATTGATCCACCACTTTCGCCGCACTGCGCGCACCATCTTCATGAAATCCCCAACCCCAATAAGCCCCACAATAGGAAGTACGATTTTGTCCATTAATTTCTGCCCAACGCGCCTGCGCCGCAATGGCTGCTGCATTAAAAACAGGATGTCGATACTCACGTTCAACCCAAATATACTTGGAGTTAATAGGGAAATTGGGATTCAGCGTGGCAAAAATTTGGGTTTTACAGGATAAATTTTGCAGCTTGTTCATCCAGTAGCTAAAACCATAATGAAGCTTTGCATGCTGAAATACGGCTTCAACATCAGATTCAGATTCGGTGACATGCACATGCCAGCTCGCCCATTGAGACTTGCGTTTCGGCATGATACTGAGGTCGCTATGTACCACCATTCGGTTATCTTGATAAGAAAACTTTGCCAGTACATTTTGTTCAAGCGCTGTCGCATCCGCTAAAAGTTTTAAACTATCATCGGCATGGTTGGCAAAAATCACCCAGTCGAACTGCTGGGTATCCACTTCTGTTTGAACAATTACCTGATCGGATAAGCGTGACACGCTGGTGACAGCCAATTGCTTAAACTTAATGTTGGGGGACTGTTGCTGAATGGCTTGAACATAACGCGCAGAACCGCCTTTGACTGTTTGCCATTGTGGTCGGTCTTTGAGCTGTAACATTCGATGGTGCTGAAAAAAACTGACCACAAATTTATAAGGAATTTGTCCCACTTGCTCAAGTGGGCATGACCAGAGTGCACCGCACATCGGATATAAATGCTCTTGGCGGAAGGCCTCTGAATAGCCATTTTGGTCTAAATAATCTTCTATACTTAATGTGGTCTCACAATCATCGACCATAACTTCTTTATTGGCTGCATAAAATCTAAATAGATCGGCTAACATTACTCTAAAATTAGATTTCAAAAAATTCTGTGGTCGGCACAGTAATGATATTTTTTTCGATGGATTATATTGTAGCCCCGTCACCTGATTATTCACAGAAAAGCCCATATCACTGCTTTGAGCTTTGACCCCAAGTTCCGTAAGCATTTGACTAAAGAGAGGATAGTTATAGTCGTTAAATACGATAAAACCACTATCGACAGCAAGCATCTGCCCCTCTATTTCTAGATCATGCGTATCTGTATGACCGCCAAAATAATTATTTTTCTCAAAAACAGTTACTTGATGTTGCTTTGAAAGTTTCCATGCCGCATATAACCCAGAAATACCCGAACCAATAATGGCAATTTTCATGAAGACTCCCCAGTTTGAATATTTTTTGTGTTGGTCTTAATTAATTTTTTTGCTGGTACGGATGATTGCGCTATTTTACTCACCTCATAAACCCGTGCTGGAATCGGTTTGAATCCCCAGACCAAGCCAAACCAAGACATTATTTTTAAAAGGTAATAAGTAATATCAATTTGCCACCAATAAAAGCCTTGCCGTGTACTGCCTGCATAAAAATGATGGTTATTATGCCAACCTTCACCTAACGTAATAATGGATAAAAATAAATTATTACGGCTTTGATCTTGGGTTTCAAAGTCACGACTGCCGTAGAGATGGGCAAGTGAGTTAATACACAAAGTCGCATGAATCAGTAATACAGTTGAAACGACAAATCCCCAGACCAATAGTTGTACACCCGATGTTCCAATTTGAGGATGTGCAATAGCCAACCATTCCCCTAATGTATAAATTGCCCCAGCAGTCATGAATACAACGATAAGGCTAAATCGGTCAAGCCAAATAAGTTCAGGATATTTCAACCAATCTTTAATCACTTCTTTGCGTGTAGCAAAGTTATATTCATTTAAAAACCACCCTACATGGCTATACCAAAAGCCGTGGCTAGATGAATGTGGATCTTGCTCTGTATCAGTAAATCGATGGTGATAACGATGGTGCGCTGCCCACCACAAAGGTCCGCGCTGAGCACTCATCGTGCCAAGCAAGACAAAAATAAATTGCACCATTCTTGAAGTCTGAAAAGTCTTATGTGACAAATAACGATGGAAAAATGCAGTAATCGAAAACATACGAATCAAATAAAAAATCAGCATGAAGGCAACTGCAAACCATGACACCCCCACCCAAAATACGGCAAGACAAGCAATATGCAGAATGATAAAGGGTAAAATCCGCAACCATTGAATTTTCTTTTTCTCAGATAAAATGGTCTCTGCCTGAACAGTTATGGACCAACTATCTACCCATCGCATAAGACTTTTGAACATGGGCTAATCCTAATCTCAAAATTATTAGATTTTGTTTGAATGAGTTTAATCGAGCCGACATGAAATTTATGTGAAGCAGATGATTTTTAGCAGAGTCGTGAAAATAAACCGATATGCCATAAATTTCGCGTTAAAAATATAGATCACTTATTTAATCTTTACTGAAATGGCCTATTTGGACATTTCCCATATGGCCAGAACCTGCAGAAGTCATAGCTTAAACAATCAATATTGTCTGCAATATCGACCACCGCAAGCTAAAACACACTGCACACAGGCATTCATTTTCACAGCTCAGTCTGAATTTGTTGCTGGCTTATTATTTAAGTACAAGCTTGGAGCATTATGGCAATCCTGCTTTGCACACTTTTCCATTTGTCTTAACCATTTTTCACGTTTCAGTTCACTTGAACCACGAACAGAACCGATATACACCGTTTTGATCTTTTTGACACCGCAAAACGCTAAGGTCGTTTTTTTCAGCTGCCGAGTACTCGGTTCAGCAAAATACCACTTATAGACCCAGCCTGGTTGATCCAATGTGGTAATTATTCTGGCTGTTTTATTTAATAAATGGCCTTTAATACGATTACTGTTTTCATAATAACTAAAGGCCATACTTGGTAAAAATACACGATCAATAAAACCTTTAGTCACTGCTGGCAGTCCGCCCCACCATACAGGAAAAATCCAGACCAAATGATCCGCAAGTTCAATTTTTTTCCAAGCTGCAATTAAATCTGGCTCTAGCTCCATTCTCTTTTCATAGCCATTTTTGAGATTAGGGTCAAAATGCAATTGCCCCACTTCAATCAAATCGACCTGAACGTTGTACTGGGCGGCGTAAGTCATATAGGCATCGACCAATGCAGCATTAAAGCTGCTTTTTGAAGGATGCCCATTGATAACAACTATTCGTTTATATGCACTCTGGCTCATAATCATCTCTAAAATTAAAATATTTATTCTTTCAGATTACAATTGATATTTGAAAAATAAGTAGCAAAGTTATCTCATAAAATTTAAGATATCAATTGTTATCTCATTTATTTTACTTTCATGAATTCAAAAAAATTATCACGTGATGAAAAACAGCTTAAAACCCGCCTAGCCCTTATTGAGTCTGGATTTTCTTTAATTTCCAATCACGGTTATGGTGCTGTTTCTATTAGAAATATTTCTAAACATGCCAACTACACTCAAGGTGCTTTTTATTCAAATTTCAGTAATAAAGAAGATTTTTTATTAGAATTAATGCGACTGCAATTTGAGAAAGAAAATCTTCAGCTGCAAAATATAATATCCAAAGAAGACTTAAATATTAATCATTCAATTGAAAAACTCCGTGTCTGGCTAAGCGATTTTTTTAATAACGTTGAATGGTTAAAAATATCAATTGAACTTCAATTATATGCAGCGCGTGACGAATCTTTTGCATTGGAATATCAAAAAGTTTGGCAGACGCATAAAGATGAAGTAGCCAAAATTTTAATCTGCCTCATTCCAGCAGTACAACCTGTAGATCAAAACCAGATTGAGACGATTACTGCTGAGTTAATTTCATTAAGTTATGGCTTAGCATTGCAATATATGATTTTTAAAGATGATGTTGAAAAATATATCAATATTATTATTCAAAGTTTAAATCATAGGATTGAAACAGTAAGCACGGTCATACCATAAGTTGCAGTGACATCCAAGCTATGCGGGTTTTGATACTAAACAAAATTATAAAATTTATGGAATGATGCTCCCTCATCCCTCATCCCTCTAAACTCTTAAAGATTTCTGCTCAACATTTTTAGGGCTTAAACAATTCTTTGCAGAATACTGTGTTACCCGAATTATAGTAAATTTCAATCTATTCAAATCAGACAGCATTCGCTTCTTTTTGAGTAGAAAACACGCGGTTATATACACAAAGTTTTATTCTGACTAGAATTATCAACACCTAATTTGTAGATCTATACCAGTTCAATCAATGAGCCAAAAAGAGGAAACCAATGGTTTAATACTGCATCTGGAGCATTGCTCCGCAAGGCCAAAATCGTCATGATCCAATGCACTAAAACATTATCTTGATGCCACCAGGATACTTACTATTAAATAGTGTGATCAAAACTACAAATAAACATTCTATTCCTCATAATAAACGATTATTTTATAACCAAATAAAAAACAAAACCAAGTACCATTGGTTTTTATTTATTTAATTAATTTTCAATAACTTAAAACAAAAAAATTAATAAATTTTAGACAGAAAAATCAAATACATAGTTTTTTACCCTTAATTTGTTTTTCTAGAGCATTTACTCTTTTTTTTATTGTGCTATTTTTGTCACATGGAGTAACAAATCATATCAGGTTTAAAAACCGATGTTGCCAAAAATGAATACTGAACATAAATAACAGCAATTTCAGTAATAAAATTTGTACCTCAAGGAAAGATACAGCATGAAATTAAAAACACTTACCACAGCCATTATCCTTGCAACCGTACCAATGACAGGTGCATTCGCAGCAGCTTTAGACCGTTCAGGTCAATCAATCGCGGCATTTTTACAGCCAGGCAACTATTTTGAAGCAGGTCTTTCTGTATTAGACCCAACTGTTTCAGGTAAAACCAACGTTACAGCTACCAATGCTACTAGCCAAGAGACAGGTGACATGGCGGGAGACTATTACTTCCCAAGTGCTGCTTTAAAATTACAGTTAAATGATAATTTTTCAGTTGGTTTAATTTATGACCAACCATTTGGTGCAGATGCTGAATACACTTCTTCAAATATGTTTACAAGCCCGTTGGGCAATACAAGTGTTGAAGTCGACACACAAAGTTTATCTTTAATTTTTGGTTTCCAGCCGACTGTAAACTGGAATATTTATGGTGGTGGTGTATACCAAACTGTTAAAGGAAGTGTAGAGCTACAAGGTACAGCATATAGTGGTACTGCTTCACCTAGTACAGGATTTGCAGGTTACAAAGCCAATATTGACGAAGATGGTGCGGCAGGTTGGCTAGCAGGTGTTGCTTACCAAATTCCTGAAATTGCTTTAAAAGCATCTCTTACTTATCGTTCTGAAATTGAGCATACTATAGATGTTAAAGAATCATCTATTGGCACAAATTTAGCAGCTCTACCAGTACCAGGTCTAATTAACCTTAATGCAAACAAAGGTTCAACTGACATTACAACACCTCAGTCTGTCAACTTAGATTTCCAAACTGGCATCATGGCAAATACCGTTGCATTTGCTAACGTTCGTTGGGTTGAATGGTCTAAATTCGCAATTCGTCCATATGCTTTTGGTAAAGCAAGTGCTGCTATTGGTCCTGCAGTTGGACAACCGAATGGCTTTGACTTAGTTGCATATTCTGATGATCAAATTTCAGCAACTGTAGGCGTTGGACGTAAACTTAGCGAACAATGGGCTGGTAACGTATCAGTAGGCTGGGACTCTGGTGCAGGCAACCCTATTTCTACATTAGGTCCAACTGAAGGTTATTGGAACCTTGGTTTAGGTGCTCAATTCAGCCCAACACCACAAACTTTCATTGCTGGTGGTGTAAAATACTTCTGGTTAGGTGATGCAGATGCTCAGTCAGGTGCTCAATTCAATACTCCAAACTCGGTGGCTAAATTTGAAGACAACCATGCTATCGCATACGGTCTAAAAATGGGTTACAAATTCTAATTTAAGCCATTCAATATTTAAAAAAAGACCATAGTTTGCTATGGTCTTTTTACATTATGCCTATTGTTTTTTAAACTTAGCCATCTATATGTTTCAAATTTAATCAAAAAGAACCCCTTATATTACTTTCATTTTTTAAAATGATTACTCTATTTTTTTACTTATAAATCATTTACATACTAAACCATTATTAGTACTTTTACTCTATTCAAGTTCATTTTTTGAATTACACAGTTCATTTCCCAATCAGAGCTGAGCATTTACTCTTTTTTTATTTATGTTATTTTCCCGTAACTTTTAAATAACGATTAAGCGGCTCAAGGAAAAGAATTCATGAAGCTTACAGCGATTCATTCAGCAATTTTACTTAGTTTAATTCCGACTACAGCAACATTTGCCGCTGGACTTGATCGTTCAGGACAATCGATTTCAGCCTTTTTACAACCGGGAAACTACGCAGAAGCGGGTATTTCAGTTTTAGATCCAGAAGTTCAAGGTAAAGACATTGCTGGCAATAAAGTCAGCGATATGGGCGAAGACTACTACTTCCCTGCTGCTGCTATAAAAATTCAAGCAACAGATAAAATTTCTTTGGGTTTGCTTTATGATCAACCATTTGGGGCTGACTCTCAATACGCGCCTGAATCTAATGCTTTTGGTTTCGCTGGAGAAGGCACAGGCGTTGAAGTTAAAACCAATAATATTACAGCTTTAATTGGTTACCAACCGACTGAAAACTGGAATATTTATGCAGGTCCTGTATATCAAACTGTAAAGGCAAACGTATCTTTACGTGGTGCTGCTTATGGTGGTCCAGCTGCTGTCGGTGGTTATGATATTGCGCTTAAAGAAGATGATGCTTATGGCTGGTTAGCAGGTTTTGCCTACGTAATTCCAGAGATTGCACTTAAAGCTGCAGTGACTTACCGCTCAGAAATCAAACATGATGTCGAAACATTTGAGACATTTGGTCTAGGCAAGTTAGTATTTCCTAGTAGCACAACTGAAATAACTACGCCACAATCTGTGAATCTTGATCTACAATCAGGTATTGCTAAAGACACTTTAGCATTTGCTAATATCCGTTGGGTGCATTGGAGCCAGTTTGCAGTTACACCAAATGTTCTTAAAGAAAAATCAAAAAATAATTTGATTGATTATTCTGATGATCAATGGTCTGCAACAGTAGGTTTAGGCCATAAATTTAACGCTAAATGGTCTGGTACAGCCGCTGTTGGCTGGGACTCAGGTGCTGGTAACCCAGTAACGACTTTAGGTCCAGTTGAAGGTTATTGGAGTGTTGGCTTAGGTGGTCAATATAGTCCTGCTGAAAATTATTTCATCCAAGCGGGTGTAAAATATTTCTGGTTAGGTGATGCTCAAGCCCAAACGGGTGGAAGAGTTGCTGGTAGCTTTGAAGACAATACTGCTCTTGGTTATGGTATGAAAATCGGCTACCGCTTCTAATAGCGTTATGCGTTAAATTAGCATTCAATAAGAAAGGGCACCATTGGTGCCCTTCTCTATTACAACTTTCTTATCAAATTAAGCGGGAATATCACGTACAGAAGCATTACGAATCGCTTCTTTTAATGCCTCATAACCATTAATCGCTGGGAATTGTGGAAATTCAGCAATCACATTTTCAGGTGCATCAAATAAGAAGCCATGATCAGCCTCACCCAACATAGTCGTATCATTATAGGAATCGCCCGCAGCAATCACACGAAAGTTCAAACCATGCAATGCTTTAACCGCTTGACGTTTCTGATCTGGTTGGCGAAGTTTATACGCTGCAATCATGCCATTTTCATCAGTTTCTAATTTATGACAAAAAATAGTTGGCCAATCCAACTGTTTCATCAATGGATGAGCAAACTCATAAAATGTATCTGAAAGAATAATCAATTGAAAATGAGTACTGACCCATTTCACAAACTCTTTTGCACCAGGGAAAGGCCCCATATCTGCAATTACATCCTGAATATCATTTAAGCCTAATCCGTGCTCTTTTAAGATATTCAAGCGTTGCGTCATCAACACATCGTAGTCTGGAATATCACGCGTAGTTGCTTCTAATGCTTTAATACCGGTTTTTTTTGCGAAGTTAATCCAAATTTCTGGAACTAACACACCCTCAAGATCAAGACATACGATTTCCATGGGTTCTCCTCATGCCAGTGAAAAAAATTTGCGCTATCATAGCTTAAAAAATGATTTCTTAGGTGCTGTTTTTTAAATCTATTTAATTCATAAGCATTTATTTTTTATTGCTAAGCAGATTATTTCAATTCTATTAAAATCATTGTGAATTAAATTAATATAGGTTTTTAAGTGTCCAAGCCTATAGCCAGGAACTGTCATGACGATTATCCCTACCATTGACCTTGTCGATGCCCTTGCATCTGAATATACCGATAAATCCCCAAGTGAGATTTTAGAACTTGCTTTAAGCCAAGAAGGTGAAATTGCCATTTCATTTTCAGGTGCTGAAGATGTGGTTTTGATTGATATGGCATCTCATCTCGGTAAACCCTTTCGTGTCTTTAGTTTAGATACGGGGCGTTTACATGCAGAAACCTATCAATTTATCGAAACAGTGCGTAAACACTATAATATTGAGATTGAAATTTGCTTTCCTGAGTCCGAAGCAATCGAAAGCTTGGTCAAACAAAAAGGTTTCTTTAGCTTTTTTGAAGATGGCCATCAAGAATGTTGTGGTATTCGTAAAGTAAAACCACTACGTAAAAAACTGGCCACATTAGATGGCTGGATTACAGGTCAACGTAAAGATCAAAGTCCGGGCACACGTAATGAAATTCCTGTTATTCAAGCAGATGCTGGTTTTTCAGGTCCAGATAAGCAATTGATCAAATATAATCCTTTAGCAAACTGGTCAAGTGCCGACGTATGGAACTATATTCGTATGATGGAAATCCCTTATAATCCACTGCATGAACGTGGTTTCATCTCAATTGGCTGTGAACCTTGTACCCGTCCCGTCCTTCCAAATCAACATGAACGTGAAGGTCGCTGGTGGTGGGAAGAAGCAACCCATAAAGAGTGCGGATTGCATTCCGGCAACTTAAAAAAATAGCTTTTTTCAAAAAAACCACTGTATATCAGTGGTTTTTCTTATACTCATCATTATACAGAAATAAGTTTTTTTATATTTGAAAAGCGATATACTAAAAAGACGGTTTTTATAATTCTAACAAACCTGTTCAGAGTTTAGACATGAACAGCCAATAAAATTGCAGTGAGGCATCCAACGCTATGCGTCCTTTACACCCAATTGATTTTATTTTCTTGTCACTAGAAAAGCGACAGCAACCGATGCATGTTGGTGGACTCTTTCTATTCCAAATTCCCGATCATGCACCTAAAACCTTTATCCAAGATCTTGTTGCAGATATTCGTAGTTCAAAATCAATCCCCGTCCCACCTTTTAATAATAAACTCAATGGTCTGTTTTGGGATGAAGACCAAGAATTCGATTTAGACCATCATTTCCGTCATATTGCGCTTCCACACCCCGGTCGAATCCGTGAATTATTAACCTATATTTCACAAGAACACAGTGCCCTAATTGATCGTGCTAAGCCACTTTGGACCTGTAATATTATTGAAGGCATTGAGGGTAATCGCTTTGCCATGTACTTTAAAATTCACCATGCGATGGTGGATGGCATTGCAGGCATGCGCCTCGTTGAAAAATCGCTCTCACAGGATCCAAACGCGAAAAGTATTGTGCCGCCTTGGTGTGTTGAAGGCCCACGTGCTAAACGCTTGAAAGAACCAACGTCAAGCAGATTTAAAAAAATTATGGGCGGAATCAAACAACAATTTGAAGCCACCCCTACCGTATTGCGTGAGCTATCTCAAACCATTATGAAGGATATGGGGCGTAATCCAGATTATGTATCCAGCTTTCAAGCGCCTAGCAGTATTTTAAATCAACGAGTAAGTTCTTCTCGTCGTTTTGCAGCACAATCCTTTGAACTGGAGCGCTTAAGCAAAATTGCTAAAGCGCTGGGTGTCACGATTAATGATGTGGTCTTGGCTATTTGCTCAGGGGCTTTACGTGAGTACCTAATTAGTCAACAGGCTTTACCGAAAAAACCACTGATTGCAATGGTTCCAGCATCGATTCGTGATGATGATTCTGAGGTATCGAATCGTATTACCATGATTTTGGCCAACTTAGGGACCAATAAAGAAACACCATTAGAACGCCTACAAATTATTCGCCGTAGTGTGCTAAACGCAAAACAGCGTTTTAAGCGCATGAACTCAAATCAGATTTTAAACTATAGTGCATTGGTTTATGGTGCAGCTGGCTTCAATATCGTTTCAGGCATGATGCCTAAGCGCCAAGCTTTTAATATTGTTATTTCTAATGTACCGGGACCACGCGAACCGCTGTATTGGAATGGTGCCAAACTAGATGCGCTCTACCCTGCATCTATTGTGCTAGATGGGCAAGCACTCAATATCACGATGACCAGCTATTTAGACAAATTGGAAGTCGGTTTAACGGGCTGCCGCAATGCATTACCTAAAATACAAAACTTACTGGCGCACTTAGAAGATGAAATTCAACGATTTGAACAAATCATAGGTCAAGAAAACCCAAAGTTACAGGCGGTGAGTTAACCGCAATTTCTGAAAAATAAATCTGAAATAAATTAAGGGGCTTAAAATTAGCCCCTTAATTTTTAATAGTTCGGCATCGATTTAATAATTGGTGGCAGACTGAACGAACCATAGCAGTGGTAATTTGAACTTCTTTACCTTGTTCATCCACAATATAACCACTATTAGTGGCAGGTTTATGATCTAAGACTTTCGAACTTTGTTTAATAATTACTTGGCTTATACTCATGTCATACCTCTTTTTTGCTAAGCCAAAAGGAGAAATTTGGCTTTGGCTACTGTGTATGCCTAGTATTAAAAATTACACTTCGAAAGTAAAATTTCAGATGTAACAAGTGTTTAACGATATTCTGTTACAATTTCAACTCAGAATGATATCGTATTGCTCTTGCGTATATAAATTTTCCACCTGAAACTTAATCACACGCCCTATAAAATGCTCTAAATCAGCTACTGCGGGTGCTTCGGCTGTTAACAATCGGTCAATCACCAACGGATGAGCAATCACAGTAAAGCCACTTTTTGATTCAAAAGCACGTGCATATCTTAAAATTTCTCGAAAAATTTCGTAACACACTGTCTCTGCCGTTTTCACATAACCACGACCCTGACATGTTGGGCAGGATTCACAGAGTAAATGTTCCAAAGATTCACGGGTACGCTTACGGGTCATTTCAACCAAACCCAGTTCCGAAACTTGTGTAATCTTGGTTTTTGCATGATCACGTTCAAGCATACGCTCGAACTGACTCATCACCTCTTCACGATGCTGTGCTTCTTGCATATCAATGAAGTCAATAATAATAATGCCGCCCAAGTTACGTAAGCGGAGTTGACGTGCAATGACTTGCGTTGCCTCCATATTGGTTTTAAACACCGTATCTTCTAGTGTTCGCCCTCCCACATATGAACCCGTATTGACATCAATGGTGGTCATAGCTTCAGTCTGATCAATCATCAAATATCCACCAGACTTAAGCGCTACACGCGTTTGTAGTGCCTTTTGGATATCTTCTTCGACATTATATAAGTCGAAAATAGGACGTTCACCCGGATAATGAATCAGTCTTGTTTGCATACTGGGTACAAATTCAGCGACAAATTCTTGTAATTTGGCATGAATTTCACGTGAATCAACTGAAATTTTAGAGGTCGCTTCGTTGGCTAAATCTCGAATCACACGTTGCGGAAGAGGTAACTCTTCAAAAATAAGTGAAGGCACCACAATACTTTTTTGTTTACGTTGAATAAATTCCCAAAGCTTGGCCAAATATGCCATATCTTGGGCAATTTCTGATTCGGGAATCCCTTCAGCAGCCGTACGAACAATCACACTGCCCGGTAGCTGATGTGTGGTTTGAATAGGCTCAATCATCGAACGTAAGCGATTACGTTCCTCTTCAGACTCAATGCGCTGTGAAACACCAATATGATGACCATACGGCATGAGGACTAAATAACGCGAAGGAATTGACAGGTCTGTACTTAAACGAGCACCTTTGGTTCCAAGCATGTCTTTCATCACTTGAACCGTAAGAATTTGCCCCGGTTGCAGCAATTCAAATACATTGGGTGTGGGCTGATTACGTGGCCAAATCATATCATTGATATGTAAAAAGGCTGTACGAGATAAACCAATATCGACAAATGCCGCTTGCATACCCGGCAAAACGCGAACCACTTTGCCTTTATAAATATTGCCCACTAAACCACGTTTAACCGTGCGTTCTACAAATAATTCATTGACCGTACCATTTTGGATTAAAGCCACCCGACATTCCATAGGGGTGACGTTAATCAGTAGCTCGTCAGACATAATAAGACTCAAAACATTATAAAAATTCTTGTTCAGCAGTTAATTTAGTGCCTTAACTACTTTTAATAACTGTACTGTTTCGTATAAAGGTAAGCCCACCACATTACTATAACTTCCTTCGATACGAGGAATATAACGTGCTGCAATCCCCTGAATGGCATAAGCACCAGCTTTACCTAAAGGCTCACCTGTCGCCCAATAATCTTCCATATCATTGCGGCTTAATGCTTGAAACTCAACCTGCGTTCGTACCACTATACTTGATTTTTCGCGACTTGTACGCACGCAAATACCTGAAAATACATCATGTTTACGTCCTGAAATGGATTGCCACATTTCAAAAGCATGCTGCTTAGATTCAGGCTTACCTAAAATTTGATCATCCACCCCAACACTGGTGTCAGCAGCCAGAATAATGGCATCTGGGAATTGCTCTAAAACCGCTTGAGCTTTCGCACATGCCAGTCGTTCAACATAGGCTGCAACGCTCTCGCCCACTAAAACAGACTCATCAATCTCTGGACTAAAAATGTCGAAGTCGAGTCCCAGTTGTTGCAGTAACTCACGGCGACGTGGAGAACTTGAAGCAAGAATTAAATGCGCCATTTTTTCAGTACAAAATAAATCAGTGGGAAAACTAAAATGCTGCTCAACAAAGGCTGCCAGTGCCTTGCAATCGAAAACTGCAACCCACCCATAATTTGCGCAATCCAAGTGATAAATAAATGTGCCAATACAGCTAAAAAGCTAATTACCCACAGATTAGCAAAAGTCAAAATACGGCGTTCACGGGTTAAAAATCTTGCCACAAAGGTAATGACGACAAAACTGAAGGCATTCATGCCTAAAGGCGCATCAACCAAAAGATCGGTAAAAATCCCTGTCCCAAAAGCAAACCAAATACCACACCAAGTGGGCTGACACATGACCCAAAACAGCACCACCAACAACATGAATAATGGACGCGCACCTGAAACAGCATAAGACAACGGATAAACAATGAGTACTGAACAAATAATTACGGAAAGCACAATCGCAACTAACGGATCACGATTTTTTTCAGAACGCAGTTTAGCGATTAGCATAAGGTTGCTCCATCGCTAAAGAATCGGAAAATAGAACAGCCACATGATGCCCACCGGCCAACTGTGCTGCTGGAATCACATCAATTTTGGAAAACTCACCTGAATTATGTCGATTCACCTTAGACACCGTTCCGACCAAATAACCCGCAGGAAAATGTGCACCCAGTCCAGAACTATAGACTTTTTCACCCACTTTAATATTGGCACTGGTTGGAACATATTCCATTTTCAAATGACCTAAATCACCAGTACCCGAAACAATGGCACGCATTCCAGTATGTTCTAAACGCACAGATAAAGAATGCTCTTTATCCGACAACAACATCACGCGACTACTATGTGGATAGACATTAATGATCTGCCCCATAATGCCTTTGTCATCCAGTACCGTTTGACCCACTTTCAGTTGGCTACTGGCACCGCGATTAATCACAATAATATGACGAAGTGGATCTGCATCTGTACCAATCACTTCTGCAATTTCCATACGACCATCAATAATCAGTGGAGTATCGAGTAAGCCTCTTAGACGAGTATTTTCAGCAGAAAGTTCAGATAGTTTTTGCAGACGAACTTGCGCCTGTAAAAGTTCGGCATGCATCGCGGTATTTTCACGACGTAACTGTGCCTCGGACTTGGTTTGTTGATTGAGCCATTCTCGCGATAACACTGGATAACTTGCTAAGGCATAAATGGGATTATATGCCGCATACAAGACATCACGTGCGGGTTGAATCACATGCGGCATACGCCAATTAAAAAATAGCACAACCCAACAAGTGATGACCGCAATGATAAATGAGCGAAAAGATGGCGGTTGTCTAGAAAACAGATTTGTTTGCACCCGCCTCGTCCTTAACTTAGCCTACAAATAGCATGTCATGATTTGGATTATCAAAGAATTCTAAGACTTTACCACCACCACGAGTCACACACGTCAATGGATCTTCAGCAACAACCACAGGTAAGCCCGTTTCTTGTGCAAGGAGTTTGTCTAGATTACGTAATAATGCACCGCCACCCGTCAATACAATGCCACGCTCTGCAATGTCAGAAGACAATTCAGGTGGGGTTTGTTCAAGTGCCGACTTCACCGCAGAAACAATATTTTGTAATGGATCAGAAATCGCTTGGGCAATTTCAACAGAAGTCACGGTAATTGCACGAGGCACACCTTCTGCCAAGTTACGACCACGTACTTCAATTTCAAGTATTTTTGAGTCAGGATCAAGCAAAGCCATACCGACTTCTTTTTTAATCACTTCAGCGGTCGTTTCACCAATCACACAACCGTGTGCTTTACGTACGTAGTTAATGATTTGCTCATCAAACACATCACCACCGATACGTAATGAATCAGCGTAGACACAACCTTGTAATGAAATAATTGCGATTTCAGTCGTACCACCACCAACATCGACCACCATTGAACCACATGCTTGCTCAACTGGCATACCTGCACCAATTGCCGCAGCCATTGGTTCTTCAATTAAACGAACATCACGTGCACCAGCATTAAAAACGGCTTCACGGATAGCACGGCGTTCTACCAAGGTCGATTTGCATGGCACACATACAACAACACGCGGTGCAGGTGGAAATAGACGTTTCTCATGCACTTTACTGATAAATTGATGCAGCATGGTTTCTGTGACTTCAAAATCGGCAATCACACCATCTTTCATTGGACGAATTGCAGAAATATTCGCAGGCGTACGACCCAGCATTTGCTTTGCATCCAGACCAACCGCGGCAACAATTTTTTGTGAACCACTATGACGAATTGCCACAACAGTCGGTTCATTTAATATAATGCCTCGTCCTGGTGCATAAATAAGTGTATTTGCTGTACCTAAATCAATGGCTAGATCGGGCGAAAACAAGCCAATTAGTCTTTTTAGAATCACGGAGACGTTCTCGATTAAACTTTATGTGGACGCAAGGTGGCAACTTTAACTAAATGTGATGATTTGAACAAGTCAATCGCTTATTATAACGCACGATATTTTGAATTTTTTTAATACTGACTCAGGTGATGTTATGTCTACATCGGATGCACAGCATTCTGCGGATTTAAATGCACAAACAGTTTCGGCAATCGCCAATCTTGCTCGATTGTCGCTAGATGACACGCAATCTACTGAATATGCTCAAAGTCTAAATAAAATTTTAGGCATGATGGACACCTTAAAAGGGATCGACACTGATGGTGTTGAACCACTTAAAAGCCCATTTGATCATCCACAACCTTTACGCGAAGACGTGGTTTCTGAAGAGAATCATCGTGAAGAATATCAAGCTGTTGCACCTGCAACACAGGATGGCTTGTACTTAGTTCCTCGCGTGATTGAATAATTTTTATTCAGTTAAACCCATTAAATCAAATTTAAGGTAAAGAATTTTTTCTCATGACTGATTTACATCGCTTATCGATTCGTGAAATCACTGAGGGTTTAAGCCAAGCTAAATTCTCATCTCGCGAACTGACTGAACATTATTTAAAACGCATTGATAAAATTGATGCTCAAGTGCAAAGTTTTGTAACCGTGACCCCAGAACAGGCATTGGCTCAAGCGGATGCTGCGGATGCTGCAATCAAAGCAGGTACTGCAACTGTACTGACTGGTGTACCGATTGCCCACAAAGATATTTTTTGTACCCAAGGGATTAAGACCACTGCGGGTTCTAAAATGTTGGATAACTTTATCTCGCCTTACGACGCAACTGTTGTAGCGAAAGGTAAATTTGCGGGTCTGGTGACTTTGGGTAAAGTGAACATGGACGAATTCGCCATGGGTTCAACCTCGGAGTCATCTTACTTTGGCGCAACCAAAAATCCGTGGGCACTGGATCATGTTCCAGGTGGTTCATCGGGTGGTTCTGCTGCTGCTGTTGCGGCTGACCTTGCACCGTTTGCTACAGGTACAGATACAGGTGGCTCAATTCGTCAGCCTGCATCCTTCTGTGGCCTTACAGGGCTTAAACCGACTTATGGTCGTGTATCACGTTTCGGTATGATCGCGTATGCATCTTCCTTAGACCAAGGCGGCCCAATGGCGCGCTCGGCTGAAGACTGTGCATACCTGATGAACGTGATGGTAGGTCATGACGCAAAAGATTCAACCTCAATTGAAAAAGACGTTGATGATTATGTTTCAAACCTAAATAACACAGCGGTAAAAGGTTTACGCATTGGTATTCCTAAACAATACTTTAATGTTGCTGGTTTAGATGCTGACGTTAAAGCGCGTGTTGAAGAATCATTGAAAAAGTTAGAAGAAATGGGCGCAACCTTGGTTGAGATTGATCTCAACATGACTGAAGCTTATGTTCCAACGTATTACTTGATTGCCCCTGCCGAAGCATCGTCAAACTTACAGCGCTATGATGGCGTGCGTTATGGCTACCGTTGTGAAAATCCAGTTGATTTGATGGATTTATACAAACGCTCACGTTCAGAAGGTTTTGGTGCTGAAGTGCAACGTCGTATCTTGATTGGTACTTATGCGTTGTCTGCTGGTTATTACGATGCTTACTATGTCAAAGCACAAAAAGTACGTCGTTTGATCCAACAGGATTTCTTAAAAGCTTTTGAATCTGTTGATGTGATTGCTGCTCCTTCTGCACCAACCACAGCATATAAAATTGGTGCTTCTTTAGACCCAGTTGAAATGTACTTGGGTGACATCTACACCATCGCGGTCAATCTTGCTGGTCTTCCTGCAATCAATGCACCGGTTGGTTTTGACAAAGACCAATTGCCTGTTGGCTTACAACTGATTGGTAACTATTGGTCTGAATCGCAATTGTTGTCTGTGGTACATCAGTATCAACAAGCAACCGATTGGCATACTCAACGTGCGGCAATTGCTGAGGAGAATGCATAAATGACTAGTATCTCAAAAACAGCTCAAAAGAAAGCTAAATCACTGTTGATTGATGGTTGGGAAGTGGTGATCGGGATTGAGATTCATACTCAACTCGCAACAAACTCTAAAATCTTCTCGGGTTCTTCAACCACTTTTGGACAAGACCCAAATACACAGGCTAGCCTTGTTGATTTGGCGATGCCGGGCGTGTTGCCTGTATTAAACAAAGCAGTGGTTGATCTTGCCATTCGCTTTGGTTTGGGAATTGATGCTTATATCGACAAAGCATCGGTATTTGCACGTAAAAACTATTTCTACCCCGACTCGCCTAAAGGCTACCAAATTAGCCAAATGGACAATCCCATTGTCGGTTTAGGTCACATCGACATTCAACTTGAAGATGGCACAGTAAAACGCATTGGCGTGACACGTGCGCATTTAGAGGAAGATGCAGGTAAGTCAATTCACGATCAGTTTGAAGGTATGTCGGGCATTGACTTAAACCGTGCTGGTACACCTTTACTTGAAATTGTGTCTGAACCCGATATGCGTTCGGTTGAAGAAGCGGTTGCCTATATTAAAGCGATTCACACTTTAGTGCGTTGGTTGGGTATTTCTGACGGCAACATGGCGGAAGGTTCATTCCGTTGTGACTGTAACGTGTCGTTGCGTCGTCCGGGCAATGAATTTGGTACACGTTGTGAGCTGAAAAACCTCAACTCATTCCGTTTCATTGAACAAGCGATCAATGTTGAAATTGAACGTCAAATGGAAATTTTGGAATGGGATGGCAAAATTGACCAAGAAACGCGTCTTTTTGATCCTGTGAAAATGGAAACCCGTTCAATGCGCTCGAAAGAGGAAGCGAACGATTACCGTTATTTCCCTGATCCTGATTTGTTGCCTGTGATTATTTCTGATGCGCAAATTGAAGCAGCACGTGCGACTTTGCCTGAGTTACCTGCGACACGTCGTGAGCGTTTTGTGGCTGACTTTGCTGTGACTGAATACGATGCTCATGTATTAACGCTTTCACGCGAAATGGCAGACTTTTATGAAGCTGTTGTGGCGGCTTCTGGCGGTGCGGCTCAAGGTAAAGTGTCTGCAAACTGGGTGATGGGCGAATTCTCAGGCGCTTTAAATAAAGCGAGCCTAGACCTTGCTGAATCCCCTGTTTCGGCTGAACAATTGGGTGGCATGATTGCGCGTATAGTGGATAACACCATTAGCGGTAAGATTGCGAAGCAAGTCTTTGGCTTTATGTGGGATGAAGGCAAATCTGCGGACGAAATTATTGCGGAAAAAGGCTTGAAGCAAGAAACCGATACAGGTGCAATTGAAGCAATTATTAAAGACGTACTTGCAGCCAATGAAAAAATGGTTGAAGAATTCAAAGCGGGTAAAGAGAAGGCATTTAATGGTCTTGTCGGTCAAGTGATGAAAGCGTCTAAGGGTAAAGCTAACCCTGCTCAGGTGAATGAGTTGATGAAGAAGTTGATTGGTTGATTGACCATTTAATTTCACTAGAAAGCCTCGATTTATCGGGGCTTTTTCTAATATATAATTTTAAATGAGTCACAACTATGATAATAAAAGAAATGTAAGATCAAGAAGTTGTAGAAATAGATGAACCAACGATTTTAATTTCAATTAATAAAACAGTAGATGAACGTAGTATTTATGATGCTGTGCGTTTTGCTTGGAAAATTAAATTAGAAGAAGCAGAAAAAGCAGATCTAATCTTTGCAGTATCTCAAGGAACTATTAGAGGTATTTTCATTGCTAATCAGTGGTTACCTGCAACTGAAGAAAATTTTCCTAACTTTAGACTCCTAGGCGAAGAAATCTATACTCCATCTTTAAGAGAAAAGAGGTTTGGATTTATTGGTGAGCCTGCACCAAATAATTTTCAAGAAAAATATTTAGGCAAAAAAATTCCTGAGAAATTTAGAAAGCGTGGGGCAAGTAATCCTATTAAATACTCATGGAAAGTAAAAGACTAAAACTCTAAATGGTCTGGTGATCAAGTGATGAAAGTGTCTAAGGGTAAAGCCAACCCTGCGCAAGTGAATGAATTGATGAAGAAATTTATTGGTTGATTTATTCGCTAATTAATTGATTTTATGCTATAAAAAATCTCGCTAAATGCGGTTTTTTTTATAGGAAAAAAGATGTTAGATAATCCAAAACTGTGGCGTTACATGGATTTGACCAAGTTTCTAACTTTAATAATAAATAGTGAATTATATTTAAATAGAGCAGATAACTACGAAGATATATATGAAGGTCTTCTCACTAAAAAAGATGAAGAAATTTTAAATACAAACTCTGACCTAGCAATGATATGTCAAAGAAATTCAATTTTTATAAATTGTTGGCATCAAAATGACTATGAATCTGCTGCTATGTGGAAACTGTATGGGGTCATAGATGATTCTGTAGCTATTGAAACTGATTTAAAGACCTTAAGCGAATTATTACCGCCTCGAATCGAAGTCCAAAAAGTTGAATATATTGACTATAATACAGATTCTATACTTAAACTATGTTCTCAAAAAACAGGTAGTTTGAATGTGCATCATATTCTAGCTTATAAAAGAAAATCTTTTATACATGAACAGGAATATCGTGCCATATATTGGCATATTCCGGTAGAAAATGAACCCCTGCAACCTAATATGTCATGGGTGCATAAAAAAGGGATTAATTTGAAAATAGATATATCCAAACTAATTAAACATATTCATATTTCACCCTATGCATCGCCCTTAATATTATCGATCATTCAATCTATTTTAGAAAAGTTTGAACTTACTGATATTCCAATAACTAAATCAAACCTCTATTTAATTCAATAGACTAATATTAAAAATATTCTTATGACCATCAAAAAAGTATCCTCTATCGCCAAACTTGAAGACCTGGGACGCATTCAGCTTTCAAAGTCTTTCTTTATTGGATTCATAACAATTTGAACTACAGCCATCTACAATTTTTCCCAAAACTGTGTGCATTTAATATTGGTTGGCATGAACAGCCATCTAAAGAAATTAATAGCTATGTCACAGGATCGAAAGGGAAACTTAAAGTCACCCCTGAACCGAATCCAGATTATGAGAAGTTTTATCCAGATTTATTGTAATCCCTCTCCTTGCGAAGCTTCGCTTCTCACCGTTAGAAAAGGGAGACTCTGTCATGTGATTTATTTGATACGTGGTGTCCCTTCTCCTGAGCAAGTTTTAAAGCACTGCTTTAAAACGAAGCGCAAGAAAGGAGAGGGCTAGGGAGAGGATTTAAACTAACGAATCACACCCAACTTATTCCAAACATCAGGTGTTAAAAACGTCATCACTAATTTGTTCAAATCCAAATAACGCACCACACCTTTTAATTGCTGCTTTACTTCAGGGTTTTTAATAATTTCTTCACCTGTAATACTGCCTAACTCTTGAAAGCTATCACCGACCGCCTGTAAACCTTCCGCCTGAATCACCGCTTTAGTCTGCACAGAACATTGTTCAACTAAAATACGCTGTAATACTTGAGCCAAGTTTTTATCGAGTTGTTCTTTTTGTACATCTGTCACATTGCTAAAACTTTTTAAGTCAGGATGGGTCGATAGTGCTGCAAACGTCCATTGCAACACCGCAGTTTTATCCGTTGCAGTCGTGGCTTTCACTAAACAAGCACTGAGTTGATCGACTGTTTGTGCAGGTGCAGCCATCGTAATTTGTGTCGTACCGAACAAAGCCACTGCCATCAACACAGAACGGCTGAAAGAAGAAAATTTACGACGGGCAGAAGTATAAAGACGTGACATAAACTGATTTCCAAATAATCATCTGTTTCTTTGTACCACAGCGCCAATGCTATCCCCAGTTATGACTTTGTAAATTGTGCACATCAAAATGATTCAAGCTTTAGTAAAATGTGCAGCGCTTAAATCCGTTTTCTGCTCTTTATTCCATGCCCGCATAATTCCATGTTTCAGGAATATTCGGTTGTTTAGGTGCTTTATTTAAATCAATATTCAGGTTTCGGCTGCCTTGATATGATTTCTCGCCTGAATCCGATGCTGGGGATACACTCAAATGATAACGGTAGCGGAATTGCCACAGCATCGGCTTAATGGGACGAATATCTAAACTTAAAGCATCTTCATCATGGCAATTGCCTTGTGAGCTTTCATAATCTTGTTCGGAAAAACAAGCACGAATCATTCGATTCAAACTAAACGGATAGTTTTTAATAAATGGATAGTTTTTAATAAATGGATAGTTTTTAATAAATGGATAGTTTTTAATAAATGGATGCGTATTGCTTGAGTCCTTTAATTCATAAAAACTCGCACGTTCGACCCCAGCTCCACCACCCGAATACATTTCAGAAAAAGTATCAATCACTGCAATGGCATAACGGTTTTGTGTCATAGGAAAGAGCTTGGGAAAGACAAATTTCCTAGTCGATGTCCCATCTTCTTGACTGGAAATATCGATATGCCATTGTTTCGATAATTTAAGCCCCGTTGTAGATGCGCTAAACTGAACAATATCTCCATCAGATAACAACCATAAATGCTGATCTGCGGTTTTTAGGCTACGCCATTGATCACGATGCTGACAAAGCTCTTTCACTTGTGCGCATAATTGGTTCTGCTCCTGTTGACTGAACTGTGCTTTTTTAAACGCCAAAATATCTAAAGGTGCAGCCAAGGCCACAGAACTCAGCGCAGTGAAACAGCAAGCAAAAAGTATATTTTTCATTGGTTTCATTTCTTTATTTCATCTATTTATTTTCAAGTAATAAAGCAGTTTAAATGTTTTAAGCGCATTTCGTTATATGCGTTTGGATCAAAGAATATGGTGTTGCACTTCAAATGCTAATCTAAGTCTTAAAAAAGCGGATGATATATCGGAAAGTATTAAATTTATTAAGCTTATTGAAAATTCACAATCTATGAATGAAACGACTAGTAATAGGATAGAAGAAACAGAATTAACAACTCTTTAGGCCAAATAATGAAAATCTAAGGGTAAAGCGAATCCTGCACAAGTCAAAATATTCTAATAAACTACTTTATCAAATCACATGACAACGTCATTCGCAGTTGTTCGAAGCCTGACTTCATTATTTAATAAAGTTTCTGCGAACAACTTAATAAGAGATGGTATTTGACGAGTTCTGCGGATGACAAAAAATCGTTGGTTACTTTGGATTTTCCCCAAAGTAACCAACGAACTCCTAACATTGAATGACTATCGGGAGGACTCTGTCGTGAAATTACATATCCAAAGAGTATGACCTTTTCAAAGAAAGACTTTAGACCTCATCAATCCTACGACTAAAGAAAACAATACCCTACTTAAAACAGCCATCTTATTCTGCTATGGTGAAACAAAACCTTATATAAATCATATCTAAGAAAAGAAAGAGGGAAATATGTCAAAACAAATCTTAATGCTGGTTGGTGACTATGCCGAAGACTACGAAACCATGGTGCCTTTTCAGTTCCTCACAGGTTTAGGTTATAGCGTACATGCCGTTTGCCCAGACAAAAAAGCAGGTGACAGTATTGCGACTGCCATTCATGACTTTGAAGGGGAACAAACCTATAGTGAAAAACGTGGGCATAATTTTGCCATTAATTATGACTTCAGTGCTGTCCATACTCAGGACTATGTCGGACTGGTCATTCCGGGTGGACGTGCCCCAGAATACTTACGCATGAATGCACGCGTCATTGAAATTGTGCGTGAATTTGATGCAGCACAAAAACCCATTGCTTCTGTCTGTCATGGTGCGCAACTTCTTGCTGCCGCTGATGTACTGAAAGGTCGTTTATGCTCGGCTTACCCTGCCTGTGCTGCGGAAGTTAAACTTGCAGGCGGTCAGTATGCAGACATCGCAGTGACTGAAGCGGTAACGGATGGGCATCTGATCACTGCCCCTGCTTGGCCGGCTCACCCTGCTTGGTTAGCACAGTTTGTTAAAGCATTAGGTGCGACCATTACCCTTTAATACGGGTCAAAAAACAGTCAAATAAAATATGCTTTGCTCATTCCACTACAATGCAGTGGAATGAGCCTTAACTAAATGAGACCCAAATAGCAGCTACATTAAATCGTATCAATAAGCCCACTATTCAAGAATTACCCCACAGATAAAGTTATTTCAACTGTTTCAGCATGTGCTTCGCCCCAGCATGATTATGATTATTCGCTAAGTTCTGCAAAATATTTTTAGCTTGAGCCTTTGAGTTGGAAAAACGACTACTATAACTCGGCACACTGGTAAAACAACGTGCAACCAACATCCCCGACTCCGCATAAACATTTGTACCATTGGCATTGGGTAATTTGCCAAAATTATACGCACGCTGCGCATTATTACAGGCATTCAATTGGTTTTGCCCTTTATTCAAATCACGACGCGCAGCAACAAAAGCTTTAAGCTGCTGCTGTTGAGGTGTATCAACCGCCTTCTCGACTGGTTTAACAGGTGATTCAACCACAGGCTTGTCTTCTTTTTTAATTTCGCTTTCTTTCGCAATAGCCGCTTTGCTGGTTGTGGTTTTCACGGTCTGATTATTTACAGCGCTCTTTTTAACCACAGCATCGGTTGATATATTTTTATAAAATTTCTGACTTTCTTGAACCGTCATTACCTTACTTTGTAAGCTAACCACACGCGTTTCGCTGCCATCCGTGAACTTACGTTCAGCCGTGGGTTCAATTGAAACGATCCAGCTTTGCCCATTACTTTGCACACACTTATATGCACCAATTCCTTGTTTAACATGACTATTGCTAGATAAGCGTTTTTTCGCTGATGCATCCTTAACTAAAGACATGCTACTTTTGTACAAAAGTGCAAACTTGCCCCCTTTTGCGGAGCAATAATGGGTTAAATACTTTCTTGGATATAAGGATTGTGCTTCATTATTGCTTTGCTTCGCCCCCCAATCATAAACATATTCCTTTGCTTGACCATTTGCATGATTAATATTTTTTTGAGCAATTAATTCCTGAGGTGAAGTAAAATTTTTAACTGAATCTGAGCTTAAACTGTCCATGCTGGTACAGCCATGTAAAGCGATGCCAACTCCCCCCATCAAGATTAATGTTCTGAAATTCACGTATCAATGCCCAATTATGCTGTATAAAAGAAAATATAGGAAAAGACAAAAAATAACAAACACAAAACTTTGATTTTATTATCAATTTAACTTAATCTGGTTTTTACTTTTCACTCAAAATAGACTATAAATTGCCAACTTCAAAAGGTTTTAAAGTTAAAATAATAACCAGATAACACTTCATTCCCCCTTTTTAATCTTTCATCATTGGTTAAGGGTAAATAATCCCTTACGCCATTTGTCATTTTCTGTTATGAGCAAATTCAGCTCTATTCTCTTTATGATGAATGGATCTCGACATGATTCAAAAATAAATATTTAACCCATTACCTCACCACACTTTCAATCAAATCTAAATTCCAAACCCCACCAGCCGCCACTCCTTTACACATGCCCGACCAACGATCTATGCTCTGAACGAAAGTTTTGCCATCCCAAATCCATTCACTCATCGACCAACAATCACCAATGCCACGACCTTTTTGTGAGCTACTGATCTCACCCTCGGCAAAATCTGAGGCAGATTCAGTCACAAAGGTCGCTTTACCCTTTAAAGAACCATCTATGACCCACGCGCCAAAACCTTCGTTATATGCGCCGCGCCAACATAACGTGGTTGCTAAAACTTTTTGATTGCTGAGTTTATAGAGCTCTATTTTTTGCGATTGCACACCATTTTCCGTATAAATACCTTCACAAAAGCCATGACCATCTTGCAATTTAGGTTGTGCTGCCATCAAAGTTGTATATAAGGCTTTGTAGGGTTTGGTATCTGGTTTAAGGACTAAATAAGGCTTAGATGTGGTTTTAATTTTCTTCAGCATCAGCTTTGGCTGTGCAACCAAAACCTTCGATTCATCGGCTGTGCCCTTTTTGACTAAAGCCCCAACAGTACCAACACGTTTTTGAAAATCATCCATTTTTAATAAAGTAGCGGTCATTCCTGCATCTGAGATTTTCCATGAGTAATGGGCATTCTTAAACACAATATTCACACTCTTCTGTGTTTGTTGTAATAGTCCATTGACTTGTGCTGTATTCAGTACGCCCAATAACGGTGATTCTGAACCATCGACAGTGACAGCACCAAAGTCTTTTGCATTGACATAAAAGTGAATATTTTTAAGGTTTTTTTTATCTAGGGCCTGATCATATTCCGATAATGCAAATCTCATCTGAACAGCCTGTTTTTCGCCCGTTTTACGGATGATTAATAGCGATGCTGGCATATTTTCTATACGCTCATCCTGATACCCTGCTGCCCGACAAGTCCCTGTATTACTACAATAGATTTCCCAATCTTGATGAGCAAAAGACATGCATTGAATGGCTTTGGCATAACCCACAGAACTGGTTACAGTAAAACAAACTAAAACAAAGAGATGCTGAAAAGCTTTCATATTGTTCTTATCCTCATTTTTTAATTCATTATAGCGAGAATATCACCCTTTTAAATGTCATTTAATGACTTAAAATAAGGCCTAAATACTACAACTTCCTGCACTATTTTATGCACTTATCTTTTAGAATTAAAAAATGCCAATCAACTTCCAAACTGACTGGCATTCATTTTTTCAGGGCTTTTTATACTTGAAACTTAATGATCTAAAGTCGATTCAAATGCTCTTAAACGCTTATAAATTGAAAGCAATTCAATAATCGTTGGCCATGACTCAATTAAATATTGGAATGACTGACGTACATTGCCAAATACATTTAGAATTTGCATCATTAGACCGAGTGTAATGGCCCCTGCGGCAATACTGGGAAATAACACAAATAAACCGTACAGATTGTCCAATTGCATATACCAAATACGCACCATATTAAAATAGGCATAATGGAAATATAAACGGAAATAATTAAAACGAACTTTACTAAACAGCTCTTTTAAAGTCAGTGGATCAGCTCGATCAGCATAATCTTCCCCATATACCAACTCTTTACGATATGCAGCTTCCACTTTTTGGTTATTGAATTCTAAGCCGGGTAATTTATAACCGACCAACATCAATATAACCGTACCCAGTACAGCCCAACTAATGGCTGCCCAAACCAAAGCATACGGAATCTCACCAATCACAGGTAATTGTTTCACATGCGAAGACAACTGTAATAGCACCGGTAAAAAGGCCATTAAAGTCATTACGGCTTGGATCAAACTGACCCCTAAACTTTCAGTGGTTTTGGCAAAGCGCATGGTATCTTCCTGAATACGCTGCGATGCCCCTTCAATATGCCGTAATTGCTCCCAATGTGCGGTGTAATAGTCATTCATGGCTGTACGCCAACGAAAGATATAATGACTGACAAAGAATAGGTTAAATACGGCAATGGTGACATAAACCATAGCCACATATAGAAACGTCATTGTTTCACTATAAAGTAAATTGACATTACCACCGCCACTACCCAGCATCTTCTGAATTAAGTCATAAAATGGGCTATACCAAGCATTAACCACAACATTGACTTGTACTGAAAACCAAATATTAAACAAAATAAAAGCCGATCCCCAAACAGACCACCCTTGCCATGGATTACTCGATTTAAACCGCCAGAACAAAGCAAAAATTACAGTAGAGACAAAGAACCACAGATAAAACCATAAAAATGAAGGTGCCCAAAAACGACTTACACCAATCGGCAATTCAGCATCGTTATAGCCTGATGCAAAGCCTAAAAATGTGCCCCAAGCACTGCCACCGGAATACCATAAACTGATATTAATGACAAACCACAGCAGCAACGACAAAAAGAACCATTTCGGATTCGGAAAAAAAGATTTAAACATTCTGTTTGGGGATTCCTTTATTTTTCATTGGCAACTTCGCCCATCACTCAAAACCTAACAGGCTTTAAGACAAATGGCGATATCGGCTATTATTCTAGTCTTTTCATCTTTGTAGCAACTTATTCACTGTTTGTGAAATGTTTTTCGCGTGTAATATTTTTAATCTAGCGCCACATCAAGCAACAAAAGCTATCTTTTAACTCACAGATTGTTGGCTGCCTCTAGCACTCAGCATATCAATATCTTCTGCAATAAAAAATGTGATTGATCGCATCCAAAAAATATACTGATGCGGCACAGCAAAAAATCATCACAAACTTAAAAAACATAAATTTGACTATCCTTTTTCTGAAATTTAATTTACATTTCAAATCCAAATAGACGATCTCTAGTCGTTTGTTACTATACTATTCGCCTTTAATTAAAAAGATCTTAAAAAAATAATCGAATAATATTCAAATTTAAGCATCTTAAAAAGGCTCAAAATCAAAATTATTTAGGGTCACGTCATGCAATAACATCATGCTATAAGCTGCATATTGATTGCCAAAACTTATGCTAATTTTTTTGATCTATATCTCAATCTTGGTAAAATTGGTTAAACAAACAGCAAATCATGTTATTATTGCAACACATTCTGGCCACTGCTGGGGAAGCGATATGGAAAAAATCATTATTGAATTATTAAAACCAATCACGCTAAAAAAAGAAAATTGTCATCCTTTAATTTTTGAAGAAGGTACTATTTTAAAAGTACTGATGCACACACCTAAAGGTTTATTGGTCTGTGATGATTCAAATTTTAATTTTACTGTTTCTTTAAATGACAAAAATAAAATATGGCGTGAGCTATAAATTTAATTAAATTGTATCAAGTTAAAGCGATATTGTATGATTTCAATTTGAGTGCAATTTCCCCCAACTTTAAGTTGAAGTCATACAATGATGCAATTTATGACCATAATTTAAACACTTTTCCAAAATGATGATTTCAACGGCGCTAGAGATTGGGCATGATTGTTCAAGTGTTAAACTTTTTAGCATTAGGCCTTTAAATAACCCAGTTTTTAACTGCACATCACTTGGATTATGCTTTCTTGCGTCTTAAAAATGCAAAATCAAGAAATGAATTAAGAATTTAGTCTGTGAGCCCATTAATGCAACCGCAGCTACGCGACAAAATCATTCAAGTCTGCAATGAAAAAATTGCAAAAAAAGGCAGTAATGTCGGACTGTCTTTTTATGCTTTTTTCGCCAACAAAAATGACAATCCTGAACTTCTAATGCAAGCGGCTGAATGGTGGATTAAAACGCATCAACTCGATCATTTTGAAAAAGCAATCAAGATCAAGCAACTGATTGAAACAGAAAAGTAAGCTTATGCTTTTTTAAGCAGCTGTTCAAAACTTTGCATATGAGTAAAAACAGCCTGTTTTCGTTGATATTGATCAATTTGCGCAACAAGGCGCTGAAAGTGTTCAGATTGGACATGTGCATCTAAAGCAGCACGGTCAACCCACTCCTCGACAAAGACAAAATGTCCTTGATCTCGCAGATCATGATAAAGGTCGTAAGCGATACAACCTTGTTCCAATTTGGTCTTTACCACCAACTCTTGATACAAAGGCAAAACTAAATCAATTTTATCGACTTGAATAAAATCTTCTGCGAGAAGTTTAAGCATATTACTGATCCAACTTTATAATGCTATCAATCACACTACAAATAGCATAAAACATAAATATTAAAAGTCTGTGCTTAGAAAACTCAAATTAAGTGAAGTACAAATCAAGTTCACTCTTGCCCGACCACTTTATTATCTCACTGTACCCATAAAACTCACCACCGAGAACAACCAAATAAACAGCATAAAACTACGTTCCTGGGTAAAATGGGCAACATCTGTCCCATGTACAATATTATGACGGGTCATGGTCACGGTTGAACTACTATCCATTTTATAAGCGTCTAATTCAGCAAAATAAACATTCAACTCGCAGGCAATTTTCGACTTATGCCATAAACTCTTTATTTCATGTCCCTTTAAACCGGGAACAATTTTATAAACATCTATAAACTTGGTATGGTTCTGTTTTAAATAACCTTTGGCAATCAGGACATCGGTCAACAAACCTTCCAATTGTGCATATAAAACTGGAATACAACCTGCAAAGCATTGCATCTTATACAGTTTAAAAGCTTCTTCAATCACCAAACGACGTTGAGCTTTATTTTCACCAATTTCAAGTGCATCAAAAGCTTCAAGCAATTCAGCTTGGAAATAGTCCGTGTGAATGACATCAAGAATATTAAAATCGACATCGTTTTCATGTTGATTAATCAACGTCCAAATATGCACTAAATTCAACGCATCATTGGCAACTTTACTGTCAACAGGCTGATCTAACTGATTCGCCAAAATATTAAAATAAGGTTCATTGGCTGCAAGTACTTTTAGCATTTGAATGAGGTGTTTATGTTCAGCGGCAGACATCGATTGTAGATATTGATCGGCATCTTTTAAAATGCTTTGTCCGAGTTGTTTGCCCTTTTCATGTTGCGGAATTCGGGTCACTTCTTGTTGTTCAAAATCTTCAAAATCGTCATCAATCATTTATATCTAACTCTGTAGCATCACTTTAGCTCAACATTATCCCTGTTATTGAGCCTGCAATATATAAAAAAATAGGGTTTAACGACTTCTACTCTTGAAGATTTAAACCTCAACAATACACTCAGCTTATTTTCAACAGAGAATTCAATCGATTTGATACACACTAAACAGGAGTTTTTCCTTTTCAGCAATCGCCCAATAATCATGAGCATTTTCTTTTGTAGCGCTCAACCTGAAAAAGTTCTGTTGTGAACATGCCTGCTCTACAATCTTAATATGCTTTTCTGAACCAGAAACAATAAAAGAATCATGGGCTTTGTAATCATTATGATCTTTTAGCCATTCAGCAGGCTGTACATAATGAATATTCGAATGCCAACTTTTCCAGCGTTTTTTAATGGTCGGTTGAATACATTCAATCTGATTGCTTTGTTGTTTATTTTCGTGATTTCGATATTGAAGTAAAAATTCTTTTTTAGTTAGTTCGTCTAAAGGATAAACCACAACCCAATTGCCACTATCACCCACATGCATCCGCTGATAAAAAATATGGATTCGGCTAAATGTGGAAAAGCTTGATAATCATGCTGTTGGCTCGTGACAATTCTTTCTGCATTTGTCTTATCTCTCATATTTCCAAGCCAAATCAAAAATGCAAGATATAAGCTAATGATCACAACCAACATCAATATAAACGTATAACCGACCAGCTTTAAAACTCCAGCTAAAATTTTATTAGAAAGATCAGCAAACTGTTTCATGCTTTTTTTAGACAAAGTATTTCCTATTGATTTTTCTTTTTCAGTATCTTACTCAAATTGGCTATAAATACTCAATCAGACGGATCAGTTCATACTGGCTCAAGCACCTTTTGAAAACATTTCACCTATTCCTTTGTGCATCTTGCTATTAACTCAGGTAAAATCATTGACCTTGCAACGCTTTGCATAACGACGAACGAGAGAGTTATATCCGTGCGAAATATTTTAGTCACCAATGCCCTTCCTTACGCCAATGGTCCCATCCATATGGGTCACTTACTCGGTTATATCCAAGCTGATATTTGGGTTCGTGCCATGCGTGCAATGGGACATAACGTGACTTATGTATGTGCGGATGATGCTCACGGTACAGCAATTATGTTGCGTGCTGAAGCCAATGGCATTACACCAGAAGCACAAATTGCCAATGTTCAAAAAGAACATATCCGTGATTTTGATGGTTTTGGCGTACATTTTGACCATTATGACTCGACCAATAGCGAAGAAAACAAAGTACGCTCGGAAGAGATTTATATTAAAAACCGTGAAGCAGGCAACATTGCAATTCGTCCTGTAAATCAGCTTTTTGATCCTGAAAAAGGCATGTTCCTATCAGATCGTTTCATTAAAGGCACATGCCCGAAATGTAAAGCAGAAGATCAATACGGCGATGCCTGTGAAGTTTGCGGTACAACCTATAATGCAACTGAACTATTAGACCCGCGTTCAACCTTAAGCGGTGCAACGCCTGTTGAAAAATCGTCTGATCATTACTTCTTTAAACTGCCAAATTTTGCTGAATATCTACAAAAATGGACACGTGATGAAGGTCGTTTGCCTGTTTCAATTGCCAACAAACTGGATGAATGGTTTGAAAATGGCTTGAACGATTGGGATATTTCCCGTGATGCACCGTATTTTGGTTTTGAAATTCCAGATGCGCCAAACAAATATTTCTATGTTTGGGTCGATGCACCAATTGGTTATATGTCGAGTTTTGAAAACTACATTAAAACCAAACGTCCAGATTTAGACTTTAACGACTATTGGAAAAAAGATTCTCAAAATGAGGTCTATCACTTCATTGGTAAAGACATCGTTTATTTCCACGCGCTGTTCTGGCCTGCAATGCTTGAAGGTGCAAACTATCGCACGCCATCAGGCTTATTTGTAAATGGTTTCTTGACTGTAAACGGTCAAAAAATGTCAAAATCACGTGGCACATTTATTAAAGCAGAAACTTATTTAGAACATTTAAATCCTGAATATTTACGTTATTACTTTGCCTCTAAACTGTCTGATAAAGTCGAAGATTCTGACCTAAACTTAGATGATTTCGTGCAAAAAGTGAATTCAGACTTGGTCGGTAAAGTGGTCAACATTGCCAGCCGTTGTGCGAAGTTCATTAATACAAGTTTTGATAATAAATTGTCTGCAACGTGCGCAGAACCAGAATTGGTGCAAAGCTTTATTGATGCGGGTGATTCTATTGCGCAAGCCTATGAAGCACGTGAATTCTCTGCTGCAATTCGTGAAATTATGGCACTTGCGGATAAAGCCAATCAGTATATTGATGAGAAAAAACCTTGGGCACTTGCAAAGCAAGAAGGTCAAGAACAACAAGTTCATGACGTGTGTTCTGTCGGGATTAACTTGTTCCGTCAATTGGCCGTTTACTTGTCCCCTGTGCTGCCAACTTTGGCAGTGCAAGTGCAAGACTTCTTAAAACTGGAAAACTTTGATTTTGCTTCAGGTAAAACGGTTCTAGTGAATCATGAAATTGCATTGTTCCAACCGTTAATGCAGCGTGTAGACCCGAAAGCGGTTGCGGCAATGGTCGATGCATCTAAAGACTCTTTAGCGGCTGCGGCTGAACCTGTAAAAGTTGAAAAGAAAAAAGAGAAGAAAGCTACCCCTGCCAAAGTTGAGCCTAAAGTCGGCGAAGCAGAGATTATTGGCATTGAAGACTTTATGAAGGTTGACCTCCGTGTTGCTGAAGTTTTAGATGCGGCTCACGTTGAAAGCTCTGACAAATTGCTTCAATTGACTTTAAATGTCGGTGAAGCTGAGCCACGCAATGTATTTAGTGGTATTCGTGAGTTCTATGCACCTGAAGACCTTAAAGGCAAATTGGTGGTCATGGTCTCTAACCTTGCGCCACGTAAAATGCGTTTTGGTATTTCAAACGGTATGGTGCTCGCTGCGGGCAATGGCGAAGGTGTTTGGGTGATTTCAGCTGAGTCTGGTGCTAAACCGGGTGATAAAGTGTCTTAAGATTTCGGTCTGAGATTGAAAAAGCCTCTACGTTGTAGGGGCTTTTTCTTTTAAGACTGATTCAGAAATCTAGGAATATTTATAACCTGAGTACTTATTTCTAAATGCTCATAGATTACTTCACTCTTATCAAAGAGTCTTTCATCATTAGTAATAAAATAATCACAATAACTTGCATAAGCTACATGTGAAATATCTGTTTGAGCACTTACAAATTTCTTTTCATTTTTAACTTTTTTCTCAGGTCTAAATCCTATGATATTCAGATTGGTATATATCGCATGTATTTTTTCAAACTTGTGTACACAGTTATTTATCTGTAAGAAATCATTGAGTTCTTTATCTCTCAGTGATTCATTATCTTCTTGAAGTTTATTCCAAATTTTTAATAGAATATTTGGCTGTTCAATCTTATTTATTTGATCAATATTAATTTTAAGTTCATTTCTGTATGCTAAGTGTGCGTCAGTTTCACTGTTAGCTTGTTTTATGTGTTCCACATTGTTCCTGACAACTGCCTCAAACTCAGGCATCTTAACTTTCATTTGATTGAGTTCATTTTCTTTTTGTCTAATAAACAAATCTGCTAATGAATAGTTAATACTCTCATTTTTCAATGCAATTATTTGATGTTCTAAAAAATTTAATAATTTATACTGTGCTTTGATCTGCTCACGTGCCATTTCATCATAATTTTTCACACCACCGTAAACTGCAAAAACATTCTTTTGGAGAGGTGCTAAAAATTGGTCATATTTAGTGATCTCATTAATATATTCTTCGTAATAACTAAACACAGAACCACAGGTTAGCCTCATTTGACCTGTGAATTTAAAATTTCCGTCAAGTATTGGTTTTATATACAAAGCATTTAAGTTTTCTAACAACTCTAAAAAGTTATCAGAATAATATTGTTCCTTTAAACCTGATCTATGGATTTCTTGAAATGTACTATCAGAATAAACAACTTGAACATGCTGCATAAAACCTTCAATAAAATCTGAATCATGATTCTGGCAATTTAAAAACCCATCTAAAATATTTTGATCTAGATAAGCTAAGGGTTTTCCCGAATATTCTTGTTTTTCACTCATTACATAACACTCAAATTTTAATCTCTATCCAAATTAACTCTAATTGTAATAGAAAAACAATACTGCCCTCATCCTAACCTTCTCCCAGAGGGAGAAGGAACTTCCATTTGAGATAAATATAAAATCAGTAATATTCTCTCTCCTTTTACGAGAAGGCTAGGGAGAGGTTTCAAATATTAAAATCTAGTGGAGCCAGTCAAAAGTAAATTTTCAAATAATCATATTTTCCACAGACACATTCATTTACGCCCACCAAAAACTAGATGAAAAAAATCACCCCACATGCTAAAAAATAGATAATTCAACAAATTCGTGAAACTTTATAAATGAATAAATTACTTGCTTCCGCATTATTTTCCTCCAGCCTCATCAGTATTTCAGCCTTTGCTGTTTCACCTCCTGTTCCAATTCCACAACAAAAACAGGTTTCAGGCTATTACCAATACCAAGCGGGTGATGTACAAATCACTGCCCTGCTAGACGGCACAAATTTTATGTCACCTAAGCTATTTCAAAATATTCCAGAAAAAGAAGTACATGAAATTTTAAAGAAATACGCTGCCGACCAAGCCAAAGGCGTACAAACCTCTGTAAATGCCTTCCTCGTGAATACAGGTCATTCACTAGTTTTGGTGGATAGTGGCGCTGCGAGTTGTTTTGGCTCACATTTAGGTTCAGTGTTGAGCAACTTAAAAGCATCTGGCTATCAACCGGAACAAGTCGATACCATTTTACTGACACATCTACACCCAGACCATGTGTGTGGTATTAGCCAAAATGGTGTGGCGAACTTTCCCAATGCAACGGTTTATGTATCGAACGATGAAACGAACTATTGGCTAAACCCGAAAAAACTCGACCAACTCCCGAAAGAAAAACAAGCAGGCTACTTAGGAACTGTTGAAAAAATTAAACAAGCCATTGCGCCCTATCAAGCCAAAAACCGCTTCAAAACCTACAAATTGGGTGATCAAGTTAAGGGCTTTAAAGTGATTAATACCGCGGGGCATACTCCGGGGCATTTTAGCTATGAGCTAAAAACTAAGGATGAAACAGTCGTATTTATTGGCGATATTGTGCATTCACATACCGTGCAATTCGACAAACCTGAAACAGCTATTGATTATGATATCGACCCGAAAAAAGCAGTTGAAACACGTTTAAAACAATTCGCTGAATATGCAAAAGGCGGGCAAACTATTGCAGCTCCACACCTGCCTTTCCCTGCGATTGGACATATTTATTCAGCAGATGGTAAGCGTTATCAATGGATTCCTGTGCATTTCAAAGATTAGTCTAAGACTCATACAATATTATATGAGTTTAAAAATTGTTTTAGATCGGCACAGCATTATTTAAAATTAAATCGCAATATTTTTATCCTTTAAATACCCCATAACCATCCCTCGGCGAGTGTGGTTATGGGGCAAAAAAGTAGATTATTCTTTTAAATTCTCAAAAGTATCAACATAGTCCGCTTGATAGCAATTGCGCCCTTGTTGTTTAGCCTGATATAAATTCTGATCGACCTGCTCTAAGAAGCTCATTTGATCGCACTGTTCCGTTGGGATAATGGTTTTCACACCCATACTACAGGTGACAAATTCTGAAATTGTGGATGTACAATGCGGTAATTTGGCATTTTTTAAAGCCTGCATTAAGTTTTCAGCAACTTGAATAGCCGCTTCAGCATTGGTTTCTGGTAACACAACCGCAAATTCTTCGCCACCAAAACGTGAAACCAAATCACGTGGACGACTACAGCAATTCGACCATAATTGAGCAATCTCACGCAAACACTGATCACCGTTAATATGACCATGTCCATCGTTATATTGTTTAAAATAATCAAGATCAATTAAGAGGACTGACAGCGGCTTTTGCAACCGCATGGCGCTTTGCCATTCACGTGCAAAAAATTCATCAAATAAACGGCGATTCGCAATGCCCGTCAAACCATCTTTATAAGAAAACTCTTCCAACTGACGCTGTAATATTTCTAATTGCTCTTCTTGTTTTTTACGTTCCGAAATATCAAACATAAACCCCACTAAAGAATCCACTTCGCCATTTTCTGTACGGATCACATGAACTACATCTCGAATCCAAATATATGATCCATCTGCTTTTAAAGCGCGATAATCCGCTTCATGGTCAATACCAGCAAGCGATTGTGCAACACACAGATTAAATGTTTTTTCACGGTCTAATTCATGCATACGATCGACCCAATCTTGCACTGTTTTCCAAGACGCTTGTTGCCAACCCAACAATTTTTCAATTTGTGGACCAATATAACTGAACTGTTTACTTTCCCAGTCAATACTCCACGGAATAGCAAGGGTCGACTCAATTAACGTTTTATAAACGACTTCATTATATAATTGATTATTTTTAAATGGACTATTTGACATAAACTGACTCACTTTGATTTCAATCAGCACAGTTGTATAAGTCACTTTTACAGCATACACAACACTGATTTTACATTTCGAATATGTACCTCAGCCTAATCAGCATAAGGCATCCTTACCTCAATCCGTACTTATTACTCCCTGTAGCACAGTTAATTTTATAGCTTACTTCTAAGTATATTTTTTAATCTAAAATATTAAAAGTGAAGCTTGATTTATCATCTAAAATTTTAAATTCCAACTGATAATGTAGGTTATAAATCACAATTGAGCTAGCTTTACAGCCATTTATTTACCTATAGTATAGAGGCAATTTTTCATGGGTTTCAAAAAAACATGGCTGTTCATTTTTTTCATACATCAGACTGGCATTTAGGTCAGTTCTTCTATAATCACTCACGTCAGTATGAACATGAACAGTTTTTAACTTGGTTACTTGAGCAAATTAAACAAAAACAACCCAATGCCTTACTCATTGCAGGTGATATTTTTGATGTCATCAATCCTGCATCTGCGGCCCAAAAACAACTATACCAATTTTTAGCCGATGCTCACGCGCTTGCCCCCCATATGCAAATCCTGATGATTGCAGGAAATCATGATTCTGGTTATCGCATTGAACAAGTTGAACCATTACTGGAAAAATATAATGCCAAAACCGTGGGCGTTATTCGTTGGAATGAAGACAAAACCTTAGATATAGAGAGGTTACTGCAACCAATTTATGATGTAGATCAAAAAATTGTTGCTTGGTGCTTAAGCCTGCCCTTTTTACGTAGTGCAGAAATTACTGGTTTTAATGAACACACCAGCAATAGTCAAAATGCCATTAGCTACCTACATCAACAATTAATTAGCGAAGCGAAAAAACGTAAAACAGATGATCAAGCCCTCATTTTAATGTCGCATGCCCACATGCAAGGCGGTGAAACATCTGACTCTGAACGCCCGATTATTATTGGCAATGAAGAAGCACTTTCAACCGCACTGTTTGATGAGGTGATTGATTACGTGGCACTAGGACATTTACATAAACCGCAAAAAGTTCAGCACTCGCATATCCGTTATAGTGGCTCGCCCATTCCTTTGTCTTTTAGTGAAATTAATTATAAACACCAAGTGCTTGAAGTCATCATTGACCCTGCAAAACCAGATGAATCACAGCTTCAGTTTGAAGCACTGCACATCCCTCGCAGTATTCAATTACACCGCATTCGTGGTGAACTCAATGAGGTCTTTGCCCAGCTCAAAGCCTTAGCAAGTGGCAAAATAGACAGTATTGATCAACGTGAATATATCGATATTGAATATCATACCGATACCCCGCCACAGCCTAATTTAAGACAACAGTTTGAAGATGTATTGCCTAAAGAACGCTATCGTCTGGTTAAAATTTCACGCCAGTATAAAAATAATGACCAGCAAAATCATGCTGCAAAAATTCAGCTCGAGCCACCAACGCCAGAACAATTATTTGAGCAAATCTGGCAAAAAAAAGGCTATGCACAAGATGCTGCGGTAGCCAAAGATTTTCAGACTTTGGTTCAAGAAGCGCGTCATTCACTTGAAGATAAAAACAGCATTTAAGGATCTGTCATGAAAATTTTATCAATACGTATAAAAAATCTGGCATCACTTGCTGGTGAACATTTTATTGATTTTGAAAGTGAACCTTTAGCCAGTGCAGGCTTAATTGCCATTATTGGAAAAACAGGTGCAGGCAAATCGACCATTTTAGATGCCATGTGTCTTGCGCTATTTAATCAAGTGCCCCGTCTAAAAGGCAGTGACGGTAAATTGCTTGATGTCGATGGTTCTGAACTGGCTAGCAATTCTCCTTTAACCGTACTACGTCGGGGTACAGGACATGGCTTTGCAGAACTTTGTTTTGTCGCGCAAGATCAAAAACATTATCTGGCACGTTGGGAAATTAAACGTGCGCGTGAAAATGCCGCGGGTAAATTACAAAACGTGCAACGCTCTTTAACCTGTCTGACGGATGGCGTAGTGGTTGCAGACAAAACCAAAGCTGTCGAAACCCATATTCAACAGATTACCCAGCTCAGTTTTGAGCAATTTACCCGTGCAGTCCTGTTGGCTCAGTCTGAAGTGACTGCATTTTTAAAAGCACGTGACAATGAACGCGGTGCTTTACTTGAATATTTAACCAACTCCAACATCTTTGCCAAAATTGGTGAAATCGCCTTTAGAAAAACCGCTGACATTGAAAAAGAACGTAAAAAACTCGAAGACGTTCTCGGTCATATTGAAATTCTATCTGATGAAGCAATTGCGGAACTGAATCAGCAATTTATAAACATCAATACCGAATACAAGACATTAGAAACTGAAAAAAAGCTTTTAGAACAGCAACAACAATGGTTTGAACACAAGCAAAAATTAGACACGGATATACACCTTCGTCAGCAACAACTGTTAGTGCAACAACAGCAGTTTGAACAACTTGCACCGCAGCGCATACAACTGAAACAGCTTGAAGCCTTTGCCTCTATTCGACCAAGTGTGATTCAACAACATAAAGTTCGCGCTGAATTACACGCGCTTCAACCACAACTTCAAAGTAGTGAACAACAATTCATTGTCATTGAACATGCTTTTCAGGCTGAAGAAAAACAGTTTAAACAGATTGATGAGCAACTCAAAATACAACAAGCTTTTGAACAAACCCATCATCAAGCCATTGAACAAGTCAGAACCTGTATTCAAGAACGTGAATTTATTGGTCAGCAATTTAAAAAGACACAAGCAAACTTGCAACAGCTCAACCAAGAGCAACACCCCTTATTACAACAACAAATTCAACTCCATACAGATATAAAAAAACTCAAAGGCCAACAACAAGTACAAACCGAACAACTCCATCAATCTACACATTTCGTCAGTTTGGATACGGGTTTATCGGCACATTTGACCCAGCTACAACGCTTTATTCAGCAATACCAAAACGTTGAACAGCAGTTTGGCAATATTACCACTGCGACCACTGCTTTAAATGAAAAACAGCAACAACTAAAAGCACTACAACAGCAATTTGGTCATGAGGATCAAATCAGTATCAAACTTGCCGATCAGCGTCAAAAGCGTGAGCAAACATTACAGCAAGTACACCATATTGGTTTAATTCAAACTCAATTCAAACAATTCAGCCAAGTCTGTGCAGAGCAGGAAAAAGTTAAAAGCTCGAACAGTGAGTTGACCCAAAAACTTGAGCAAGCGACACAACAGCAACAACAGACTGAACAAAAATATCTAACGCAGAAACAAGAACGCGAAAGCTTACAACGTGTATTACAGCAACAACAATTGTTACATACCGAGAATATCGAAAAGCTTCGTGAACAATTGCTCGAAGGTCAGGCTTGTTTGGTCTGTGGCAGTACACAACATCCATTTAAACAAGATCATTCTGCCCTCTCACAAGAACTTTTAAACTTACAAGAACAGCAAGAGCAACAGGCGATTCAGCTTGAAAATCAATCTTTTAATATTTGGCAAAAAGCACAACAGCTTTTCACCCAGCAACATACAGCTTTAACGCAAAATACAATGCGTTTAAATGAGTTACAACAGCAAAGTGCGCAACTCGAACAACAGTTAAAATCCGCTTTGGATACGATGAACATCCCACTCAATTTCAATCCAATGCATAAAAATACTGATCAACAATTACTTCAGTTATCAGAAAAACTTCAGCAAGATATTCAACAGCTTAATCACACTTTAGAGCAACTCAATCAAGCACAAAAAAATCAACGTGAGCAATTACAAAGCATTCAACACATTCAGCAACATTTGTCGACCATCCAACACGCGGAACAGAATATTCAACACCTGATTGATCTACTTTCAGCCGAGCAAAAAAACGCTTGGAAAACCCAGACCGCTACCATAGCTAAAAACATTGAACAGCAACTAATTCAACGCTTACAACTTCTGCAAACTACGGATACTCTAAACAAACAACTGGATGAAAAACTTCAAGTCCTCAAGCAACTTGAACAAAACATTGCTTTTAAAAATGAGCAGATTCAAGCCACTGCAACAGAAAAATTAGACTTTGAACGCCAAGGACAAAATAATAAAGAATTGGCCATGACACTTATTTTTGAGATGTCACAGACTCAGGTTGAAAAACCACATGAATGGTTAATGCAATATGACGAACAGCGCAAAAATCTACACTTACAATTCAACCAAGCGCGTCAAAACATCGATCAATCGCGTCAACAGTTTGAAGAACAGAAACGCCAACGTGATCAGCTCAAAATGCAACTGACACAACTTGAAATCCAACAAACGGCTTCTGCACTGGAAATCCAACAATGGCTCAATCTGCATGCTGATTTTGATGCCCTCTTGATTGAACAACTGCGTCAAATTCCCAATGAACAGCAACAACAGATCCGTTTAAATATTCAAACTGCCGAACGTAGTCTAAATGATGTTCAATCTGCGTTAAAAACCATTCAGGAACAACTGCAACAGTATGCCACACAACAGCCCAATATTGAATTTGAACAACTACAAACTCAAATGACCAACTTGGTCGAAAATCTGCAAAGTACCTTAGACATGCGAGATGGTTGCAAACTCAAATTGGAAGTTCATCAACGTAATATAAATAAACAAAAACAATTCGCCAATCAAATTCAAGCGATTCAACAAGAAGAACATCGTTGGGGCAAAATTTCTGGCTTAATTGGGGATGCTAAAGGTAAAGACTTCCGTGATTATGCTCAGCAATATCATTTAGATATTCTGCTTGAACATGCCAATCAACAATTGGCTATGCTTTCTCAACGTTACACGTTAAAGCGCTTGGAAAACTCATTGAGTTTAGCCATTGTCGATCATGATATGGATGGTGAAACCCGTTCAGTCTCTTCCCTTTCAGGCGGCGAATCATTTTTGACTGCGCTTGCTTTATCGCTCGCGATTGCCAATATGGCATCGGGTTCAATGAAAATTGAATCGCTGTTTATTGATGAAGGTTTTGGGACTTTAGATGCCTCATCGTTATACATGGTCATGAACGCGTTAGATCAACTGCAAAACCAAGGGCGTAAAGTTGTGCTGATCTCGCATATTCAAGACATGCATGAACGCATTCCTGTACAAATTCAGGTCAAACCATTGGGTGCAGGCGCAAGTACTATTCAAGTGGTCGGTTAAGCAAAAACAAACAAGGCTGTAACGTCTCAGCCTTGTTTTATCTGAATTTTATACTTTATTGGAATAATCTCGTGCACCGAAAAGTGCCGTACCGACACGAACCATCGTTGAACCTGCCGCAATGGCCTCAACCATATCACCTGACATGCCCATACTTAAAGTATCCCAATCGTCAGGCTGTGCATGCTCTTGTTTAACTGCATCAAAAAGTTGCTTTGCATCTACAAAAGCATGGCTATTATTGGGTGCTGGAATCACCATTAAGCCACGTAATTTTAAATTTGGGAGTTGGCTAATGTGCTTCACCAACTCCGCCACTTCATTGGGTTGACATCCATCTTTAGTTTCTTGGGCATCAATATTGACTTGTAAACAAATATTCAGTGCTGCTTGATCGGCTTCGCGCTGCTTGGATAAACGCTCAGCAATCATTAAACGATCCACGCCATGCACCCATGCAAAATTTGCAGCCAAATGTTTGGTTTTATTGCGCTGAACATGCCCGATAAAATGCCATTCAATGGCTAAATCATTTAGGTTTTCAATCTTATCCAAAGCCTCTTGTAAATAATTTTCACCAAATGCGCGCTGCCCTGTTTGGTACATCTCACGCAAGGACTCACTCGGGTGAGTCTTTGAAACAGCCAATAACTGTAAGGTTTCTGGCTCGCGTTGGGCTTGTTTACAGGCATCTGCTATATGCTGTAAAACTTGATTTCGTGATGCTTGAAGACTATTCATTGACGAGGTTCTCATTTCATTCAGCTTTTTTTCACTTTCCCTTTAAACTAACTGTTGGTTAAGCTCTGGGAAAGCCTTATTATTCTAACAAAATAAATAACATTTAAATGATCTCGGGGAAATTATGGACATTACTGAACTGCTGGCCTTTTCTGCTAAAAATGGGGCATCAGACTTACACTTATCAGCGGGTATGCCACCACTTATCCGTGTCGATGGTGAAGTTCGTCGTATCAATTTACCAGCTTTAGAACATAAAGAAGTACACAAATTGGTGTACGACATTATGAATGATAAACAGCGCCGCGATTTTGAAGAAAAACTTGAAACTGACTTTTCTTTTGAAGTACCGGGTGTGGCTCGTTTCCGTGTCAACGCATTCAACCAAAACCGCGGTGCAGGTGCGGTATTCCGTACCATTCCATCAAAAGTTTTAACCATTGAAGACCTAGGCATGGGGCAAATTTTCAAAGATATTTGTAATTTTCCACGCGGTATCGTTTTGGTTACAGGGCCAACGGGTTCGGGGAAATCAACCACCCTTGCCGCAATGGTCGATTATATTAACGACCAGCGTTATGACCATATTTTAACCGTCGAAGACCCAATCGAATTTGTCCACGAATCGAAAAAATGTCTGGTCAACCAACGTGAAGTCCATCGTGACACACATGGCTTTAACGAAGCACTACGCTCGGCACTTCGTGAAGACCCTGACATTATTCTGGTCGGTGAGATGCGTGACCTTGAAACCATTCGTTTGGCGCTGACTGCCGCGGAAACAGGTCACTTGGTCTTTGGTACACTACATACCACTTCTGCGGCAAAAACCATTGACCGTGTAATTGACGTATTCCCTGCTGAAGAAAAAGACATGGTTCGTGCCATGCTTTCTGAATCATTACAGGCTGTTATTTCTCAAACACTACTTAAGAAAAATGGCGGTGGTCGTGTCGCAGCGCATGAAATCATGATTGGTATTCCAGCAATTCGAAACCTCATTCGTGAAAACAAAGTCGCTCAAATGTATTCTGCCATTCAAACGGGTGCCAACTACGGCATGACCACGCTGGATCAAAGCCTAAAAACTTTAGTTTCTAAAGGCATTATCAGCCCGCAAACTGCGCGTACTATGGCGAAACAACCAGAAGCATTCTTATAAGTTTAAATGGATTTAGGATCTTATTATGGATTTTAACGACTTACTGAATTTGATGATCCAACAAAAAGCATCAGACTTGTTTATTACGGCTGATGTTGAACCATCAATGAAAATTAATGGTCAAATTTTACCCATTGCTAAAACCAAGCTAACGGGTGAAATTACCGGGCAACTTTTAAACTCCATCATGAGCGAGAAACAGCGCAAGGAATTTGCTGAAACGCGTGAATGTAACTTTGCCATCAGTAATCGTGACAAAACTGCACGTTTTCGTGTCAGCGCATTTCAACAACGTGATCAACCCGGTATGGTGTTACGTCGTATCGAAACTGTCATTCCAACCATGGATGAGCTGAAGTTACCGCCTATTTTAAAAGAATTAGCGATGACCAAACGTGGCATCATTATTTTCGTGGGTGCAACGGGTACAGGTAAATCAACCTCTTTAGCCTCGATTATTGGTTATCGTAACCATAATTCTAAAGGTCATATCATTACCATTGAAGACCCAATTGAATTTATTCACCAGCATGCAGGTTGTATCATCACCCAGCGTGAAGTTGGTATTGATACCGACTCATTTGAAATCGCACTAAAAAATACCTTACGTCAAGCACCCGATGTGATTTTGATTGGTGAGATTCGCTCACGTGAAACCATGGATTATGCGATTGCCTTTGCTGAAACAGGTCACTTAGTGTTTGCAACACTACACGCCAACAATGCCAACCAAGCAATTGACCGTATTATTCACTTCTTTGATGCAGACCGTCATAACCAGTTATTTATGGATTTATCGCTTAATTTAAGGGCAATGGTGGCTCAACAACTGATTCCAAGTGTTGATGGTAAATCACGTCGTGCTGCGATTGAAATTTTAATCAATTCACCGTTAATTTCAGATTTGATCCGTAAAGGTGAAGTACATGAAATTAAAGAATTGATGAAGCGTTCGCGTGAGCTTGGCATGCAAACCTTTGACCAAGCTTTGTTTGACCTCTATAAAGCCAAACAAATTACCTATAAAGATGCATTGAAACATGCCGATTCACCCAATGACCTTCGTCTACAAATTAAATTGTCTGAAGAAGGCGCTGAACGCTTAATGCATGCAAATTCGAATATCACTTTCGATGGTCAAGCTTAAAAGCAAAAAAAACAGGCTTCATTTGAAGCCTGTTTTTTTATACTAAGATTACACCGTATTATTTTTTACGGTATGCATCTTGGCATTCTTGTGAATCACAATAACCGTAAAGATTTAACGAGTGACCCGTTAAAGTAAAACCATATTTTTCAGCTACTTCATGCTGTTGATGCTCAATCACATCATTGGTGAATTCAACCACTTTATTACAGTTTTGACAAACAATATGATCATGATGATCTTCTTGCATAATTTCAAAAACTGAATGATTATTTTCAAAATGATGACGTTGGATAATACCAGCAGCTTCAAATTGTGTTAACACACGATACACAGTTGCTAAACCGACATCTTCACCCTGTTCGAGTAAAGTTTTATAAATGTCTTCTGCGCTTAAATGGTGTTGTCTTGAATTTTCTAATAATTCCAATATTTTAATTCGTGGAAGCGTAACTTTAAGTCCAGCTTTGCGTAAATCTTGATTTGAAATAGGCATGTAAAAAGGTCTCTCAACAAATTTAAAGTTGGAATATGCAACAAAGTTTAGATGCAGTATGATCTATCCGTGGATCAAATGCATCATAATTAATTTGGGATAGTGTAGCAAAATGCAAAAAATCATGTTGACGTTGTTCGTCACTTCACTGCTCGCAGGCTGTTCGACCTTGGGCGTTTATAAAGTTGATATTCCTCAAGGAACACCCTTAACTCAAGCACAAGCTTCAAAAATCCAAGTCGGTATGAGCCACCAACAAGTTCGCTTTTTGCTCGGTAGCCCTACAGTATCAGATCCAATGAATCCTTTACGTTGGGACTACATCTACAACTATATACCAGGAACGTATGCTAAAAAAGCCAAAATCCCTGCAGCACACGGTCAACACTTAAGAATTTACTTCGATCAAACCGGTACGGTACAAAAGATTGAAGGCTTGGAAACAATCCCAGAATCTCAACCCGGCTTACCAGGATCAAAAGAAGCGATTCTAAATGCGCCTCCACTATAGACGCTTTAAAATAAAAATAAACCCCTCTATGAGGGGTTTTTCTTATCACTTCAATTGTTTAAAGCGATTTCCGCGGCAATAACGTCCGACTGGATTTTCAGCAGCACGTTTTCGACGAATATCCTGTGGATTAATGGTCAATGCTCGATAAATCTCGACACGATCGCCGACCTGTAATCTTTGATCTGGATCTTGCAATCGCACCCCAAAGATTCCCAAAGCAAGCGGTTCAGGTAAATCCGTCTGCGCCCGAATACCACTTTGCTCAATGGCATCGAAGGCAGTCATGCCCTGTTGAAAAGGAACAGCGATAAGAAACTGCTGATCTTGAGCGGCATATGCCACCCAAACCTGTGGTATCTCATTCATTAGAGCAATTGCCCAATAATCGAGATGATCGCCAAGATAATTGATACAGGCAGCACCACACGCACCGCAATACGCCACAAATTATAAAATAACTCATTACTGAAATTCATCGACTTACGTAGATGACTAATTTTCATAATCCATCCTGCAAAAACAGCATAGATTAAACAAATGACCAAGCCCCAAAGCATCAATAGTGTATTAAAAATGGGACTGATTGCAGGAATCGCCCAAATAAATACCGCAGCTAATATCACCAGCCATTGAATCGCAATATTTAATTGACGCTGTAAGAGTTGCTCACGTGCCATATTCAGTAACAGTGCCGATACACTCACCACAGCGACTACAAAAGTAAAACTTGGAATTTCAGCATTTGCTGCAAAGAAAGCAAATGCAATCACGGCGCATAATTGCGCAATCCAAATAGGTAATGCAGTTTGAGTTGCAACCTCTTGTTGTTTAAGCACAGGCAAACTACTTTGCCAGTACAAGCCCATTCCGAGTCCACTGGCAACCAATGCTAAGACTGTAGCACTGCCCCATTCGCTAAATACAACAGCTGTCACATGCCAAGCAGGTAATGCCGTTCCCAAAATATTGGCGAGTATCAAAGAAGCCAACACCGCAACAACACTTAACCCAACAATAATCTGTCTAGGTGCAAAGGAAAGTGCAAGAGCAACAATGGCCAAGCCTACGAATAATAAATTGGGCGCAATCCCATTGAAGGCAAAATGCCCCAATAATTGACTTGCATTAGACAGCATCCCCCCTGCTAAAAAAGGGATAAAAACAACAGCCAACCAACCAACTAAACGCCATTTTTGAGAAGCATCCGCATCACGCGTTAAACTTGACAATGCATTTAGAGCCGTGGTTTTTGAACGCTTGGCTAAGGCAATTTCTAAATAACAGATAGGTAACGCTAAAATAAGCATCGTCCCTAACCATAACAACCAAAAATCCAGTTGACGATCAACCTGAATTCCAACAATCGGTGCTAACGTGGCAATGATGATAAAAGATAAACAAAATGCCATCAGCGGCGATAGCCATCGTGACATAGCATTGTCCTGCATGATGCGATCCTAAAAAAAGTCTTCCGCTATTTTGCCTTTGTCATGGGGGAAAATCAAAAAGAAAAAGCAAACCATTATTGCTAATGATTTGCAGCGCAAAATTATGCTTACTTTTAATTATTTTTAGCTCTTTCTCTTTTTATGAAAAGAAACGAGAAAACCAGTTTTTACCTTTTTTCTGTTCTTTTTCTTTAATAATCCCCATCATATTTTCTTTTACCGCCCCGACATAATCGGCATCATCGTGCTGAATATGGTTAATTAACCATTTTGATAGCACTTCATGTAATTCACCTTCAATCGCCTGTCCCATTTCAAAACGGTCACGATAAGATTCAATTTTTTTAATAAATAAATCATGTACACGTTTATGCGGTACGCGATATTTATAACCCGCTTCTTCTTGTAAAGATTCTTCAAAGGTAAAATGTGATTGAGTATAGTCAATGATATTATCAAGAATTTGTTTAATACGCTCACGATTGGTATGATGAGAAAAATCATCAATCTCATTGATATAATCAAGAATTCGTTTGTGTTGATCGTCAATCACATCGATACCAGTATTATATTCTGGAACCCATTTCATTTTCATTACGACCCCTATAAAATATATACGACTAATCACATAAATATATAATATATTGATTTTAAACAAATAAAAATGAACCAAAATGGTTGGTTTTAAGCTTTAAGCTCTAAAAACAAGATAACCACATGATATGTATTATTTTTATAATTAATACCAATTAAAAAGATCAAGTATTTTTTAACCAATATCGCCCCGAATAATCCAGTAAAACTGCGGTTATTATTGAATAAATCACAGTAATGATTAAACAGAATGGGTAAAAAAATAATCCATTTCCATGTACTTTAAAATAAAAAATTATAACTCTTTTATATTTTAATAAAAATAATTTTAAAATATTTTGCCCATTAAAAAAGCGATAAAAATATTAAACCAGTATTGCCACAAATCCACAACGATTAATTTTATGCTCTAATAGACTTCTTTCATAATGCATTTTTTAAACAATAATAAATTCACAATGGATATTCCCTCTCCTTTTTAAGGAGACTTGCGCGGAATACCGCTCAGGGTGAGAATTTTATTAAAAAAATCCCCTCATCCTAACCTTCTCCCTGAGCCATATATGGCGCAAGAGAAGGAACTTTCAATATTAATTTCACTGCCAATTGATGATTATTTGTTGATTTATGAAAGAGATACCGTCTCAAACATCAAGAGGATTATTGAGAATTGATGCAATAATTTTCTTGATAAGGCCGTTGGTGTTTGAGTACACCATAACACAGATGAACTAACTTCCTCATTGCAGCTCCAATCGCCATCATCTTGGTTTTCCCATTGGCCAATAACCTTTCATTCATCTCTTTAATGTGGGGATTATGCCGAGTTGCGACAATTGCTGCCATATATAAACCAGCACGTATTTTGGAAGAGCCAGCTTTGGATAAACGGCTTTTGCCATGAATAGAGCTACCCGATTGCCTTTGAATGGGGACCAAGCCAACAAAGGCAGCCGCTTGACTAGCCCTTTCAAAATTATGGCTGCGCAAGAAACTGAGCATTAATAAACTGGTTCGATCTGCAATGGCTGGAATACTGCTGAGCAATTCTTTATCATTTTTTAAATCAGGGTTTTGATCAATGTGATCATCAATTTGCTGATCAATATCCTGAATGTGTTTGTTTAACTGTTTAATACTTTTATGGATAGACTGAAGTACAGGTTCTATCGTGAAGGTAGACTCTGCTTTTTCCAAACGATTTTTTTCACGTTGTAAATCTTCACAAAGTACAGCTCTTCTATCTAGCAAAGCATTCAGCAATTGAATATGTTCGGGTAAAGGCTGCCAAAAATGCAGATCCGCAGTCATCGCAAATCGAGCTAAAACTTCACTGTCAGCCTTGTCTGTTTTATTCAGCTTAGACATGCTTTGAGCAAAATATCGGGCTCTAGCAGGATTAGTTACACAGACTTGATAGCCTGCATCAAATAAATATTTAGCCAAACGTTCATGATAAATAGAGGTAGCTTCCATTAAGATAATGGTCTGCGTAGAAGTTGCAGCATGATGATTTAGCTAAGTTTGAAGTTGCTCAAAACCTTTTGGCATGTTCGAAAAAGTTTTGGTTTTCTTTTTACTTGCAGAATTTTCTAAAATTAAACAGCAATCAATTTTAGCTTTAGCAACATCAATACCAAGATAAAACATAATCTTTACCTGCTTTATTTATTCAATTATTGTTTTAGCATAACCACCGTCTTTTCTTGTGAATACAGCATCAAAGTGCTTAGTTACCGTCCAAAGTTGTGCAAGTGGTTAGAGCAAATAGTAGGTTTTATCTCTTTCACAGACTAGAAGTCTTAGGTCTATTACAAACTCTACAATTTGCATATAGTGGAAGCTAATCACTACAAGCTCCAAGATACAAGGTCTAATATTGATCTGCTTTGGTTATACGTTTTAATGCTGGATTTAATTTTTCACGTTCTAAGCGTTCAACATGGGTTTGCTGTTTCAAAATTGGCTGTCCATACTGAAATAAAATCATCTCGCCAGGTGCAAAGGCTGTCCAAAGTTCATTTTGGGTTAAAGGCTCAGTGGTAATCACAGCGACCCTATCCTCAGGCGTAGTGACTTGACTAAAATCGACTTCGACATCAAGATCAATCAATTGCGCAGGTTTAAATGGATACTCTCGTACCAACCAATGCAATTTTGTAATCGCATAAGTAAATAAGGCCTGACCATTGGACAAACAAAAATTAAAAGTACCGTGTTCTGCTATTTTTGGAGAGACTTCTGCCAACAAAGCAAAAATTTGATCAAGCTTCGGTTCATGATAACCAAACTTGTTGACCAATTGATCGAGTAAAAAACAGAAAGCACGTTCACTATCGGTATTGCCAACGGGCGTGAAACGTCCTGATAAAGAGGGATTGAAGCCATGCAAATCGCCATTGTGGGCAAAAATCCATTGCCTTCCCCAAAGTTCACGGCTAAATGGATGCGAATTTTCTAGGCTAATTTTGCCTTGCGTTGCTTTGCGGATATGTGCAATCACATTACGCGACTTAATCGGATAATTACGAACCAATTCCGCAATCGGAGATTCAACTGCCGATTGATTATCAACAAAAAGTCGACAGGCTTTATCTTCAAAAAAGGCTATACCAAAACCATCACAATGGTCTGAGGTAATACCTGCACGTTGAGAAAAACCACGAAATGAGAAAGTTACATCTGTTGGCGTAGCACAATTCATTCCGAGCAACTGGCACATAGTCTTCATCAAACGGTAAATATATGATTTTTCTATTTTGCATGACTCGAGATAGGGTTGCAAATCTCAATTTAGAATACCCATAACTATTTTATGTATTAATTCAATAATCAGCGTCAAATATGCAGCTTTATTTCAGGGCGGGACACTATAGGCAAATAAAAAGCCTCATAAAGAGGCTTTTTAATCATTTATTTATTGCTTGGCACGATTGGTAATTAACGTCCCTACACCATGATCAGTGAAAATCTCAAGCAATGTTGCATGAGGAACACGACCATCGACAATGTGCGCACTCACTACACCACCTTTCACCGCATCAAGCGCACATCCAACTTTAGGAATCATGCCGCCGTAAATCACACCTGTTTCAATCAAGCGATCAACTTCTTGCGTGGTTAAGCCTGTGAGCAAATTTTTATTCTCATCTAGCACACCCGTAATATTGGTCAATAGAATCAGTTTTTCCGCACCGAGTGCTTCTGCAACCTTACCTGCAACCAAATCTGCATTGATGTTGTAGGTATTTCCCTCATCATCCACTCCCAATGGTGCAATCACAGGGATAAAATCGCTATTGGTAAACATTTCTAAAACATCAGTTTTAACACCCACCACTTCACCGACTAAACCAAGATCAATTTGTTGTACGGTGCCATCTTCAGCAACTTTTTCCATCAACAGTTTTTGTGCGCGAAGCAAGTTACCATCTTTACCGGTTAAACCAATCGCACGACCGCCATGTTGATTAATCAGGTTCACAATCGATTTATTGACGCTACCACCCAAAACCATTTCAACCACTTCCATGGTCGCAGGATCAGTTACGCGCATCCCATCGATACGATCAGATTCACGACCCAATTGTTTTAAAAAGGAATCGACTTGTGGGCCACCACCATGCACCACAATGGGATTTAAACCCACAGTCTTCAACAAGACAATGTCACGTGCAAAAGAGCTTTCAAGCTCTGGATCGGTCATTGCGTTGCCACCATATTTCACTACTAGCGTCTTACCTGCAAAACGTTGAATGTACGGCAAAGCTTCAGTCAAAATTTGTGCTTTGCCGATGCCAGTGTGTTGATGTGGCATTCGCCTCTCCTTATTGAGCATCTAAAATGTCTTGTGCGATTTTTGGATATCGGTCACTTAACATGGAAACAAATGTATCTCGAATCGCGCTTAATCTTACAGGATTGTCTGCATCAAAGCGTACTGTAAAATATTCACCAGTATTCGATGCTCGAATAATGCCAAAACCATCTTCAAAATCAAGTCGTATACCATCAATTTTACTTAATTGTGCGCCAAAATCATGACTTTTAAGCTCAACATCATGCAATACAGCAGCAGGTATTTCACTATGGGTACTAATATAAGTATCTTCGGTACAATAGCGTTCAGGATAAATTTTTAATGCCTTTGATAAGGTTAAATCAGGCTGTTGACTCAAATATTCAAGCACACGTAAACCTGCATATAAGCCATCATCATAGCCAAAACCGCGTCCGTCATTAAACACATAATGACCCGAGTATTCTCCTCCAAAAATGGCACGACCTTTGGACTGCGCGATGTAAGTTCTTAAAAAAGAACTCCCCGTACGAATCATTTTTGCCTGTCCACCCAAGCGACAAACCGTGTTTTTCACCATCGTCGAACATTTCACATCAAAGACAACCTCGTGCCCTGGATGGGTTTTTAAACATATTTCAGCAAATAAAGACAGTAAGCGATCTGCTGAAATAATGGTTCCACATTCATCAATCAAAACCAAACGGTCGCCATCACCATCGAGTGCAATCCCAATATCTGCCTGTTGCTCAAGCACCGTTTTTCTTAATTCAACCAAATGCTTTTCTTGGGATGGATCTGGTGCATGATCTGGAAAATGACCATCCGCGTTACAACGGATTTCGATGACATCACAGCCCATTTTTTTTAACACTAAAGCTGCACAACGCCCAGCCGAACCATTTAATCCATCCAATACCACTTTAAACGGACGTTTTAACTGAATATCTTGCAATAGCGCATGTTGATACTCGAGACAATATTGAACAACAATTTCATGTTGCATAGGCTTGATGGTTACTTTTTGCGCTGGATCAAAAACATGAGTCGCACTGATCGCAACGTGTTGGATCATGTCTGGACTTGGTGGTTCATGCTGAATAATCCATTTAATCCCATTGTCCCCTTTTGGGTTATGACTTGCAGTCAGCATAATTCCATTACCATCAAATTGACGGGCAATAAAATATAATAATGGTGTCGAACAACAGCCTAAAATGGTTGCCTGAATTTGATTTTCTTCACACACCTGTCTGATTATTTCTGCATACTCAGGACTGGTTAAACGTGCATCATAACCAATTGCAAGTTGAGTCTGTCCTGCTTGCTGATATTGAGCAACCAACCCATAAGCAATCGCTTTCACAAGTTCTGGGGTCAAAAGAGAGATATTTCCACGAATATCATAGGCACGAAAAATTTGTGATGGAAATTTTTTATTTTTAAAATTCATAATTATTTCTTCTACTTACCGTAGCCCATAAAATAAATAAAATATGGAATGCTTTATTTAGGTCAAAGTTCACAAGCAGTAAATCATTTAAAATGAGAAGAGCAACATTTTAAAAGCATTCCATGCTTTTTATCAATGGTAAAAATATTTATAAAACTTTAAAAAGTTATATTTACTTGAAAAATAAATCATTTGTTTTTATTTTCAAATCAAAAAATAAATATCCTTTTAAATCAAAATAATGATTTACAATCAGATAAAAAACTACACAATTAATACCATGAATGACAATATTTTAAATCCCTGCTTACAGTGATTTTTATTATTAAATTTATTTTAAATCAAAGTACATCAAGCCTCGAACCTGATAAAAAAATAATCGGGTTATTTATTTATCAGGTCATTCATTTTTAAAGTAAATCTAATTTTTAGCCTTGACCCGTGTGACCAAAACCACCAGCACCACGTTCCGTTGCAGCAAACTCTTGCACTTGTTCAAATTCAGCATGGACTACAGGAACAAGAACATATTGAGCCAAACGCTCACCTGGTTCTAAAGTAAATGCTGTTTGACTGCGATTCCAAACCGATACCATCAACTCACCTTGGTAATCTGAGTCAATTAAGCCCACCAAATTACCTAAAACAATCCCATGTTTATGACCTAAACCTGAACGCGGTAAAATCAAGCCTGCAAAGTGAGTATCTTCAATATAAATCGCTAAACCTGTTTTAACCAATACCGTTTGACCAGGTTCAATGACAGTCGCTTCATCTACACAAGCACGCAAGTCTAAACCTGCTGAACCCGAAGTCGCATAGGTTGGCATAGGCCATTCATTACCTAAACGTGTATCGAGTACTTTCACTTGAACTTTCATCTGTTCTTTCCTAATTGCATGGTTTAAAGAGTAAATTAACGCTTAATCAGCGCACGTAAATTTTCGAGATAATGCTGTGCTTGCAATTTGGGATCAATATTGCCTGCCAATTTTTTCTTACGACCTAGCCAGTCCAAATCATCTTGGGGTAACTCATCAAGGAAACGACTGGGTGTCATTTGCTTCATTTGACCACCATTTTTACGCTGCTCTGCCAGCGTCATGGTTAAGCCTTGTCGTGCACGCGTAATCCCCACGTACATTAAACGGCGTTCTTCTTCAACCGTTTCTGCGGCAATCGAATTCTTATGCGGTAACAGTTCTTCTTCCAAACCAATCATGTACACATAAGGAAACTCAAGCCCTTTCGCTGCATGTAGCGTCAATAGATTGACCTTATCGGTATCTTCTTCTTCTTGTTGTTGCTCCAGCATATCCAGCAACACCATCTTACGAATCACACTTTCAATGTTTTTTTCATCGACATCTTCAGCGCGATTAATCAAACTTTGAATACTGCTATAGAGCACTTCAATGTTATCCAGTTTGGTTTTCTCTTGCGCAGGTGTTGCGGCTTGCTCTTTGATGTAATCGATATAGCCTGCTTCATGCATCATCTGACGGATGATCGGAACAGGTTCATCATCTTCAGTTAAGTTACGGGTAAAATTACCAATAAAATCGGCAAACTCAGCAAGTTGAGTAGTCGCCTTTTTAGGCATCACCATCGTCAAGCGCTGATCACCGGCTGCCGTTAACAATGACAAATGATTTTCTTGTGCAAATAATCCTAACTTTTCTAAAGTCACAGGGCCAATCGCACGTTTTGGTGTATTGATAATCCGTAAAAATGCACTGTCATCTTCTGGATTAATGATAATGCGCAAATAACTCATGATGTCTTTAATTTCGGCACGACCAAAGAACGACTGACCACCTGACAATTTATACGGAATTTGCATTTGACGTAGCTGGGTTTCTAAAACCCGTGCTTGGAAATTACCCCGATATAAAATCGCATAATCTTTCCAATTTTTACCATTCATCAGTTTATGGGTAATCAGATCTTTGACCACACGTTCCGCTTCATCATCGTCATTACGACAGGTAATCACGCGAATCACATCACCATGCCCCTTATCTGACCATAATTTTTTATCAAAAAGATGCGGATTATTACCAATAACCGTATTGGCCGCTTTAAGAATACGACTGGTTGAACGATAATTTTGCTCAAGCTTAACCACTTTTAAATTCGGAAAATCGTCTTTTAACAGCGCCATATTTTCAGGCTTAGCACCACGCCACGCATAAATCGATTGGTCATCATCGCCTACGGCAGTGAATTGTCCCATCACACCGACCAGCAATTTCACCAAAATATACTGGGCCGTATTGGTATCTTGATATTCATCGACCAGTAGATAACGCACACGGTTTTGCCATTTGTCGCGCACTTCGGCATTGTCTTGTAATAAACGGGTTGGCATGACAATCAAATCATCGAAATCTACCGCATTATAAGCACGTAAATTACGCTCATACAGTTGATACAAATGCGCAAATTTTACATCGTCTGCTGTTTCACACGTGGTATGTGCTTGTTCGGGTGGAATCAAATCATTTTTCCAATCCGAAATCATTTTCATTGCCTTAGCAATCAACTCTTTGCTTTCTGCCCCAGATAAATTATCGCGGTGCATTAAGTCCATCAAAATGCGCTTACAATCATCGGCATCTAAAATGGAAAAATTATTTTTTAACGGCGTATGTTTAAGTTCTAAACGCAGTAAATTCAAACCAAAAGTATGGAAAGTCGAAACTGAAAGACCTTTTGCTTCTTCACGAGACAATAACTTTCCGACACGTTCTTTCATTTCACGTGCAGCTTTATTGGTAAAGGTCATGGCCGTAATACGATGCGCAGGAATACCGCAGTTCTGAACCAAATGCGCGACCTTTCGTGTAATCACGGACGTTTTACCTGAACCTGCCCCCGCAAGTACTAACAAGGGTCCTTGAGTATATTTCATGGCTTCAAGTTGCTTGTCATTGAGTTGACTTGCCGACGACATAGTATTTCCTCGTTTTGATTCGAGCTAGATTATAGTCATCTGAATCACACTTGCATAACCTGAAATACAAATTTGACATTCATAAAAAAACCACCCGAAGGTGGTTTTTATGAGTAAACGAAACTTATTTAGTTTCGTAAACAGAAATTTCTACGCGACGGTTTTGTTCACGACCAGCAGCTGTTGAGTTATCAGCAATTGGAGAAGATGAACCATAACCACGTGCAGTCATACGTGAACTTGAAATACCTTGTGAAGCTAAGTAGTTTTTCACAGAGTTAGCACGGTTTTGAGACAATGGATTATTGATTGCATCACTACCCGTATTGTCTGTATGACCATGAATAACCAAAGCCAGTTTGCTTGAAGTACCATCTTCACGAAGAACTTTAGCAACGTCATTTAAAGCAGATTGGAACTGTGCTTGAATTGTAGACGAATTGGTCGCAAATGTTACGCTTGGCATAACAAGATTAATTGAACCATCTGGATTACGGCCTACATCAACACCAGTACCAGCCAACTCTTGACGAAGACGTTTTTCTTTCTTATCAAGAAGTAAACCCGCACCACCGCCCACAACTGCACCAATCGCTGCTGCTTGACCCATTTTATCTTTGTCGGCATTAGAATATGCAAGTCCTGCACCCAATAAAGCACCAATACCAGTACCAATGGCAGCTTTGTCATATTCCATATTTTGACAACCCGAAAGTGCCAAGGCCCCAACTACAGCTGAAATAACTAGTGCACGCATCGCATGCCTCCTTCTTGTGTTTTGTTGTATGGTGGAATCATGAATTAAAAAAAATAGGCATACCATTGATTTTTTGTAAATAACACAATCATTAGTTACATTTTGTAATATTTTATGTGAGTGTAGCAGGTTACTTAATCACAATTTCTTCATAGTTGCATGAATAGACTTTTTTATTTCAAATTCTACAATTATATTAAAAGATGAAAAAAGATTAAGCGACTTTATTTTAGGACTGTTTTATATGTCATCGCAAATTAAGAAACAACCTCTATTAAAAAAAATATCTCGAGGACTAACTGTTGGGTCGGTCATTACAGGAAGTACCTTTTTTCATGGCCCGCCTGTTCTTGCACTCGGCTTAACAAAATTCGTCAAAAAATCGCGTAAAGTTGATGAAACCAATATTCAAATTACCAACAGTTGGTTAAGTGTCAACAATTGGCTAATTGATCATGTGTTACCCCATTTGAAATGGGACATTAGCATTGATGATGATTTAGAGCTGAGTATGCAAGGGCGTTACCTGATGACCTGTAATCATCAAAGTTGGGTCGATACGACAGTCAATCAATATTTTGGCTTAACGCGTATGCCTCTGACACGTTTCTTTACGAAGTGGGAACTGATCTTTATTCCTTTCATTGGACCCGCCTTTAAAATTTTAGGCTTTCCAATGATGAAACGTCACTCCAAAGAACAGATTGCAGCCAATCCTGAACTTAAAACGCGCGATCTGGAAGAATCACGCAAAGCCTGTGAACAATTACTCAGTCAACCTTTTACCCTACTGAATTATTTAGAAGGTACGCGCTTTACCCCAGAAAAACATGCCAAGCAGCAATCCCCGTATAAACATCTACTTAAAGCCAAAGCAGGCGGCTTAGCTTTAGCTTTAAATATTTTGGGTGACAAAATTGATGCTTTGGTTGATATGACCATTGTTTATCCTGATGGCGCACCCGGTTATGGTGATTTCTGGTTAGGCGATGTCAATCGTATTGCAGTCAATCTGCGTAAAATTAACATTCCAACTTGGGTATTAGCCGGTAATTATGAAGATGATGCTGCATACCGTGAACGCTTTCAACACTGGGTCGATGAATTATGGGCTGAAAAAGATCAACTGATTGAACGTATGAAACAGCAATATCAAACCACTCAAGCCTAAATTGACAAAGCCTTAATCTATGATGCAGAACAATATGAAAACTAAGTCTAAATATCACCATCTAGATCCAAATAGTCTGTCCTTCAAACTATTTCTGATTTACGACATCTTTATGGTGTTTATTATTATTTTCAATCTGTTCTGCTTATGTGCCAATCTGTTCTTGATGAGCAATATTGGCATCTGGTTTTTCCAAAGCATTCATTTAATTGATGTACTGAACTTTTATCGTACGCATTTACACCCTTGGGTGATCAGCACAGAAGCTTGGTTTATCGTATTTTTGATTGCCGAATTACTGATTCGTTGGGGCCTTGCCATTGTGCAACGCCATCATCAGCGCTGGTTTTTCTTTCCTTTCATTCATTGGTATGAAGTTCTCGCCATTATTCCGTATCTGCGCTTTTTACGTTTATTCCGTGCTGGCATTATTGCTTACCGTTTACATGAAATGGGTTATAAAATCATACCCAAGTCACTGCAAATCAAAGGGCAATTTTATTACAGTGTAATTATGGAAGAGCTTTCCGATCGAATTGTCATTAATGTACTCGATGGCATTAAACACGAACTACAAACCAGCTCAAGTCATAAAGTCATCATTCATGATTTGGTCGAACATCATCGTGTGCTATTTGCCACTGCCCTTGCCGATATTTTGCAGGACGCCCTGAGCACGGAATTACAGGCTCAACGTCATGTGATTGCTAAAAATGTCGGTCATATTGTCAACCAAGCGATTGAAGACACACCTGAACTCACTCAACTGCTTCGCCTCATTCCTTTGGTCGGTAGTCGCATTGAACAGCAAATTCAAAGCATTGGACAACGTTTGGGGGAAAATATCACGCAGGGCTTGATTGATCCTTTCACGCCCAATGTTGCTCAAAAAGAAAATGACCAGAAAAGTGAACCCAATATTTATCAATATATTGCGGACAAAATCAGCACACTGGAAATTGAAGATAATCCACATTTGGAAAAACTGGTCGAGTCCGCAGTTTTTGAAAGTCTGGCGGCAATCCGTAAACAAGTTAAAGTCAAACAGTGGCTGATCCAGATGCAACAACAAGATCAAGTTAAAGAATGATCATGAGATAAAAATATTAAAAACACAGCTAGAGAAAACATTCAATTTGTTCTAGGATTTGCTCTATTTACAACATTACTTCGACATAAAATGAATGAGTCAGAAGTCTTAAGGAATAATTATGGCTGATATACGGATTACAGGCAGAATGGTTAATTTTACCCGATTAACTTTTGACACCAATGATCACCATGCAATCCGCCAGCAATTGACTCAAATGCTTCAAGAGACTGCCTCTCACGGCACTCTGGTCATTATTGACAGTACAGTAGAACAAGAACTGATTGCGCTTATTCAATTGTTGATCAGCCTCGATTTACAACCTATGGGCGTGATTGATGGCCTACTGACCGATGAAGCACATGCGATTCAATTCCCTGTTCTACCCGCAGACAATAAATCCTTGCAGCGTATTAAAGCCACGAAAGAGCAAGTGGCTGAGGTCAAACCTGAATATTCTGATGAGCAAGCAGCCACGCCTGCAAAAGAAGAGCCAAAACCATCTCGTGTCGTTAACCATGTGACTTCTTATCACGATGAAATTTTACGCACAGGTCAATGTCTGGTACAAGATCATGGCGATATCATTCTTAATGCAGGGATTAATAGTGGTTCTGAAGTAATTGCTTCAGGAAATATACATATTTATGGTAGCGTCCGTGGTAGAGTCATTGCCGGCGCAGGCGGGAACCATGCAGCACGCATTTTCTGCCACTCCCTAGAAGCAGAATTGGTCTCTATTGCAGGCACATATTGTGTAGCAGACGACATTCCACAGCATGTCTTAAAAAAATCTGTACATATTTACCTGAATGACCAGCAAGAGCTTGTATTTGAAGTTCTAGAATTTTAATGTATAAATAAACACCAGAAGCCCCATATCAAAAAGGGGATTTGAACCATAACAGGAGTGGATTCGGTGGCGAAAATTGTTGTCGTAACATCAGGCAAAGGTGGTGTAGGTAAAACTACGACTAGTGCATCTTTTGCAACAGGTTTAGCCCTTCGTGGTCACAAAACTGTTGTGATCGATTTTGACGTGGGTTTACGTAACCTTGACTTAATTATGGGTTGTGAACGTCGCGTTGTTTATGATTTTGTGAATGTATTAAATAATGAAGCTCGACTTCAACAAGCCCTTATTCGCGATAAAGATATTGAAAATTTATACATCTTGCCTGCATCACAAACCCGTGATAAAGATGCCTTGACCGATGAAGGTGTTGCACGTGTGATGGATGAACTTTCACAAGAGTTTGACTACATCATTTGTGATTCACCAGCGGGCATTGAACGCGGTGCAATTCTGGCGATGTATCATGCTGATGAAGCCATCATTGTGACGAACCCTGAAATTTCTTCAGTCCGTGACTCTGACCGAATTATTGGTATGCTAGATAGCAAAACCAAAAAAGTGGAACAAAACGAAGGGCGTATCCGTAAGCATTTGTGTATTACACGATTCAATCCAGAACGTGCTGATAAACAAGAAATGTTAACCATTGACGATATTTCTAAAGATATTTTACGCGTACCAACTTTGGGTGTCATTCCTGAATGCAAAAGCGTATTACAAGCGTCTAACGAAGGTAAACCCGTGATTCTTTTCACTGAAGAAACAGCGGGTCAGTCTTATGATGATCTTGTGGCGCGCTTTTTGGGAGAAGAACGTCCTTACCGTCATATTACGGTAAAACCTAAAGGTTGGTTAGCACGATTATTTGGAGCGTAAAAAATGGCAGGATTCTGGAGTAAATTATTCAGCAACGATGATAAACCTTCAAGCGCACAAACTGCTAAAGATCGCTTAAAAGTAATTGTTGCCTCTGAACAAGGTTTAGGTAAACGCTTAAGCCAAGATAAAATTGACCAAATGAAGAAAGAAATCATGCAGGTGGTCAATCGTTATGTTCGCGGTGTAGATGAACAACATATTCAAATGTCTGTTCGTTCTGAAGCCAATATCGAAATGTTAGAAATGAATATCAATTTGCCTGAAGAGCGATAATCTGAATTCTGATTAGTCAAGCAAATTGAATCAAGGCAAAATATGAGGCTGGATTAGCAAAGTATTACTTTGCCCAGTCGCAAGATGAGAAGCTAGGCTTCGAGTGGACTGGATTAGCAAACTTAAAGCACTGCTTTAAGGATTTGCCCAGCCGCAAGACAAGAAGCTATGCTTCGAGTTGGCAGAAGAAAGTGCTACTTTCCTCAATCTGCCGCATATTTTGCCTTTTTATTTTATTCATACCAAGGAGATTGCGATGGCATTATCTCAGCCAGCAACGTTCAACGAAGAATGGTCAGACGAGCGTGTATTTGCCTATTTAACTCAGCTTCCTCCTGCAAGCGTGAATGGTGATTTTCACGTGCTCTACCACGCATTCAAACATATGCGTCCAAATGACTACGAGCGCTTATTAACTCAATTCGTGGCTGATGGCCGTGATGTCAATGCTACCAATCCTGAAGGCCAACGCATTCATGATGTGATTGCGGAATATCCTCGTCAACGGGATGAATTTTTAGAAGTTCTTGCAAAATTTGCATAATTTTTAAAAGCATATTTCGGAAATAAAAAAAGCCCATCTATTTTATTAAAATAGATGGGCTTTTTTTATGCTGTAATTTAAGCATCACATTAAGTCAGCAAGATCATCAACACAGGAAAAGTAAATGCAAAGCATAAGGTTTGCAAACTAATCACCCCCGCCATAAGTTGACTATCTCCATTAAAATAGCGCGTTAAAATATAAGCCGCAGATGCCGTGGGCAAAGAACAGAACACCACCAAAATAATCGTTTCAAAATCATTTAAATTCAGCATAGAACAAATTAAATAAGCCAAACATGGCACCACGATTAAACGCCCCAAGGTATTCAATAATAGTCGTATATAATCATGTTTAAGCTGAGCAAACTGTAAAGCAGCACCAACAGAAATCAAGCCCAAAGGTAAACTCATACTGGCTAAAAATTTAAGCAATTGCTCCACGCCAGAAAATAAAGACAGTTGTAGTAAGTTAAAAATAATACCCACCACACAGCCTAAAATTAATGGATTTTTCATCACAGAAAATAAAATTTGCCTCGGTTTTAACCCCTGTCCTTGTGAAAAAGCCAACACCGAAATTACATTCACCAACGGAATCGCCAAAGCAATCATCATGGCGAACATTTGCATGCCTTGAGCGCCGAACAACAACGACATAATGGATAAGCCAATATAAGTATTAAAGCGAATCTGGCTTTGTACATACACGCCAAAACGCGCTACTGGAATATGAAAAAATGCCCTCGCTATCCATAAAATCAAACTACTACTGAGAATAATGATCACGAGTGCCAATAACACTTGAGTCAGCGTTAGCCATTCAAACTTCACATAAGCAAGATTATTAAAAAGTAATACGGGAAACAGAATCAAATAATTGAGTTTTTCAGCACCGCGCCAAAATTCATCGCTTAAAAACTGAGTTCGTTTAAAAATATACCCCATTGCAATTAGGGCCACCAAGGGAAATAGAGCGATGATAATATTCACGAATACATCCATTTACACATAATATGCACTTTCACTTTGTCTAAGTGCACAATATAATACTCATTTATATTCATAACAAAATGAGTAAACACTCATATCAAAATGACTTTCACACAACTAGAAATTTTTGTTTTAGTGGCTCAATATCAAAGTTTTACTTTAGCCGCTCAACATCTAAACATTACCCAATCGGCTGTTTCACATGCTTTAAAATCTTTAGAAAAGCACTGGGCCGTTCGTTTAATGATTCGTGAGCAAAATCAAATAGAACTAACTCAAATTGGTCAGCAATTACTGCTACATGCCAAAGAGGTGTTAAATACTGCACAAATGATGCAACAACAAATAAAAGCCTCGCATGGTATTCAGCAAGGAACCTTGCGAATTGGCTCCTTTGGTGCATCGGCATCCATTCATTTACTGCCTGAATTACTCAAAGCTTACCGAATACGCTATCCTCATATTGAAATATTTATTGAGGAAGGCACCGACCTTGAAGTATCCCAGTGGATTCAAGAACGACAAATTGATGTTGGATTTGCAGTATTGCCTCGCCCCCATTTAATAACTTACCCCTTACTGCAAGATATTTTTATCGCGCTCATCCCCAAAAGCTATCCTGTCTCAGAAAAAATCGCTTTAAATATTCAAGATTTGCAAGACTATCCTTTTATTATGACCAAGGCAGGCAGTCAAACCCATGTAGAGCAGTTGTTACACCAATATCATGTTCAGCCAAAAATTCAATATCAATTGTCCCAATTATTGACCATTTTAAATATGGTCAATTTGCAGGAAGGCATTGCCATTGTTGCAGATATGTCGATGAGCTCCGAACTACTACGGTTACATCCGAATGTAGTGAAACGTCCCCTTATTCCAAACACTCAGCGCCAAATTGGGCTTGCAGTTAAAGATGAGAAATCCATCAGCCCCGCAACGAAAGCATTTATTCAATTAGCGCAAGAAATGTTCTATTTTAAGCAATAAATATCATAAGGGCATTGATCACTAATTTGTATTTTGGGGTAACGTCATCTAGCTAAAGTTATTGATTTAAAAGTAAATGGTGTTGCACTTCAAATACTAATCTAAGTATTAAAAAATAAACCCCAAATAATAATGATCATGCAAAATCTAGAAAACACAGAAACTGAAGTCCAAATACTGAATATTGGCATCGAAGAACAAAAAATCATGAGCCTAAAATGGTTCATTTTCTTATCTATTATTTCTTTTGGCCTCTACCCCATTTGGTGGATCTTTGAAGCTTGGCGATTTTTTAGGCAGAAAGATGAATTAAATATCATGCCTGCCATGCGGACAATACTCGCTTATTTCTTTATCTATTCGCTCTTTAATAAAATTCAAACGTATGCTGAAAGGCAAGGCTATTCACAAAAAAATTCATCGCTCATGATGTGCATAGGATTTATCCTGTCATCCTTGCTATCAAGTCTGCCTGATCCTTACTGGCTCATTTCAGTATTCAATTTTGTTTTTCTCATTCCAGCATTTCAGGCGCTGAATTATGCAAAATTGAACTCGCAAGGGCTTCATACAGTCCAAATGAAAAAATTCAGTCTGCCGCAAAAATTCTTGATTGCATTTGGGATTATTTTTTGGATTTTGATTTTAATGGCTTTATTTATTTTAGAAACGCCACAATAGACCTTTGCCTATTGTGGCGCCTTAATCATAGGGCGTGCTATTAAACTAAAATATCACGTTTACCATTTGCACCCATGCCGCTGACGATGCCATTTTCTTCCATTTGGTCAATGATACGTGCGGCACGGTTATAGCCGAGACTAAACTTACGTTGTAACGATGAAGTTGAAGCCTTACGCGTTTCTAAAACAAAGGATACGCATTGATCATATAAAGCATCACGTTCCGAACCGCCATCACCATCTTCAAAACCACGTGAAGTGGGTTCTTCATCGTAAGGGGTCAAAATTTCATCGACATAGTTTGGAGCAGCACGTTCACGCCATGCATCACAGATGTTGTTCACTTCATCATCTGAAATAAATGCCCCATGCACACGCTCAGGCTCAATTTTACCCGGCCCAAGAAACAGCATATCACCATGACCGAGCAGGTCTTCTGCACCACCCGCATCCAAAATGGTACGCGAGTCAATTTTACTATTTACGCGTAACGCCACACGGGTTGGAATATTGGCTTTAATCAAACCGGTAATCACATCCACCGATGGACGCTGTGTGGCAAGCAATAAGTGAATCCCCGCAGCACGAGATTTTTGTGCCAAACGAGTAATCATCTCTTCAGCCTTTTTACCTACCTGCATAATCATGTCGGCAAACTCATCGGCCACAATCACGATTGAAGGTAAAGGCGTTAAACGTGGCGCACGCTCTCCTACAACCGAGTCACTGGCTTTCCACGTTGGATCAATGAGATCTTCACCATTGGCAATTGCTTCTTCAACCTTACGATTGTAATCTGCAAGTTTACGAATTTTCAAATAAGACATCAGCTTATAGCGACGTTCCATTTCATTGACACACCAATTCAAGGCATTGACGGCATCTTTCATGTCCGTAACCACAGGGGTGAGCAAATGTGGAATATCGTTATAGTTGGCAAGCTCTAACTGTTTCGGGTCAATCAAAATTAAACGCAACTCATTCGGCGTATATTTCAACAACATCGATAAAATCATCGAGTTCACTGCCACTGATTTACCTGAACCTGTTGTACCTGCGACCAGCATATGCGGCGCTTTACCTAAGTCAGCAATGACTGGATTACCCGAAATATCTTTCCCCATTGCCATCGAAAGAATGCTATTGGGATCGGTAAAAGCAGGAATGGTCAATAATTCGATTAGACGCACCATTTCACGTGTGCTATTCGGCACTTCAATCCCGATATACGGTTTGCCCGGAATGACTTCAACCACACGTACAGATGCCATCGACATTGAACGTGCAAGGTCACGAGAAATATTGGTGACTTTGGATGCTTTAACACCCGGCGCTAAATCCAGCTCAAACCGAGTCACCACTGGGCCCGGCTGTGCTTCTATGACTTTGGCTTTGACATTAAACTCTTGCAGTTTAATCTCTAAAAGCTCAGATAAACGCGCCAATTGTTCGGCAGTAAAATTGACTTTTTTATTCGGATCAACAGAATCAAGCAACTCTAAACCTGGCAAGGTCGGTAAATCGCGACGTCTTTGTGCCACTTGCATGGAAAGCGACATTGGTCGCCCCATTGAATCGGTCAAAGGTGCATCTAAGTCAAAATCATCTTCATCCGATGCCACAATATCTACAGGTTTACCCGCTGTCTCCTGCCAAACTTCACGAAACACATCTTTATTGGAGGAAATTAATGCTTTTTCATCTTCTGAAATAATCGGTTGTGGTGGTTGAGTATTAATTTCTGCACGTACAAATGCGGATGACTGGGCATAACTACTGCTTGTACGTACTGGAGCGGCTGGCTCTTTATCCTCAATTAATAAATCATCAACCAACAAATCATCTAGTTCGTCAAATTCATCGTCTAATGCAGTATTTTTAGGTGTTGTATGCACTAAAGGCGAAGCTGCGATTGTCGATGATGCCAGTACAATCTTTTCTGTGGTAATTGATGGTGCAGATTCAACCTCTATAGAATTAAAAGGTGTGTGAACATCTGTTGCCGTTTTTCCACTTGGCACTGCTGCAAGCAATTCATCAAAGATTTCATCATCATCCCAATCTAAATTTTGCTTAGTATCAGATGCGACAGTTGATGCAGGCTCATCATGTACAACCGCTTTAAAATGTTCATTCGGTGTATGCAGTTCAGATTCTTCTGCTGCTGCTTTTAACAACGCATCAATATCTTGTTTATGCGTTTGGTTTTCATCTGAATTTAATGCACGCCAAACTTCACCCGTCTGTACAACACGTTGAGTCTTTTGTTCTAAACGATGGGCTTTTTCTAAAACTTGGTTGAATTCTTCTTCATCTTCTTCATCATCAATAATAAGCTGTTGCTGAGCATGCTGTTCTTTTTCAACCATATCATCAAACAAGCGCTCCGCAGCCTGATCTCGCACCATAGAGGATACGATTTTCACGTCGCCATGTTCTGGCACAGCTGTGATATTTTCGGTAACTTTTGCTGGAGTACTTGCCACTGATTTTTTCACTTCAGGGGTTGTACGATCAAATGCAGATTCCGTTTCAGGCACATTTTTATAAAATAAATCTTGTAAATACGCAGGCGTTGCCTTAAGTGTCGCCCATGTTTTATTCCACTTCACCCCAAATGCGAGAGTAAAAAGCACAAACCAAAAGACCACCAGAAAAATGGTTGCACCATAAATGGTTAAAATCTGTGAAAGACTTTCACCCAATTCATAACCAATAATCCCGCCCGATGAATTATCCAAAGTATCGGCAGGAACTTGCCAATACAAATACAATAAACTCGATGTTGCCAATAAAATAAAAAATTGCGCTGCATAGCGAAATGGTTTATTTAAAAAACTATAGGGCCACCAGACTTGAATGGCTTCAACGAATAAAAAGATGGGAATAAGTAAGCTTGCCCAACCTAAAAAACCAAACAATAAATCTGCTATCCATGCGCCTGCGACACCACTGGCATTTGACACCTGTTGAGTATCACTGGAAATATGCATCCAGCCCGGATCAAAAGGCGTGTAAGTCACTGTTGCTAGGAATAAATAAATTCCAAATGAGACTAAAAATAATGTCATTATTAAGCGCTGTGCATAAACACTCGACACCGCAGTCATATACTGTCCTGTAACCAATTTTTCATTCATGTTTTTGTAAGAAACTAAGACAAAATAGTTTCACAATTAAACTCGATATTATGCACCTGTTCCAAGAAAAAAGATGCAATATTATGTAGAGGCTGTTGTTAACAAATCTTATGAATTAAGTATCTAGTACCGCGCTCTTCTTGTATATAGCTCAAATCGATTTCAATGATCAATAATATCGACATTGAACGTCCACAACTGCTATCGAGTTTCACGTATAATTCCACAAATTTCTAAATAAAAAAAGGATGCCACGAATGAGCGCTCGTCACTCACGTTTGATTATTCTAGGTTCAGGCCCTGCGGGTTATAGCGCAGCAGTTTATGCTGCACGTGCCAACTTAAAGCCAACGCTGATTGCAGGCATACAGCTGGGTGGGCAATTAACCACTACAACTGAAGTTGACAACTGGCCAGGCGACCCAGAAGGTTTAACAGGTCCAGCACTCATGGAACGTATGCAAGCACATGCCGAACGCTTTGGTACAGAGATTGTGTACGACCACATCAACGAAGTTGATTTAAGCGTTCGTCCATTCGTTCTAAAGGGTGATATGGAAGAATTCACCTGTGATGCACTGATTATTGCAACAGGTGCTACAGCGCAATATTTGGGTTTGGAATCTGAAACTAAATTCATGGGTCAAGGTGTAAGCGCATGTGCAACCTGTGATGGTTTCTTCTATAAAAACCAAAAAGTTATGGTTGTCGGTGGTGGTAATACTGCGGTTGAAGAAGCGCTCTATCTATCCAATATTGCAGCGCACGTGACGCTCGTTCACCGCCGTGACTCTTTACGTTCAGAAAAAATCTTACAAGATCATTTATTTGAAAAAGTAAAAGAAGGCAAAATCAGCATTCTTTGGAATAACCAAGTCGATGAAGTTTTGGGTGATAAAACGGGCGTAACCGCAGTTCGTTTGCAGTCAACCGCAGATAACACGACCCAAGATATAGATGTTCAAGGCTTATTTGTAGCCATTGGTCACAAACCAAACAGCAGCATGTTTGAAGGTCAATTGAACTTGCGTGATGGTTATATTCAAGTGCAAAGTGGTACATCGGGTAATGCAACCGCAGCTTCTGTTGCTGGGGTATTTGCAGCAGGTGACATCGCAGACAGCGTTTATCGTCAAGCCATTACTTCAGCAGGTTCAGGTTGTATGGCTGCATTGGATGCAGAAAAATATCTCGATGCTTTAGCTGACTGATTGAAATAAATCAATTCAATGCAACAAAAACCGTCCTCTCTGGGCGGTTTTTTTATATGATAAAAACCACAACCAGTTTTACCGCACCTTAATTTTTACTCAGGCTAAATTTTATGCATACCTTAGCACCATCAGAATTCATTTTTCCAGACCCGATTGAGTCTGATCCCGATGGACAGGGACTGATTTGCATAGGTGCCGACCTCTCCCCTGCGACCTTATTTGAAGCCTATACGCATGGTTTGTTCCCGTGGTTTTCTGAAGATGAACCTATTTGCTGGTGGAGTCCTGAACCACGTTGCATTATTCGTCCTGCTGCTTATCGCCCAAGTAAGTCTTTAATACGTAATATGAAAAAGTTTGATTACAAAATTACGATCAACCATGCTTTTGAACATGTAGTTCGCTCCTGTTCACTGCCACGCAGCTATTCTGAAGATACTTGGATCTCTGAAGAGATTATTGACGGTTATTGCCAATTATTTGATGCTGGTTATGGCTATAGTATTGAAGTATGGGATGAAAATAGAATCGTTGGCGGTTTATATGGAGTCACCATTGGACATGGCTGTTTTGGCGAATCCATGTTTAGCACCCAAACCGATGTTTCAAAAATGGCTTTTTATACGTTAATGCGCATTGGTCAGGAAAATCACCTGCCTTGGATTGACTGCCAATTGGTTAATGATCACCTTTTAAGCTTGGGCGCTTGTACACTTTCTCGCCAAGCGTACCTTAATTCGTTACAAGATGTTGTTAAACAACCCCCTATCGATTGGAAAAGATATCAAGAAGGTGTATTTTCAAGTAAAACAATAGTGCAGCAAGCACGATTAATTGAATGACAATAATAGAGGGATCTTGCTATGAATTCGTATCACCCAAAGTCCCGATTAAATGATTTACAGTATTATATTACCCCACCCCACAGCTGTAGCTACTTAGAAAATAAGTCTGCACGGATGGTTTTTTTAGATCCTGCACATCGGATTGACGTAGTCACTCTGTCTGAATTATCACGTACTGGCTTTCGTCGCAGTGGTGATTTTGTCTATCGTCCTGAATGCCACTTATGTCGACAATGCTTATCTTGTCGTGTACCTGTAACTGAATTTCAAATGAATAGTTCGCAAAAAAAGGCATGGAAGCGCAACCAAGACCTCACGGTTAAAATCACACGTGCTGCCGATGCCTCCGAAATTCATTACAACTTATATGAACGCTATATTAATGAACGCCATGCAGATGGCGATATGTTTCCACCCAGTCTAGATCAATTTGAAAAATTTTTAGTGCATAGCTGCACAGAGAGTTTTTTTCTAGAATTTTGGAAAGATGATCAATTAATTAGTGTATCTAGCTGCGACACTCTAGATGATGGTATTTCTGCGGTTTATACTTTTTTTGATCCAAATGAAAATCGTCGCTCTTTAGGTGTCTTTGCCGTACTTAAACAAATTGAATATGCCAAAGCCTTAAAATTACCCTATGTCTATTTAGGCTATTGGGTTCCTCATTCCGATAAAATGAATTATAAATCGCAATATGTGCCTTTAGAATTATTGATTGATGGGCAATGGCGACGTTTAAATCGCATGCTAAATCCAGAAGAAATTCAACAATTGGGAAACTCACTCATGACAACATTGCCCTCTGGATGGAATAACCCAATTATTAAATAACCATTTCTTTATTATTTAAACAGTTGTGAAAAATCATCACTGCATGATTTGACCATAATAATGGCATGCTCACGCGTACCATTAGGGGCGGGATAATAATTTTTACGTAAATCGATTTGATGAAAACCTGATTTCTCATACAGCGCGATCGCCGCTTGATTACTTTCTCGCACTTCTAAAAAAATTTGCAGCGGATCATTTTTCAATTGCGCAATCGAAGCTTCAAGTAATTGATAACCCAATCCTTTGCCTTGTTGACTCGGATGAATAGCCATCAACAAAAGATTTGCTTCATCTAGCACGGGTTGTAAGATACAAAAACCAACCACGTTCCCTTGCTGTTCAATCACAGTACTTTGATAAGAATCTATCGATTCTTTAAATTGTTGTTCCTTCCAAGGATGGGTTTGAACCAGTTGTTCAATTGCGGTGACTGCCGCGAGATCAGAGATGTGCATTGAACGTATCATGTGTAGAAACAACTTTTTAATTCAGTCATTTATATTATAAAGCATCAGCTCACAACACAAATACAAAAAAGGGCAATTTTGTTTGCCCTTTTAAATATAAGAACGCGAATCAGAATCCCAATTTTAGCTTCCAGTCTGCCAATAACTGATCTGTATTGCTATCATTTGGATGGAAATTAGGGCGGAAGAAATCTAACAGCTCAGGAATTTGGCGAGTAATAAAACCTTTACGACCATACATAAATTTCAACATATATTTACTGTCTTTCAATGTCAATTTTCGGTCAGTTTTCATTAATTGAGCGGTAAAATAAGATTGCGTTATAAAAATGAGCGTCATAGCAAGAATCATTGCTGTTGCACGCATTCCGTATGCTTTCAGACCACGCCCATACATTGCTGTATAAACATCAAACACAACCGCTTTATGTTCATTTTCTTCAATTGCATGCCACATCCACAACTGATACATCGTTTTATTATTAAAGATGGCCTGAACATCTTTATTTTGTAACAATTCGGAGGCAATGACTGCGGTAAAATGTTCTAAAGCACAAGTCCCTGTTAAATCAATCATTTCCTTGCTAAATCCAAATGGTTTTAGTAATTGAGCAACGACTTTTGTGCCTGTTTTAATGACTTTTGCGGTCTGATTTTCCATGGTTCTCACATCATAACCATATGCTTGGGCAGAAGAGTTAAAAGCCAAATGCTCTTTAGAATGCATAGCCTCTTGACCAATAAAGGCACTAATTTCCCTTTGTAAATCAGGATCACTGAGTTTTGGATTTTTACGTACTGCACGTGTACTATCAACAAAAAACTGTTCACCTTCAGGAAACAAAGCAGATAATGCAGTCATAAAATGGGTCAGTCCCGCATCATCCCCTGCCCAATAACGTGCCACTTCACCAAACTCAAAATCCATACGACGAACAGGAAAACTTGCACCCGCACGATTTGAAATATTTACTTTAGCATTCATGCCTATTACTCCTAATCTTCTTTTTATTACCACTCTTGATTCATCATACGAGTTTAAATTGAGAGAATAAGGGCAGATCAGGTCAGAGAAATATCACCTAAGGACAGCTTTAGAATAAATTGTTAGACAATGATTACGTTTATAATTTTAAGGCAATAAAAAAAGCGCCCCAAAGGAGCGCTTTTTTCACACAATCAATACTTATGCAGTTACTTTCGCAACAACACCAGCACCAACTGTACGACCACCTTCACGAATCGCAAAACGTAGACCTGGGTCCATTGCGATTGGGTGAATTAGTTCTACTGACATTTCTACGTTGTCACCAGGCATAACCATTTCCACGCCTTCTTGTAATTGGATTGCGCCAGTTACGTCAGTTGTACGGAAATAGAATTGTGGACGGTAACCGTTAAGGAATGGTGTATGACGACCACCCTCTTCTTTAGAAAGTA
>NZ_NEGM01000007.1:0-167129 GCF_002135275.1 Acinetobacter sp. ANC 4973
TTAAGCCAAGACTTGAGCTTGACCAGTGTGACCACAGGCAATACGGTTATTAACAATGCAGGACTTACAGCGGACAAAGTCACTGTAGGCAACGTTGTTATCGACAAAACGACCAATAAAATCACAGGCATCGAAGCAGGTACCAGCAGCAAAGATGCAGTGAACAAAGGTCAATTAGATACATTGGCGGCACAACAAGCGGCAACAGACAGTGCAGCAGTGAAGTACGACAATGCCGCGACGAAAGATAAAGTGACTTTAGGCGGAGCAGCGGGTACCACGATCAGCAATGTGAAAGCAGGTGGAGTCAATGCAAGCTCAAGCGATGCAATTAATGGTAGTCAACTTTATGCAGTATCGAACAGCATTAAAAATGCAATTGGCGGTAGTACGACTATAAATGCAGTGACTGGAGCTATCACCACCAACAACATTGGTGGAACAGGTGCAAACACGATTGATGGTGCAATTAACAATGTCAGCAATGCAGCGAAAGCGGCTAAGACCGAAGTCAAAGAAGGCGACAATATTAAAGTCACTTCAGTGGTTGGAGCAGATGGTCAAAGCATTTACACCGTAGCAACAGCGCAAGATGTAAGTTTCGATAAAGTAACCGTTGGTAGTGGTACTACGCAGATCACGCTTGATGGCAGCACAGGAAAAATTGGTGGTTTAAGCAACAAGACATGGAATGCGGCAAGCATTACCAGTGGACAAGCGGCGACAGAAGACCAATTGAAACTTGTGAGTGATGCACAAACTGCAACAGACAGTGCAGCAGTGAAGTACGACAATGCCTTAACGAAAGACAAAGTCACTTTAGGTGGCGGAGCAGCAGGTACCACGATCACCAATGTGAAAGATGGTGCACTAAATGCCAGCTCAACAGATGCAGTGAATGGTCGCCAACTCTACGCAACCAACCAAAACGTTGCACAAAACACCACAAGTATCAATGCACTAAACACCACGGTGAGCAATCACGGTACACAAATCACCACCAATATCGCAGATATTAGCACCTTAAAAGGTGGCTTTACCCTACAAACGAATGGTGCGAATGCAGGTGCAATCAAAGCAGGCGATACAGTTGATATCGGTGTTGCAGACCTTGCAGATACAAACCTCACTGCGACCAAGACCGGCAAAGACATCGCATTTGCTTTAAGCCAAGACTTGAACCTGACCAGTGTTACGACAGGCAATACGGTTATTAACAATGCAGGACTTACGGCTGACAAAGTAACCGTGGGCGGTGTTGTACTGAATAAAGCCAATAATGACATTACTGGTTTGAGCAATAAGAGTTTATCGGCAGCAGACTTTGCTACACAAGGTCGTGCAGCGACTGAAGAACAGCTAAAAATGGTCAGTGATGCACAAACTGCAACAGATAATGCAGCAGTGAAGTACGACAATGCAGCAACAAAAGACAAAGTCACTTTAGGTGGCGGAGCAGCAGGTACAACGATCACTAATGTTAAAGATGGCGCACTCAATGCAACATCAACAGATGCGGTGAATGGTCGCCAACTCTACGCAACCAACCAAAACGTTGCTCAAAACACCACAAGTATCAGCACACTGAACACCACAGTGAGCAACCACGGTACACAAATCACCACCAATACCGCAGACATTAGTAGCTTAAAAGGTGGTTTCACYCTRCAAACCAATGGTACGAACGCGGGTGCGATCAAAGCAGGTGATACTGTTGATATCGGTGTTGCAGACCTTGCAGATACAAATCTCACTGCGACCAAGACAGGCAAAGACATCGCATTTGCTTTAAGCCAAGACTTGAGCTTGACCAGTGTGACCACAGGCAATACGGTTATTAACAATGCAGGACTTACAGCGGACAAAGTCACTGTAGGCAACGTTGTTATTGACAAAACGACCAATAAAATCACAGGCATCGAAGCAGGCACCAACACTAAAGATGCAGTGAACAAAGGTCAATTAGACACATTGGCAGCACAACAAGCAGCAACAGACAGTGCAGCAGTGAAGTACGACAATGCCTTAACAAAAGACAAAATCACTTTAGGTGGAGGAGTAGCAGGTACCACAATCACCAATGTTAAAGCAGGTGGAGTCAATGCAAGCTCAAGCGATGCAATTAATGGCAGTCAGCTTTATGCAGTATCGAACAGCATTAAAAATGCAATTGGCGGTAGTACGACTATAAATGCAGTGACTGGAGCTATCACCACCAACAACATTGGTGGAACAGGTGCAAACACGATTGATGGTGCAATTAACAATGTCAGCAATGCAGCGAAAGCGGCTAAGACCGAAGTCAAAGAAGGCGACAATATTAAAGTCACTTCAGTGGTTGGAGCAGATGGTCAAAGCATTTACACCGTAGCAACAGCGCAAGATGTAAGTTTCGACAAAGTAACCGTGGGCGGTGTTGTGCTAAACAAAGCCAATAACGACATTACTGGACTAAGTAATAAAGATTTGAAAGCTGCTGATTTTGCAACGAAAGGTAGAGCTGCGACTGAAGAACAATTGAAGCAAGTGATTTCTAGCAACATCACCGAAGTTGTCGATGCTAGTGGTAATAAAGTCAATATTATTGATCAAGTTGTAAACACTAAACTGGATAATACTAATCAAGATTCATTGTTCTTAACTTATAACAAGCAAGGACAGGAAACCACGGATCGTTTGACGATTGGTCAAACTGTTCAGAAGATGAATACTGAAGGTACGAAGTTCTTCCATACCAATGCGGACACGTCTAAAGGTGATTTAGGCACAACCAATGATTCAAGTGCAAGTGGTCTAAATTCTACTGCAATAGGTGTCAATGCTATTGTCGCTGCGGGTGCAGATAGCTCAGTTGCCTTAGGTCATAACGCTAAGGTTCAAGGCGCACAGTCAATTGCAATTGGTAATGGTGCTGAAGCATTAGGTACACAATCAATCAGTATTGGTACAGGGAACAAAGTTAAAGGCAATCATTCTGGTGCAATTGGTGATCCAACAATTGTGAATGGTAATAACAGTTATTCTGTGGGTAACAATAACCAAGTGCTTACAGATGACACTTTTGTACTTGGAAATAATGTCACTAAGACGGTTGCTGGTTCTGTTGTATTAGGCACAGGTTCTGCTGCCACAACAGGTGCAGGTGTTACAGGTTATGCGTTGTCTACTGCAACAAATGCAGATAAGACCGCAATCAATAAAACAACGTCAACAACTGGTGCTGTTGCAGTTGGTGATGCAGCAAACGGTATTTATCGTCAGATTACGGGTGTTGCAGCAGGTACTCAAGATGCTGATGCCGTAAACGTTGCACAATTGAAAGCAGTTGGTAATCAAGTTGTCACGACCCAGAATTCACTTGTGAATAGTTTGGGTGGCAATGCTAAGGTCAATGCGAATGGAACCATTACTGGACCTACCTATAATGTTGCGAAAAGCACTCAAACTAATGTTGGTGATGCATTAGACGCATTAGATAAAGCCATCGAATCTACGGCTGTAACCTCTAAAACAACAGTGACTAAAGGTCAAAATATTGTTGTGAACAAGAGCAAAAATGCTGATGGTTCAGATAATTATGAAATAGCAACTGCGAAAGATTTAACCGTCGACTCTGTTAAAGCGGGTAACACTGTTCTCAATAATGCTGGTATTGCGATTGGTAATAATACTGTTGTATTAAATAACACAGGGTTAATTATTGCAGGTGGTCCAAGTGTCACAACTCAAGGTATTAATGCGGGCAATAAGCAAATTACCAATGTTGCTGCTGGTACAAATACAACTGATGCTGTGAATAAAGGACAATTAGATTCGGCAATTAATAGTGTGGCGAGTGATGTCACTCAGCTTTCTAACAATGCGGTGAAATATGACACTGCATCTAAAGATAAAATCACATTAGGTGGTTCGAATGGAACCACGATTACCAATGTTAAAAACGGTGCTGTTGTTCAAGGTTCGAAAGATGCTGTGAATGGTGGTCAATTGTGGACTGTTCAACAACAAGTGAACCAAAACACCAATGATATTCAAGGTATTCAAACCAGCATTAGTAATATCAACAATGGTAAGTCTGGTTTAGTGCAGCAACAAACACAAGGCGGTGATATTACTGTTGGTAAAGATGCAGGTGGTACAACACTCAATGTATCTGGTACTCAAGGTGATCGTGTTGTTACAGGCGTGAAAGATGGTGCAATTAATGCAACATCGAAAGATGCTGTAAATGGCTCTCAACTTAATACAACAAACAATAAAGTGGCTGAATTCTTAGGTGGTGGGGCTGGTTATAACAACATCACCAATAGTTTTACCAACCCAACGTATAAGGTTGATGGCAAAGACTACAATAATGTAGGTGGTGCAGTCGATGCTTTAAACAAAGCAGATCAAGCCTTAGGAAATCGTATTACCAATCTCGGTGATCGTTTAGAACAAGCCTTTACTGAAACCAACCAACGTATTGATGGTATTGAGAAAAAAGCCAATGCAGGTATTGCGGCTGCTATGGCGTTGGAAGCAGCACCATTTGTTGCAGGCAAATATACCTATGCGGTAGGCGCGGCTTACCATGGCGGTGAAAATGCGGTGGGCGTGACTTTACGTAAAACAGCAGATAACGGACGTTGGTCATTAACGGGTGGGGTTGCAGCGGCATCACAAGGCGATCCAAGCGTGCGTATCGGTATTAGTGGCGTAATTGACTAAGGTGTGAGAAGTGGAGAAAAACATACACAGTTTTTCTCCATACTGCAAAAATTCAAGAGTAATCAATATGAAAAAAGTTATTACAATCGCACTTTCAGCAGCGCTTTTTGGTCTTGCGTTGCCAGTTTATGCAGCAACACCTGTCGCAGTTGAGCAGGAAGATGATGTCTATTTCCCTACGATAGAAAAAAGCTACCTGAAGCAAGTTAATCGCTATGAATACAGCAATGCTGCCCGTTTAGAAGAAGGGTTAAGTAAGGATCAGATTCGTCACTTGCTTGGTAATCCTCAGTTTAGTGAAGGTCTATTTGCGGTTAAAACATGGGATTATGTTTTAGATATTCGCGCTCCGAATAGCCAAGACTACAAGCGCTGTCAATTACGCATCGATTTCAATAAAAACCTTGCTAAGCGTCTGTCTTGGAAAGGCGAAGCATGTGAGAATTTTGTACAGCGCGCTAATTATGGGCAGCAATCCTCTGAAGTTCAACCAATTACATCAGCGGTGAGCTCGGCAAATATTTTGTTTGCATTTGATCGTTATGATGCCGATGCGATACAGCAAGGTAGGCAAGCAGCGGCAGTAATTGCTCAGCAAGTTAAGGATTCTGGTTCAAATCATGCCGTTGTTGTTTCGGGCTTTACTGACCGCATTGGTAATACGGGCTATAACCAGAAATTATCAGCGCAACGTGCAAATACAGTGGTGGAGCTGCTGGTGCAGCAAGGCATTGATGCTAACCGCATTCAGCTCAATGCCAATGGCTCAACCGAACAATATCAATATTGTGAAGGCAAATATTCTCGTGCGCTGGTGGAGTGTTTACTACCAAACCGCCGCGTCAATGTAAGTTGGTAATGATTCTTTCTTCTCAATAAACGTGAGTGATGAGATAGATATTTGATAAGAGGGAAAGGATTGTCCTTTTCCCTCTTATTGCCCGATTTAAGGATCAAGAGAATGACTGAGTTTGCACAAGTTTTAATAAATATTGAACGCATTGATTATAAAAATATAAATTTTTTTTATTACTTAAATAGAATCATAGAAAGTGAAGATAGGTATTGTATTCTTAAAATCATGAGTAAGTTTATTGAATATACGAATTCTTATTATGATGATAAACATCATTTTTTTATACGAAACTTTCCCGAAGGAATGATAAACATTGTTTATCAAAAAAAATCGATTGAAAAATTAAAGAAAATTTATAGAGATTATGAGGGGAACCGTATTGAAAAAGATGAATTATGTGAAGAATTAAGTGATTGGATCTTAGCTGTACCAGCGCAAGCCTAAGCTGAAAATTACTCAACTTTTTCTATTCAGTAAACTTTCAAATAACGGATGTCTACAGAGTATTTTCCCTTGATGGGGGCATTGAGTATTATAAAATTCAGCCACTTGTCTACATTAATCGCTTCTTTAGATAAAGGAATGCGGTGCTCTTTTTTTAGCTTTTATACGTTATTGGTTTTATTCTTACTTTGACTGAATATGATTAATGTTATGCGAATTTTTAATTTTAATTCACTGGCTTGGGTAAGTGCTTCAGCCAAACATACTTCAATATAAAAATTCAATCAAACAAGTCAAAACTTAGATCTATTAAGCGCGATTTTTTATCGTTTGGGCTTTCTTTTTTCTTCACAGTACACGCTCATAGTCAGATTGGTCTCTAAGCGTTATTATAGCGCTCTTCATATTATTGGAATGTGCTATGAAAATCGTCGCAGATGAAAATCTGGCTTTTACTGAATATTTCTTTGCAGATTTTGGAGAAATTCAACAAGCGGCAGGGCGTACTTTAACCCAAGCAGATGTACAGGATGCTGAAGCTTTATTGGTACGTTCTGTGACGAAAGTAAATACGCAGCTGATAGAAAATAGTTCAATTAAATTTGTTGGTAGTGCCACGATTGGTACAGATCATTTAGATATTGCAGCCTTAGAAAAACACCACATTGCATGGTCAAATGCGGCAGGGTGTAATGCTCAAGCGGTTGCTGAATATGTCATTACCGCACTGCTATATTTACAACCGAATTTAATCGATAAGAATGAAAAATTTACCTTAGGGATTATTGGCTTAGGAAATGTGGGTTCGCGTTTAGCATTTATGGCCAAGTTATTGGGTTGGAAAGTGATTGGTTGTGATCCCTTTGTGAATCGTGAAACGATCCAGCAAGTGGAATTGGAAGAACTATTAAAAACGGCAGATGCTATTTCAATTCATGTTCCCTTAACCAAAATCGGGAAGTATCCGACGTTTCATTTGATCAATACCGAGGCGTTGGCACAGATGAAACCCGAAGCGATACTGATTAATTCAGCACGTGGGCCAGTGGTTGAAGAGTCGGCTTTAATTACGGATCTTCAAACGACTAAACGCCCAGTGGTATTAGACGTATTTGAACATGAGCCTGAAATTTCAGCAGAATTACTCAATTTAATTGGTTTGGTCACTCCGCATATTGCAGGCTATAGTTTGGAAGGGAAGGCCCGTGGTACGCAAATGATTTACGATGCTTTTTGCAAAACCTTTAACTTTAGCGCAAATAAGCAATTTGAAACGCAATTGCCTGTATGTGAACAATATTTCCAAAATCAGGATTTAAAGCAAGCACTGAAACAACATCTGAATCAAATTTATGATATTGCGCGAGATGACTCAAATTTACGTGCTTGTTTAAAAGAGGGTAAAGTCGATCAACAGGCTTTTGATTATTTACGTAAAACCTATCCATTACGTCGTGAATGGGCAGCGCATGGAGGCCCTCAAGCATGAGTATGGAAAACACTAAAATGGTCAATACTGAAATGGTCGATTATCAGCCCACCTGTGATATTAAAGCTTTAAAAGCACGCGCCAAAATGTATGCCCAAATTCGTCAATTTTTTGCCGAACGTGAGGTCTTGGAAGTAGAAACGCCAATATTGTCCCAAGCGGGTGTAACCGATGTACATTTAGCGTCAGTTCAGGCGCAGCGTCATCTTGGTGGAAAGCAACACACTCATTATTTACAGACTTCACCTGAGTTTGCCATGAAGCGTTTATTGGCAAGTGGTAGTGGCCCGATTTACCAAATCTGTAAAGTCTTTCGTGATGATGAACATGGTCGTAAACACAATAGTGAATTTACCATGTTGGAGTGGTATCGCCCAAATTTAAGCTTAAAAGAATTAATGTTTGAAGTTACTGATTTACTTAATGTGACTTTGGCACATCGTTTTGGTGAAGTACGTCCAACCATTTTAAGTTATAAACATGCTTTTATGGATCGTTTGAACCTCAATCCATTACAAGCTAGTTTAAAACAGTTAAAAGATTGCTGTAATCGTGTGGGTTTAAATCTAGATTTAGGTGATGACCGTTTGGGTTATATCGACTTGTTATTTTCACATATGGTTGAACCGAGTTTAGGCTTTGATACACCGGTATTTTTAACCGATTTTCCAGCTGAAATGGCATCTCTTGCCAAAGTCAGAACCGACGAAGATGGCGAGCATGTTGCAGCACGTTTTGAGCTATATATTGAAGGCTTAGAATTGGCAAATGCCTATGATGAATTGATTGATGCCGCGGTGTTACGTTCTCGCTTTGAAGCAGATAATTTGGAGCGTCAAAAACTTGGTTTACATGTGATGCCGATTGATGAATATTTATTAGCAGCATTGCCAAATATGACTGAATGTTCCGGCATCGCTTTAGGAATTGATCGTTTATTGATGATTGCTTCGCAGCAAATGAAGTTGGAAAAAGTGATTACTTTCCCTGCCCATGTTTCTTGAAAATTTTGCTAAAAAACTTTATAAATCACTCCCTTGCGTAGCAGCGCTACTCACCTTTAAAAAAGGGAGGGGAAGTTCTTCATTTTTTTAAAGATGAACCGAACTGCTAGGCAAGGGGGGTAAAATAAAAAGCTTCTCTTGTGAGTAATGCCAGTCAGTTAAGAAATTGACGGGCTTTTTTATTTTAAATTCATGATGTTATTCGATACGCGGAAATTTCATCCGCAACTGTTCGAGGCCAGACTACTTTGAAAAAGTAAAGTTTCTGCGATGAATTGATCAATAAAAAGTATTTGACGAGTTTTGCGGTGAGGCGCACTACGCCGCAAGATGCCTTTCTTGCGAACTCAAAATATATTTTGAGGCTTCTCATTTGGGCTTATCCAAAGTAATAGATGAGTTCCAAGTGTTTGATTTAAAGATATAAGACTCCGTTATGAATAGCTAAAAAGCTAAGGAGTTGATTGTAAAACCCCTTAACTGATCAGCATTATCTTTTGTGAGAAGCCTTTTTTCCAATCTAGACAATTAAAACAGTTTGCTGTGCTTTTAACGCTTCAATTGCTTTGATACGACGTTGAATAAGCATTTCACCAATATCGGGGCCTTGAATATCGGGGGGGAGATCTTGTGCTTTAATGCCACGAACAACCTCCATCGCATCGAGTACATATTGCGCTTGTGGATATTCACGGTTCTCTAAACCTAAACGACCCCGTGAATCACACTCACAAGCTTGAACATAGGCTTCAACACGTTCAGGACGACGTAATACATCTAAACGTTGTAATAAGCGCCATAAAGTGCCCGGTTTAAGGGTTAATGCTTGATGACATTTTAAATGTTCTTTACATACCGCAATTGCAAGCTGCTTGGTATGGGTTGGTACTTTAAGTCGCTCACAAACTTCGGTGACAGGTGTTATGCCTCGTTCTTCATGCATGATATGACGGGGTAACTCATCGACTGGAGTAAGCGCCTTACCTAAATCATGCATTAAAACAGCAAAGCGTACTTCCAGTGAGTAATTGGCTTTACAGGCTTGTTGTAATGACATCATGGTATGAATACCACAATCAATTTCTGGATGATATTCAGGACGTTGTGGAACGCCATACAGAGCATTTAATTCAGGAAAGAGGACTTTTAGGGCACCACAAGTACGCAAAGTTTCAAAATACTCATCTGCATGATTTTCCATCAAGGCACGGGAGGTTTCTTTCCAAACCCGTTCAGGTGTTAATGCTTCTAATTCGCCCGATTCTGCCAATTGCTGCATCAATGCTAAAGTTTCAGCTGCAATGCTAAATCCAAGTGATTTATAACGTGCTGCAAAACGTGCAATACGCAGTACACGTAAAGGATCTTCTACGAAAGCATCGGATACGTGGCGGAGCACCCGATCTGCTAAATCTTGTTGACCATTATAGGGATCATAAATATTGCCATCATCATCCATTGCCATGGCATTAATGGTTAGGTCACGCCGAATGAGATCTTCTTCAAGCGTAACACTGACATCAGTATGAAATTCAAAACCATGATAACCATGACCAGATTTGCGCTCAGTACGGGCTAATGCATATTCTTCTTTTGTTTTGGGGTGTAGGAAAACAGGAAAATCTTTGCCTACAGGTTGATAGCCAAGCGCAATTAGTTGTTCGGGTGTAGCACCGACAACGACATAATCTTTTTCGTGATAGGGGTGACCAAGTAAGTGATCACGTACTGCACCGCCTACTAAATAAACTCGCATGAAAAAACCTCTATTCTTCAAGCAATCATGCTACAGAATAGAGGTTTTCTCAAGTAAAGAACCTTAGCTTTTTGCTAAAGATTCCTTTTTATTCAGCTTGCGCTTGTTGAATTTCAGCAACAGTCAATGCCGTCATATTCACCAAACGGCGTGTTGTCGCTGTTGGCGTAAGAATATGAACTGGTTTTGCTGCACCAAGTAAAATAGGACCAATGGTCACATTATTACCTGATGTAGATTTCAATAAATTGAATGAAATATTGGCCGCATCAAGATTTGGCATAATCAGTAAATTTGCTGAACCTTTGAAACGTGAGTTCGGGAATGCAAAGTGACGAATGTTTTCATCGAGTGCTGCATCACCATGCATTTCACCTTCAACTTCAAGATCAGGCGCAATTTCGCTTAAAATTTCAAAAACTTTACGCATTTTTTGTGCACTGGCATCTTGCTGATCACTACCGAAGCTGGAGTGTGAAAGCAGAGCAACACGAGGTGTCATACCAAAGCGACGAACTTCTTCTGCTGCTAAAATGGTCATTTCAGCAAGTTGTTCAGCCGTTGGGTTGGTATTGACATAGGTATCAGCAATGAACAGGTTACGATCATTGAGCATGAGTGCATTTAAAGTAAAGAATGTGCTGCGACCTTCTTTCAAGCCAATCACATTTTTAACGAAATCTAAATGAATATCATAGCTCGAATAAGTACCACAAAGCATACCGTCTGCATGACCAAATTTCACCAGCATTGCAGCAATCAGGGTAGAGCGACGACGTGATTCACGTTGAGCATACTCAGGTGTTACCCCTGTGCGTTGCATGGTTTGATAGTAATCATCTGCAAACTGTTCGTAATGCGGATTATTTTCTTGATCTACAATTTCAATGTTGACACCGTGTTCAAGACGCAAACCTAATTTTTTGATGTTTGCTTCAATAACAGCAGTACGACCCACCAAGATTGGTTTTGCCAAACCTTCATCTACCGCAATTTGAACTGCACGAAGAACACGCAAGTCCTCACCTTCAGCATAAGCAATGCGTTTAGGGTCAGATTTTGCTTGTGCAAAAATTGGTTTCATCATAAATGCAGAGTTATAGACAAACTCAGATAATTTTTGACGATATGCAGAGAAATCTTCGATAGGGCGAGTCGCCACACCAGAATCCATTGCTGCTTTTGCGACAGCAGGGGCAATTTCAAGGATTAAACGTTGATCAAGTGGACGTGGAATAAGGTAGTCACGACCAAATGATGCAGATTTTTCACCATATGTTGCAGCATCAGCTTCGATATGTGCCATACGTGCAATGGCATGTACACAAGCAATTTTCATTTCTTCGTTAATTGTGGTTGCACCAACATCTAGAGCACCACGGAAGATATAAGGGAAACAAAGTGCATTATTCACTTGGTTTGGATAATCCGAACGACCCGTTGCCATAATCACGTCATCACGAACTTCATGTGCATGTTCAGGCAGAATTTCAGGGTCTGGATTTGCCAAAGCAAAAATAATTGGATTTTCTGCCATCACTTTAACCATTTCTTTGGTTAAAATGCCTGCCGCAGAAAGTCCGAGGAACATATCTGCACCAGCAATCACATCTGCCAGTTGAGTGCCTTCAATGTCTTGAACATAGCGTTTTTTAGATTCATCAAGGTTGTCACGTTTGGTTGTTAACAAACCACGTGAATCGGCAACGGTAATGTTTTCCTTGCTCGCACCTAAAGCACACAGCAAATCTAAACATGACAATGCAGCAGCACCGGCACCTGAAGCAACAATTTTAATCTCTTCAATTTTTTTGCCAGTCAGTTGTAAAGCATTCAGTAACGCTGAACCGACAATAATAGATGTGCCATGCTGATCATCATGAAACACAGGAATATTCATGCGTTCACGCAGTTTTTTCTCAATATAGAAACACTCTGGTGCCTTGATATCTTCAAGGTTAATACCACCAAAAGTCGGTTCTAATGCAGCAACGATATCGACAATTTTGTCTGGATCGTTTTCAGCAATTTCGAGGTCAAATACATCGACACCTGCGAATTTTTTAAATAGTACACCTTTACCTTCCATTACAGGTTTAGATGCTAATGGGCCAATGTTGCCTAGACCTAAAACGGCTGTACCATTTGTAATAACAGCAACCAAGTTCCCACGTGCGGTATAAAGTGCTGCTGTTGATGGGTCGCGTTCAATCTCTAAACATGGCGCTGCGACACCTGGAGAATAAGCAAGCGCTAAGTCATGTTGGTTGACCAGCTGTTTACTTGGTGTAACACTGATTTTCCCTGGTGTTGGGTGTTCGTGGTAGTACAAAGCTTGCTGTTTTAATGATTGATCGTCCATCTGTATCTCTATTGTTGCTTGAGTTGTCCAGCCCGAGCGGGTGGTGGTTTTTTGCTTACTTTAGTCGAATATAACATTTGTTACGACCTTAGCACAGTCGCGAATATACCTTTTTCCAGTAAACTTATACTTAGGTCGGTAGACTTATATTAAGCAGGTATAAGTCTACACTTGAGAAGGTATGAGCCTGTGTTGCTCTAAGAAGATTGTGGCTTCACTTTCGGGTAAAGGCTTTGAAAACAAGAAGCCTTGCGCAATGTCACATTTGAGATCTTGTAAGTACTGAAGTTGTTGCTGGGTTTCAATACCTTCAGCAACCACCATCATGCCCATAGCTTTGCCCATGGCAATCATGGCACTGACAATAGCCTCTTGTTTATTTTCGCCAATTTTAGAGATAAAGCTTCGATCTATTTTTAATATATCAATTGGAAAATCAGCAAGATAGGATAATGATGAGTAGCCAGTTCCAAAATCGTCGAGGGAGATGTTGATTTTACGTTCTTTGATTTCATCGAGTAGATTCTTAACCGTAATTGAGTTCTCAAGCAGCGATGATTCGGTAATTTCAAGCTCTAGACTTGACCCTGATATTTGGTAAGTTTGAATGGCATAATCAAGGTCTTCAAGCAACTGCCCCCGTTGTAATTGTTGGGCAACCACATTGACCGATACACAGATATTATTAAAGCCTAAATCATTCCAGTGTCGAATTTGTTTAGCGGTTTGTTGTATAACAATTCGACCAATATCTGAGATTAAACTGGTTCGTTCTGCTAAAGGAATGAACGAATTGGGTGGAATAATCCCTTTGGTTGGATGGTTCCAACGGACAAGGGCTTCAAAACCATAAATATTTTGGTCGCTAAAATTAATTTTGGGTTGATAGTAAACAATCAATTCATTGTTATTAATCGCAAGTCTTAAATCGCGTTCTAAATAAATACCTTGTTCAAGCAAGGCTGTATTTTTGTTTGAATAGTAACGAATGGTATTGCCACCTAAGTTTTTAGCTTCGGTTAATCCTTGTTCGGCACAATTATTCAGATAATCAAGTTGGCGACCATTTTCAGGGTAGAAAGCAATGCCCATAGAGAGGGTGATAATATGCTCTTGATCAAAAATAGTGAAGGGGAGTGAAAATGCTTGACTGATCCTTTCACAGTGTTGTTGAATCGATGGTCGAATATGTGAAATTTCATAGACAATTGCAAAGTCATCACCATTTAAATGAGCCACAAATAAGGCTTCTGCGTTGGTGAGTCGCAGTCTTTGAGCAACTTGGCGTAATAATTCATCGCCACCACTATTGGATAAGAATTCATTCAAAGGTCTAAAACGATCAATATTGAGACGGATCACAGCAAGCTGTTGAATAGAGTCCTTTTGGCTCACCAAATATTGGTGCAATTGATAATTATAATAAAAACGATTCGGTAGGTCGGTGAGAGGGTCGTAATTTTCTAAATAGGAGAGACGCTGTTCTTGTAGTTTGCGTTCAGTTAAATCAGAAACAATACCAATATAGTGTGTTACACGATTTTGCTCATCGGTGATGGCATTAATGTGCATCCAAACGGTGAGTTCTTTACCCGAGAGAAACTTTTCATTTATTTCCCCATCATATTCACCTGTTTTAAGTAGTTGATTGATGATTAAATAGTGATCATTTCTTTGTTGGGATTTATGGTTTGCAGTAATATCAAATAAATGTTTGCCAATGATTTTTTCTTGTGAAAAATTGGTCAATTTTTCATAGAATGGATTGACGTCGATGTAACACAGTTGTTCATCAAGTATAAAAATACCTTCTGAAGCTTGTTTTAGTACGCTGGCTGCAAGTTTTAAACGTTCTTGATCGGTGCGCTCTTGCTGAATATCACGACGAATACCGACCATACGTAAAGCTTTTTGATTGATCGGATCACGGCTAATGACTCTGCCAATATCGTGAACCCATTTCCATTTTCCAAGACTATTTTGAATTCGATACGTGGCTTCATACAGATTTGATCGACCACGTAAATGTTGTTTCATCGAAAATTTGAAATGTTCGACATCATCGGAATGAATAATATTTTGTAGCTGGTGCTGATGCTGTTTTAAAGCTTTTAATGTCTTTTGTTGTTTGGAATTGGTGATTAAAATTTCCCGATCTTTAATATTCCAATCCCAAGGTCGAAGTCCTGCAATTTCATGTGCCAACACCAGATTTTGTTGCTGATTTTCTAAATCGGTGTTCATTTTAGCGAGATCGAAAGTACGTTCTTTGACTTTTTGTTCAAGCAGCTGATTGTTTAATTGTAATTGCAGTTCAATCTCTTTTGATTTGTTAATTTCGGTTTTTAATTGCTGACATAACTCATCTGTCCATAGGACTTGTTGCTCTGCATTTTTAACCAAGCGGTTATTTTTGCAATACAGCGCTGAAATACGTTGATGAATACGCGAACTGGTATTTGCACAAAGTAAAATGACAATCAGGGCAAAATTGATTGTTAAATGGAATAAATAATTCGAGGTGTCAGCAGCAATAAATTGTGAAGCAAGATAAGGTAAAATTGCCGGAATAAAGGCTAAGCAAAAATAATTGAGCCGTTGGGTTAAAAACGTTAACGCAAATGCTTGGCTCACAATCAGCAGTAAAGCCGATAACATCAAGCCATGAACTGGGTTGAAATCATGGTTATACTGCGGAAGATAGTAATAAATGAGAGCAATACCCACCCCGATCCAGCTTCCTGTCGCCAAAAATTGAAATTGAAGCCAACGATGTGCATGCTTTAATGAGAAATTACGGGGCTTAAAATAGATACTGGTAATCAGTAAGCTTAAGCAACAAAACAGTGCCGTACTGATAAACCAAAGGTTTAAATAGAAAGATGGTTTGGCAAAATAAAATTGATAAATACAATAAATATACAGGGATACAATCACAATACTGACGAGAAAAAATCGGCTAAGACGAATCGTGTTGGTAATTTGTGCAGCACTCACATGCTTATTGATATATTCGTCCTGAATATTTGACATAAAAGCAAAAACCTTATTTTTGTTTTGCGATAAATTAACCCATCAAAATTTACTAGCGTTTAAAAAAAAGCAAAACTTTTTTTAAATCTATATTTATCATTAGAATCAAGAGTAATAATGTTATTTAAAAAAATCAATCGAATTGCGACTATTTACCTAGAATAAGGTGAACTAAACAGTTAGGTTATAATTTAAAATAGATAAAGCAACAATTGGCGCAGTTTCCGTCCGTAAGACGCGATTGCCAATACACCAATTGATGAATCCTACTTTATTTGATAATTCAATTTCACTTTCACTTAAACCCCCTTCGGGGCCAATCAGCAGTGCAATATTTGGCGTTGCATTTTCAAGTACATTGATTTGGTCTTTATTTGGCGCAAGTACCAGTTTGGTGGTGGGTAATTCAGTTTCAAGCCAGTCGGCCAATGCAAGCGGTGCTAAAATTTCTGGAACGCGATTCATGCCACATTGTTCACATGCTGCAATGGCAATACCTTGCCAGTGGTCGATTTTTTTCTGGTCACGATCATATTTTAAACGCATTTCACAGCGTTCAGACGTTAAAAGTTGAATTTGTGAAACACCCAATTCAACTGCTTTTTGAATCGCATAATCCATACGGTCACCTTTGCTCATCACTTGTCCGAGCAAGGTGCTAAAAGCAGGCGTGCGATCATCAGGGTTAAATGTGTCGACAGAAACACTTGCTGCTTTTTTTGAAATATCAACAAGTGTCACTTCATATTCGCCACCTTGTCCATTAAACAAAGTGGCACTTTCACCGACTTTTGCACGTAATACTTTCACCCAGTGGTGAAAAACGGTTTCCGTTAATTCAACATGCGTATCAACAGCTAAATCAGCTTCAATAAAAAAACGCGGCATGTGGTATTACTCTCAAAAATCGGTGAAAAGAAAAATTATGCTAAACCTAAGTCAAGCACAAGTTGACGATTAGGCTCAGTCTGGTTCATGGTGTAGAAGTGTAGACTTGGTGCACCGCCTGCAATTAGGCGTTCACAGAGTTTCACCACGACTTCATGACCAAAGGCTTTAATGCTTGCGCTATCATCACCATAAGTGGCTAATTGTTTACGAATCCAACGTGGGATTTCAGCACCCGTACCATCTGCAAAGCGAATTAGATTGCTGGCATTGGTAATCGGCATAATGCCAGGCGCTACAGGAAGATCAACGCCTTCTTTTTGTAAGCGATCGACAAAGTAGAAATACGCATCTGGATTAAAGAAGAATTGAGTCAATGCTGAATTGGCGCCTGCACGAGCTTTAGTGATAAAGTTTTGAATATCTTGATCAAAGCTTTCGGCTTGTGGATGCATTTCAGGGTAGGCTGCGACTTCAATATGGAAGTGATCACCAGAATGTTCACGAATGAATGCCACTAAATCAGAGGCGTAAGGTAATTCACCTAGACCCACTTGACCTGAAGGTAAGTCGCCACGCAGTGCAACGATACGGTCAATGCCTTGTGATTTATACAAATCGAGCAATTCGGCAATACGTGCTTTGTCATCACCAATACAAGACAGGTGAGGGGCAACGGGTGTGCCTTTACCATTAAAATCGTTGATGGCAGCGAGTGTACGTTCACGTGTTGAACCACCTGCACCATAAGTTACTGAAAAGAACTCAGGATTCAGCAGTTGTAATTCTTGATGAACTACACGAAGTTTTTCTGCACCCACATCAGTTTTAGTCGGAAAAAATTCAAACGAAACTGGAATACGTTTGCTCATTTTTCAAATCCTTTTTTTATAAATATTTAAAATTTTAACCCTCATCCTAACCTTCTCCCTGAGCCATATATGGCGCAAGAGAAGGAACTCCCTATTCATTTTGCAATCAAAATTCCCTCTCCTGAGCGTGCTTTAAGCATTGCTTTAAAGTTCAGCGCAAGTGAGGGCTAGGGAGAGGTATTAAGAACTTAGTATTTATAAGAGTCAGATTTGAATGGGCCTTCAACAGGAACACGCAAGTAGTCTGCTTGTACTTGAGTTAACTGAGTCAATACGCCACCAAAACCAGCAACCATTGCCGCAGCAACTTCTTCATCTAATTTCTTAGGAAGCAGTTCTACACGAATTGCAGCTTGTTTTTGATCTTCCGCAAGATCCGCAAATTTTTCAGCGAATAAGTGCATTTGACCTAATACTTGATTGGCAAAAGAACCATCCATGATACGTGATGGGTGACCTGTTGCATTACCAAGGTTGACCAAACGACCTTCTGAAAGAAGGATTAAGTAATCGTTATCGTTTTCTGTACGATACACTTGGTGTACTTGAGGTTTAACTTCAACCCACTTGTAGCCACGTAAATAGTTGGTGTCGATTTCAGTGTCAAAGTGACCGATGTTACAAACCACAGCACCTGCTTTTAAAGTATCAAGCATTGCAGCATCGCACACGTGGTAGTTACCCGTAGTTGTTACGATCAAATCAGTATTTTGAAGAAGATCAGCATTTACATCTTCTTTCTTACCCGTTTGAACGCCATTTTTATATGGAGAAACAACTTCATAGCCATCCATACATGCTTGCATTGCACAGATTGGATCAACTTCAGTAACACGTACAATCATGCCTTCTTGACGAAGTGATTGCGCAGAACCTTTACCTACATCACCGTAACCGATGACTAATGCACGACGACCAGACATTAACATGTCAGTACCGCGTTTGATGGCATCATTCAATGAGTGACGGCAACCGTATTTGTTGTCATTTTTAGATTTAGTGACTGAATCATTGACGTTGATTGCAGGAACTTTTAAAGAACCGTCTTTCCACATTTCTAAAAGACGTTGAACACCTGTTGTGGTTTCTTCAGTAATGCCGTGGATTTTAGCAATCAATTCAGGATATTTGTCATGAACAACAGCAGTTAAGTCACCGCCATCATCTAAAATCATGTTGGCATCCCAAGGTTTGCCGTTCACATTAATTTGTTGTTCAAGGCACCACATGTATTCTTCTTCTGTTTCGCCTTTCCAAGCAAATACAGGAACGCCAGATGCAGCAATTGCAGCAGCAGCATGGTCTTGAGTCGAGAAGATGTTGCAAGATGTCCAACGAACTTCTGCGCCCAATTCAACTAGGGTTTCAATGAGAACCGCAGTTTGAATGGTCATGTGGATACAGCCGAGGATTTTTGCGCCAGCAAGTGGTTTTGCAGCAGCATAACGACGACGTAAACCCATCAATGCTGGCATTTCAGCTTCAGCAAGTTTGATTTCTTTACGGCCGTAATCAGCAAGTGAAATATCAGCAACTTTATAATCTGTAAATGAAGCAGTAACCGCGTTCATCAGGATCTCCTAGTTATTAAATAACAATAAAAATAGATTGGATCGTTATGTTCGCGGATGCCGTTGTTAATCAAAACCAGTGTTTTACAGAAGCTTTGACCGAATTGTCGAGCCTAGCGATTTCACATTACTGTTTTTGAAAATCAGCCTGTGAAAAAGTCGCAGCACCCCTCGACGAGTTGCATATTGTACTTGGAAATTGTTGTAGTTCCAATGTCGTTTTGCTTATTATCAACACAATCATCTTTTTTGAATTGTATTATGGCTTTGAATATCCCTGAATCCTTAATGAACCTTGAAGCAAATGGCGGTATTTATGCTGTATGGATGATGCTGCAACATTTAGCTATAGATGCTGATATTGAGCAACTTATAGATGTATGTGGCTACGAAGCAGAACATGGTACGGCAACCATTGGCTTAGCGGTGGGATTAAAAAAATTTGGTTTCAATGTTCAATTTTATACCGATGAAGACCCCGACCTTCAAGAACAAGAAAAACTGAGCTATGCAGAAGCAGAACAACTAAAACTTCCTGTTTTACCTGCCATCAATTACCAGCAAATTCAACAGGCATTTGAGCAAAATAAATTTGTCATTGTGTATTACGATACTTTAGAAGAGGTCGGAAACCACTCACTGGTTTATTCGATAGATGAGCAGGAAATCTGCTTCTTTGATTCTTTTGAACCAATGTCTGCATCTGTTTTTGAACAACAGCGTCAAGCAGAGGGCATCTGCCGACAAGTAATCGTGATTGATAATTCAAATTCTTGAATATTTTCAGAAAAATAAAGATTAAAGAAGAAGTTAAAAATGAAAAAGATTATCGGAATATTGGCATTTATTTCAATGCAAATTAGTGCCAATGACAGTACTGGCTACGTCTCTACGGGTGGTGTGCAGTATCTGAAAAATAATAATATTCAAATGTACAGTGAAGACTTATTCATTAGTAAAAATCAGATTAAAGTTGATTATCAATTTAAAAATTTAACCCATAAAGACATTTCTGAGACGGTACTTTTTCCGCTTCCGCCGATAGAGAATTTCTTTGAATCAGATTTTGCGGATACGGAAAAATTGCTAAACAGCTTTAAAGTGCAGGTGAATGGCAAAAATATTCAGCCAGAAATGCATGTGAGAACATTTATTCAAAAAAATGAGCACTCAAAGCCAATCGATGCAACCGAGCTATTTAAGCAATGTGGTTTTACGCAAACTGAAATGCTGAATCCGTGGAATAGAAAAATCTATGAATATGAATTGTTTGAAAATAAATTAAGACGTTGTCCTAATGTACAGTTAAAAAATCTTTTGCCAAAGAGTCAAAGTGAAGCAATAGTGTGGTCTTCTCAAGTGATTTACAGTTGGCAGCAAAGCTTTAAAGCCAGCTCATTGACGCGTGTACAGCACCAATATGCACCATTGGTCGGTGGTTCAGTGTCCTTATATCCAGCAGAAGATGAAAAATCGTATTGCATGGATGGTAATTTTAAAGCGGGTTTAAAGAAAGCCAAGTCACAGCATGCACCTTATTCAGCTTTGGGCTATATTTTAAAAACGGGTGCCAATTGGGCTAAACCGATTGAGCACTTTAAGCTCACAGTTGAACGTGATACAGATGAGTTGGTCTCTTTTTGCTGGGCTGGAAAGGTGACTAAAATGAGCCCAACACGCTTTCAAATGCTTGAAAAGAATTTTCTGCCAAAGCAGGATTTAGAGATTATTTTTGTTCGAAAATTTTAATCCGTGCAGACCAAGAAGCCGATCATTCGATAGGCTTCTTGGTTAAATTTATTCAGCAGCTTTGACTTTCTCATTCCAATAATCTGCTTTTTCTTCATCAATCTCTACACCTAAACCATGCTCATAGATACAGACTAAATCACGCATCGCTTGAACTTCACCCAGTTCGGCTGCTTGTTTGACCAATTCAACCGATTTCGCCACATCCTTTTCAACCACATCACCACGACGGTAAAAATTTGATAGCTCTAAAATTGCAGTAGGGTATTTATGTTTACTGGCTTGTTCTAACCAGCGGTATGCATGTTCAAAATAGGTTTTTGCCTCTTCAGGATCTTCTTCTAACATATCTTTTGCATAGAAAGTATAGCCTTCACCTAACCAGTACATGGCTTCAACATGACCTAATTGTGCGGCTTTAAGCGCCCATTCTTCAGCCAGTGCAACATGGTCTTCATTTTCACTTTGCATATAAATTTCAGCAAGTTCAAATTGTGCATCACGATTACCTGCCATGGCACGATTAAACAGTTCGGTAGAAATAGGGAGGTCAGACATAACAAATCCAAAGGACATAATGTGTATAGCGTAAATGGTCGGCGTAAAAAAACCAATCCATAGATTGGCTTTTTCAAGCTGTTATTTAATTTTGAACGCTTAGATGAGATAGGTTATGCAACTTAAAATGGCAATCAAAATACACGCCATCACCCATTGTTTTGCTTTATGTGCAAAATAGCTTAAACATAAACCGACAAATAAAGCAGAGAAGGTTAGTGCGCCAATCCAATAACTGATCATATTGCTTAAGTTGCCATGAGTGATACAGATCACCAGTGCAATGATTAATAATACCCAGCCTACAAGCGTTGCAAGTTTAGTTTTTGATGCTGTTAATTCACGACCAAAAATTTGCTTTTGATGTTTTGACATACAACTTGCTAAAGCAAAGAATGCCACAGTACAGATTGACCAAATCAGGATGAAAAAAATCATGCTTCAGGCTCCTGAGTAACTTTGGCTTTTTTAACGGGGAGACCTTTGTGATTTTTCACTTTCTGATAAGAATAGAAGAACAAGATTGCAAGTAGCCACATGGCTAAATCAAATGAAGCGATCATCCATTGCTCATTGGCAATACTGTTCCATAAGGCTTGACCACCTGTCATAAAGTTAATAACAGGTAACAGGGCAAATGCAACTGTTGCAAAAATAAGTAATTCTAACCATGCTTGACGGTGTGGACGAATCGCAGCATAAATTAAACTGAGTAGCCAGATGATAAAGAAGCTACGAATTTCCCAGTCTGAACGCATGTCCATTTCAGCAGGAATAAAACGGTTGGCATAAAAATATGCAGCACAGGCAATCGGTAAACCAATAATCGCTGTAATATTGGTGACTTCGACTACACGATAACCAAAGGATTTATAACCTTGTTTTTGTTGCTGAGGGGCACGTTTTACACACCATAATATTAGACCTGTTGCCACCATCAATGTGCCAACGATTCCTGAACAGAACAATAACCAACGTAGGGCTAAGTCGACACCACGGGCTTCATGGAGTACGGTCACGACATTATAAATAGCCATCGGTACAGATGGGTTTTTTAGACGTGAACTGTCATCTGTGATGTTTTGACCTGTCACAGCATTAAATTCTAAGCTGTCATAAACATTGCGATGAGCAACACTTTCCCCCAATAAGGCACGTAATTCAATTTTGCCTTGATTGGTATTTGGCGCAATGATCGTGATTGAACCTACAGGATTGCCTTTCCACTTTTGTTGTGCAGTCGCCAAAATAGGAGCGATGTTTGCTAAAGGTGCGGGTTGAGCTTCAGGTTTTTGACGCTGTTGCCGTTTTTCACGACCTTCACCGTGTTGTTCCGTATTTCCGCCACGAGCTTGCGAATTGTTTTGACGATTAGTATTACGTCCCTCAGCACGTTCGTTTTTATTTTCTTTATTTTCGACCAGTGCACGACTTTGTTCTTGTAGGAATTGTCCTCGGTCTTCATAAATTTGGTTAATTCCCCAAGGCATGAGTGTAAATAGCAGCAGTAATAAGCCACTAAAAGTAATCATGATATGAAAGGGTAGCGCAAGTACAGCAGTGGCATTGTGTGCATCTAACCAAGAGCGTTGTCCTTTGCCTGCACGGAAGGTAAAGAAGTCTTTAAAGATTTTTTTATGGGTAATCACACCGCTAATAATGGCAACCAGCATAAGTAGGGTTGCAATTCCAACCAGCCAACGTGTCCATAATCGTGGTAAGCCATACAATTCAAAATGGAAACGATAGAGAAAACTACCACCACGAGTATCGCGTGCTTCAAGTACTTCACCTGTTGCGCTATCTAAGGTGATTCGTTCACCGCCACGCCGTGCGCGAGGATCTTCACCAATTTTACGAATATTAAGTAGGGTTGTATTTTGCCGTGCATTCGGCAGTTGAATATTCCAACTGCCAGCATTCGGATGGTTTTTTTGTAAATAATTGAGCGCCACTTGCGTTTGTTGAATTTGACTGCTCTGAGGTACAGATTGGTGTAATTCAGGTTTCATCCAAACCGTGATTTCATTTTGGAAAAAGCTTAAAGTACCGGTCAAGAATATTGCATACAACAACCAACCAAGAATTAAACTTGCCCAAGTATGTAACCATGACATGGACTGGCGAGGCCCTTCCTGTTTTGCATCTACGCGCATATTAGTTTCCTAAAAACTGATAAATAACAAATAAGAAGAGACTTGGGAGAACAATACCTAGACTGGCTTTTAGTGTCTTGTTGACCATAAAAACCCAGATAAATGCACATGCCCAAAGTGTAAAAGCAACGAGAGTCGCACTCATTGCAGCACTACCCCGAGATTCAGCAAAGTATTGTGCAATAACCATCGCACTTAAACTCGCCAGAACATAACCGCCTATCAGCGCTAGCATAAAACGATAGAAAATCATAAAACGGTAAGCGAGTAATAAAGACTTTTGCTGCGTTTTTTTAGCTGCTGAAGTGGCAAGGTGATTTGTTGCCAAAGCATCAAGTTGGGAACTATTCATCATTTTAAATTCAATTATTACGAAGCGTGATTGTTTATAATGAAAATGATAACAATTATTATTAATGTTTAAAATGATTGATTTAATAAAATGCACGATTAAATAATATTTCTTTATCGCATTATTTATTTTAGAAGGGATGATGTGGCAAGAAATGGTAAACGGAATTGGTGATAGATTTTTGCAGTTGTTAAGCAAAAACAGCGACCGAAGTCGCTGTGTTTAGTCCAAAAGAGCTTAAGCTTCTTGTTGGATACCTGCAACCAACCAATCTTGGTTAGAACCAGCAGGTTTAGTGAAATGCCAAATTTCTGCAAAAGATTGCGGTAAGCTGTTTAAGTCTTCACTTACAGTACCCGTGAAACGTACACTCACCACATATTGACCATTTTCATTTGCAGAATCTGTCACCATTGCATTGAGGTTAGAGAATTCAGCAACGTCTTGGTCTTGGTTTGCCATAATGTCGTTATACATAGACTGATAAAGATCAGGTGTTAAATAACGTTGAATTTCAGCAATATTGCTTGCTGTGTTCATAGATTGAATATGGTTAAAGCGTTGACGAGCAACACGTAAGAATGCAGCAGGTTCAGTACCATCTGGTAATTGATTGCCATTGCTGGTCGAAGCGCTTCCAAAAGGAGCATGAGTTGCTGCGCCCGCAGAACCACCTACAGATTGACCAAAAATATTGCTGTTGTCATTTGAAGTACGTGGTGCTGCGGTTTGTTGACCAAACGGTGCTGTATTTCCAGCATTGTTTGGTGCGTATGGGTTATTGGCGGCTAGTTTTTTTTTTGCTCCGAATTTACGGAACAAGAAAAATGCGCCTGCTGCTGCAAGAAGAATCCAGATCCAGCTCGGAAGACCACCTTTTTCTTCTTCTTGCTGTGTAGTCGCATCAGCACTGCTTGCAGCAGGTTTATCATCCGCCATTGCATTGGCTGCAACTGCACCAATTGCAGCACCAGCAACACCAGCAGCAACCATTTTACCTACGCCAGAACCTGATTTTTGTTGAGTAGGTGCTGTTGTTGGTTGTGGGGCAGGAGTAGCTTGACGTGGCTGTTGGTAAGATTGGCTTGGAGCAGCAGAACGACTCATGCCATGGCTTTTACCACCACCTGCACGTTTTGCTTCAGCCATTGGTGCAACCACCAAAGCCGCCATTAAAATACCTGCCATCAAACTACGCTGTCGAACTTCCATCGTTTTTTCCTAAATAAAAATAAATTATAGCCACACAGTTATGCAGTCATTTACACCGAATTTCAATATTAAATTGGTGTTTTTTTTACATAATCTTTCATCTGTCTAAGCTTAAGCCAATTCTTCTGTTAAGTTCATGGCTTCGGTTAATGCTTCATGTAAACGTGCCACTGAAATGATTTGTACATTTGCAATGGGTTTTTGAGGAGCATTACCTCTGGGTAAAATAATATATTTGAAACCATGTTTGATGGCTTCCTTTAATCGCTCTTGACCATTTGGCACAGGACGAATTTCACCAGAGAGTCCCACTTCACCAAATACAGCCAGTTGTTGTGGTAAGGCTTTGCCGCGCAAACTTGAAGCACAGGCCAGTAACACCGCAAGGTCAGAACCTGTCTCGGTAATTTTTAAACCACCGACGACATTGACATAAACGTCTTGCCCTGAAGTTTGTACGCCACCGTGACGGTGCATGACGGCAAGCAGCATATTGAGTCGGTTTTGTTCTAAACCCAAGGCAACACGGCGGGGTTGTCCATGTGCATCGTCCACCAAAGCTTGTACTTCAACCAAGAGTGGACGTGTGCCTTCACGGCTAATCATGACAATAGAACCGGGAATGGCTTCATCATAACGACTTAAGAAAATCGCAGATGGATTGGCAACCTCTCGTAAGCCTTTATCGGTCATACCAAACACGCCTAACTCATTGACTGCACCAAAACGGTTTTTGACGGCACGAATCATTCGATACCGTGAGTCAGATTGACCTTCAAAATACAGCACACAATCGACCATATGTTCTAGAACACGCGGCCCAGCGAGAGCACCTTCTTTGGTTACATGCCCCACCAGAAACAGTGAGGTGCCACTATTTTTAGCAAAACGGGTCAACAGTGCGGCAGATTCACGAATCTGTGAAACTCCACCGGGAGCAGATTGCAGTGTTTCGGTATACAGCGTTTGAATCGAATCTAGAATGGCCACTGCTGGACGGACTTGCGCTAAAACTTCACAAATTCGTTCCACACAGGTTTCCGCCATGACTTGAAGATGGTCTGTCGGTAACTCTAAACGATGGGCACGTAACGCCACTTGTGAAAGTGATTCCTCACCGGTGACATACAGCGCTGAACTTTGTGCCGATGCCATGTGTGTGGCAGTTTGTAACAAAATGGTTGATTTACCAATACCGGGATCACCACCAATCAACACCACAGAACCCGTCACCAAGCCACCGCCTAAAACACGGTCAAATTCAGCAATGCCTGTCGCTAAGCGGGTTTCATGTGAAACTGAAATTTTATTTAAGGTGGTAATGTTGGCGACTTGACCTGCATAACCACCGCCCATTTTCGGTTGGGCACGATGAGTGACGGCAGGCTCTACACGGACTTCCGTTAAGCTATTCCATTCGCCACATTCCGAACATTGACCTGACCATTTGGGATGATCAGCACCGCATTGCTCACAACGGTAAACACTTTTTGCTTTTGCCATATCTTATTTTTAAATGCTGAAAATGAATAATCTGATAACAGCATACAGATGAATTTTACTGAATTGAATGCTTGCTAGAATTTGAGTCCATAAAAAAGCCACCTTCAAGGTGGCTTGATGAACTTTTGAAATTAATACAATTCGCCTGACTTACGTTTTGCAATGAAATCTTTCGACTCTTTCGCAATCACTGTAGAGAGCAATAAGAGTGCAATTAAGTTTGGAACAGCCATTAAGCCATTGAAGGTGTCGGCAAAAAGCCAAACCAAGTCTAGCGTGGCGACGGTGCCAATAAATACTGTCGCAATATAAATAAGACGATAGATGAGTACGTACTTTTCTCCGAAAATATAAGTACAACATTTTTCACCGTAATAACACCAACCTAAAATAGTTGAGTAGGCGAAGAAAATAATACCGATTGTTACCACCCAACCGCCAACACCCGGTAAGAGTTGATCAAAGACACGCGTCGTGAGTACAGCACCTGTTTCATTTCCAAAGGTGTTGCCTGCCATGATGAAACCCATCACCAAGACAATACCGGTAATACTACAAACAATAATGGTGTCAATAAAAGTTCCTGTCATTGAAACCAAACCCTGACGTGCTGGATGATCTGTTTTTGCCGCTGCTGCTGCAATCGGTGCCGAACCCATACCGGCTTCGTTAGAGAAGACACCACGTGCGACCCCGTAACGAATCACAGCACCAATTGCACCACCTGCAACCGCTTCGCCCGTAAATGCATCTTTAAAGATCAATTCCAGTGCAGGTACAACCAACTCAAGGTGGTTAAGAATAATGATTAAACCACCAGCAACATAGCCCACCGCCATGACAGGAACAATTACAGTTGCTGCTTTAGCAATGGATTTAATCCCGCCTAAAATCACCAAGGCAGAGAAAACAGTAATGATGATGCCTGTAACCCACGTTTCAATACCCATGCTGTTTTGCACGGCAAGCGCAACAGTATTGGACTGTACTGAACTACCAATACCAAAAGAAGCCACGGTGCCAAAGAATGCAAAAATCAGAGCCAGCCATTTCCATTTTAAGCCATGTTCGATGTAATACATGGGACCACCAGACATCATCCCATTTTCATTTTTAACACGATATTTGACGGCCAGTACACCTTCACCATATTTGGTTGCCATACCAAATAAAGCCGTCATCCACATCCAAAAGACGGCACCGGGGCCACCTAGAACGCATGCTGTTGCCACACCCGCAATGTTACCTGTACCAATAGTGGCGGAGAGTGCTGTCATGAGCGAGGCAAAATGTGAAATATCTCCTGCATGGGATTTAGCTTGAGGATGCTTACCAAAAACCTGTTTAAAGGCCAGTGGCAGCATACGAAATTGCCAGAACATGAGACGGAATGTGAGAAATACACCAGTACCGACAATCAGTACCAACATGTACGGACCCCAGACCCATCCGCTGAGTGTTTCCATTATCGATTGTAAGTTTTGCATCATAGCTTCTTCTTTTCGTCTAGAGTTTCGTGAATGGCTTATTTAGATTTATCAATGCTTAAGCAAGTGGTGTGCCATATTGGGGACCTTCCTGATCATTTGTTATAACGCGACTAAGACATTTATTCATTAGGGTTGAAAAGGTTTTAATTTTTGTTACTTGCTGCTGGATTTGTTATGAAAGCATTTTGTTTTATTGTTATTTATTTTTTAGCTAAAGTTCAGCACTTTTACAAGCATTTAAAATGAATTATTTATGTTTATTTTTAAATCAATTTTTCATCATTTTCCTATATAAGAAAAATAAATTAACTTTCTTACTTAATTAGAAAATATAGATAGTGCACAGTTTTTTATTGTTTTCTGTATTTTTTACGTTAATTTGTTGCGATAGACGTCGAAGATGAATGAAATAATGTCACATCAAAATACAAGTTCGACCGCTGAAAATGGTGAACTGCAACGAAGTTTGTCTAATCGACATTTGCAATTGATTGCAATCGGTGGGGCAATTGGTACGGGATTGTTCATGGGTTCGGGTAAAACCATCAGCCTAGCGGGTCCTTCAATTTTAATTATTTATATGATTATTGGTTTTATGGTGTTTTTTGTCATGCGTGCGCTTGGCGAATTATTGCTATCTAACTTACAGTACAAATCTTTTATTGATTTTTGTACCGATTTAATTGGACCGTGGGCAGGCTATTTTGTCGGCTGGACCTATTGGTTGTGCTGGATCACGATAGGGATTGCCGATCTTTCTGCGATTATTTATTACTTACAGTTCTTTAATAATGGAATGCCCTTTAGCCCAGCAGAAGGAGTCATGATCAGTATTGCCGCGATTGTTTTCATCATCGGTTTAAACCTTGTGACTGTAAAACTGTTCGGTGAACTCGAGTTCTGGTTTGCATTAATTAAGATTATTGCCATTGTCGTGCTGATTGGTGTCGGCTTATGGATGATCTTTACTGGTTTTACCTCGACAGCAGGTGAGGTTGCCTCGTTTACGCATTTATGGTCACATGGTGGTATTTTCCCAACAGGTGCGACAGGCTTCCTTGCAGGTTTCCAAATTGCAATTTTTGCTTTTGTGGGCGTGGAACTTGTGGGTACAACTGCGGCTGAAACCAAAGATCCTGAACGTAACTTACCAAAAGCCGTGAACTCGATTCCAGTGCGTATCATTATTTTCTATGTGTTGGCATTGGTGATTGTTATGTCCGTGACACCATGGAATAAAATTGATCCAACCGTTAGTCCTTTTGTAAACTTGTTTAGTCAAGCAGGTATTGCCGCAGCTGCAATCATCATGAATTTGGTGGTGTTATCTTCAGTGATGTCATCCATGAATAGTGGTGTATTTTCAACCAGTCGGATGTTGTTTGGTTTATCTCGTGAAGAACAAGGACCTAAAGCATTTGGACATTTAAATAAGCGTGCTGTTCCTGCCAATGCCTTGTATTTCTCTGCGGTATGTTTGTTGTTAGGTGCTGCACTTCAGTACTTTGTACCGAATACTGTTGAAGCCTTTACTTTGGCCACCACACTTTCAACCATTTTGTTCATCTGTGTATGGTTGATGATTATCTGGAGTTATATTGTTTACTATAAAACGCGTCCAGAACTTCATGCGAAATCAACCTTTAAATTACCGGGTGGATTATTTACCTGTTGGGTGGTCATTGTCTTCTTTATTGGCATGATTTACGTGTTGTCATTAGAAGCCGATACCATGAAAGCCCTGATGGTGAGTCCAATTTGGTTCATTATCTTGATTGTTGGTTACTTTGGTTTCTATAAACCGAAACATAAATAAGCCCTTTGTTGGTGAAAAACGCCAGTTTGAAACTGGCGTTTTTTTTTAACACACGATAATCTCTAGCGTTTAGCACTTTGGTCACGGCTGTGATCGAGTTATACTTCTTTGAAAACATAGGATAGGTGGTCAGATGCGTCTTGTCATTTGCTACATCAGTTTATTGGCGACAGGTTTTGCCTTGGTCGGTTGTGGTCAATCTGGAGCTTTACAGTTACCGAATGATCAGAATTACGACAAGCGTTCCAAGTATTTGTTATATCCCAATGTCGATTCCAAAAAGCAGTCTGAACAGAATCAACAATCTGAACAGAAAGAGCTTGAAACACCGAATACTGAGTCTAATCAGCCTTCTACACCTTAACGCTTTCATAGAAAGGATACATTCATGAGTTTTACCCGCATTAATGGGGTTTTGCACGCAGAGCAATGTTCATTGCAACAACTTGCGCAGCAATTTGGCACGCCACTTTATGTTTATTCAAAAGCCACTTTTGAAAAGCATTATCTCGATATGGATCGTGCATTTAGCTTTATCGATCATCAAATTTGTTTTGCGGTAAAGTCAAACTCAAATATTGCGGTATTGAATGTATTGGCCAAGCAAGGTGCTGGTTTTGATATTGTGACTGGCGGTGAGCTTGCTCGTGTATTGAAAGCGGGTGGGGATGCTTCTAAAATCGTATTCTCTGGTCTAGGTAAATCAGAAGCAGACATTAAAAAAGCTTTAGAAGTGGGCATTGCTTGCTTTAATGTTGAGTCGTATGCAGAGCTGGATCGCATTCAAAAAGTTGCGGCTGAATTGGGGCAAAAAGCACCTGTTTCTTTACGTGTCAATCCAGATGTCGATGCGAAAACACATCCATACATTTCGACGGGTTTAAAAGAAAATAAATTTGGTATTCCATCTGACAGCGTATTTGAAACCTATCAATATGCAGCTTCATTATCGAATCTAGATGTGATTGGCATTGACTGTCATATTGGTTCGCAACTCACTGAAACTCAGCCTTTTGTCGATGCACTTGATCGTGTGATCATGATGATTGAAAAATTGAAAGAGCTGGGTATTCATCTTAAACACATCGACATCGGTGGTGGTTTAGGCGTGACCTATAAAGATGAAGTGCCACCAACCGTTACTGAATATGCCAATGCACTGAAGCCTGCTTTAGAAAAATTGGGCTTAAAAGTGTATATGGAACCGGGACGTAGTATTTCTGCCAATGCAGGTGTATTGCTCACCAAAGTAGATTTACTCAAACCGACCAATCATCGTAATTTTGCCATTATTGATGCGGCAATGAATGACTTGATTCGTCCAGCTTTATATGAAGCATGGATGGATATTCAAGAAGTTACACCACGTACAGATGTTGAAGCAAAAGAATGGGATGTGGTGGGCGCGATTTGTGAAACGGGCGATTTTTTGGGTAAAGAACGCCAGTTAGCGCTTCAAGAAAATGATGTCCTTGCCGTATTGGGTGCAGGTGCATACGGTTTTGTAATGAGTTCAAATTATAACAGTCGTGGTCGTGCGGCTGAAGTGATGGTCGATGGTGATCAAGCGCATTTAATTCGTGAACGTGAAACCATAGAATCTTTATGGGATAAAGAACGCTTATTGCCTTAAGGAGTCATTCAAGATGTTTTTAGAATTTACTAAAATGCATGGTCTAGGCAATGACTTTATGGTGGTTGATCTAATCAGCCAGCGTGCTTACCTAGATACTATGACCATTCAGCGTTTAGCTGACCGTCATTTCGGGATTGGTTTTGACCAATTACTGATTGTTGAACCACCCGATTTACCCAATGTCGATTTTAAATATCGTATTTTTAATGCGGATGGTTCTGAAGTTGAACAGTGTGGGAATGGCGTTCGTTGTTTTACACGCTTTGTGCATGAGCGCAAATTGACCACCAAAACCAAAATTAAAGTACAAACCAAAGCGGGGATTGTTGAACCTGAACTGGGTCAAAATGGTTGGGTTCGCGTCAATATGGGCTATCCAAAATTCTTACCGAACCAAATTCCATTCCTTGCTGATGAGCCTGAAAACCTATATAGCTTAGATTTGGCCAATGATGAAAGTATTATCATTGATGTGGTGAATATGGGTAATCCGCATGCAGTGACAATTGTTCCTGATGTGTTGACTGCTGATGTTGCAGGAATGGGGCCACAAGTTGAGTCACATGAACGCTTTCCGCAACGTGTCAATGCGGGCTTTATGCAAATTATGGATGAAACACATGCGCGCTTACGTGTATTTGAGCGTGGTGTAGGTGAAACTTTAGCGTGTGGTACAGGTGCTTGCGCAGCTGCAATTTCAGGTATGCGCCGTGGTCTACTAGGTAATGCTGTGGAAATTGAACTGGCTGGTGGTAAATTGCAAATTGAATGGCGTGAAGGCGATGTGGTTTGGATGACGGGTCCAACAGCAAATGTCTATGAAGGTCGTATCGATTTGAGTTATTACCAAGCATAAAAATGCATGGTTTGATTAAAAAGCACTGTCATCATGATGGTGCTTTTTTATTTGAGCATCTAGTTGATAGCATGATTACTTAGGTAAGTTAGAATGGAGCCGATAGCATGAAAAAGTTGCAGCATAAATTCTCTATTTACGATTGAATTTTGAATAAAAACCGATTAAATACAGTGAGAAAAAAATGTGATTGAGTCTGAAATGCAGAACTATTCTCCAGCGGATTTATTGGTGATGTGGCTTAAAGAACGAGAAATTCAAAATCAATCCAAACATACACTACAAGCGTATGATCGTGATGTTTCCGATTTTTTAAATTTTTGTGCAGTGAAAAAACTCAGTTTAATGAATGTAGAATCTACAGATTTACGTGAATTTTTAGCTCAAAAAGTAGAACGGCAACAACTCAGCTCCAGTAGTTTACAACGCTTATTATCTTCGATTCGGCAGTTTATGAAATGGGCAGAGCAGGGGCAATATTTGGCTTTTAATCCAGCCGATGATTTTCAGTTAAAACGCCAGCCTAGACCTTTGCCGGGTATGGTGGATATTGAAACGATTAACCAAATTTTAGATCAGCCCAAACCTGAAAGTGAAGTACAGCAACAAATGTGGCTGCGTGATAAAGCCATTTTAGAATTGTTGTATTCCAGTGGTTTACGCTTGGCAGAAGTACAAGGGCTACGTATTAAAGATATTGATTTTAATCGACTTCTTTTACGTATTATCGGTAAAGGTAATAAAACACGTGTGGTGCCTTTTGGTTCAAAAGCCAAAGATGCAGTCATGCAATGGTTACAAGTTTATCCCCTTTGGAATGGTGATTTTGTGCCTGAGGCCAATGTATTTATTACCCAAAAAGGCAATCCGTTGGGTGCACGACAAATTGAAAATCGGGTGAAATTTCAAGCGCAACGTGCAGGGGTAAATATCGATTTACATCCACATTTGTTAAGGCACTGTTTTGCCAGTCATATGTTGTCGAATAGTGGTGATTTACGCGCAGTGCAAGAAATGTTAGGGCATAGTAATTTAACCACCACGCAAATTTATACCCATGTCGATTTTGAGCAGTTGGCGAAGGTGTATGATCAAGCACATCCACGGGCACAAAAATCTTAATTTTATCCAAGCATATTTTTGTTGTTCGCTTCTATTTTTTCTGGATATTGCATCTGTATTTTTTGAAAATATTGTTCCAAAGTGTCGATGTTGGCTTGTGCATCTATCAAGGCGATATAGGTATCAGGACGAATGAGATAAACCGCATTTTCGAGTAAACCGACCTTTTTGCAGTTCGCATCCCAAACAAATTCGGATAAAGGCAAATTGTGCTGATGGCACCATGTTTGTAGTTCTGACTGTGCTGTGCCATAGACATGAATCTGCCAAAGCATTTGTTTTAAAGTTTCAAAATTATTGCTTTGTGCTTGTTGAATCCAAGGCAACCGATCACCTGCATGAATTTTACCAGTTTTGCCTTGGCTGAGTGGACTGTGCCGATAATGGATGCCAAGCTGTGAAATGATACGAAAAATGAAATGACTCAGTGGCGCATTGTTGTAAATTTTAGGCAATAGATAGGGAGCAATTTTGGTTCTAATTTCAGCAGCTAAAGCACCTTCTGCGGTGATTATACTAAAGATTCGATCTGTGCTTTTTACCAGTTTTTCAGCAAATGCCCGCCGTTCAATTTGATAGCTTTCTAACAGTTGTTTCGAGGCTTGACCTTTGATAACTGCGGCTAATTTCCAAGCCAGATTGATGGCATCACCAATACCCGTATTCATCCCTTGAGCACCTGCTGGGCTATGCAAATGTGCTGCATCACCCAGCAGAAAAACATTGCCGATGCGATAGTCTGAAACAATACGATGATGCACGCGATAGGTCGAAAACCAGTTGACCTTTTCGATGGTTAGACCTAGGTCTTGAATAGCGGTATGTGCGACATCATCAAAGCTTAAGTTTTGCCCAGCTTGAATACGATCCTCACGAATTAGCCCAATCAGGCGTGCTTGTCCGAGTTGCCCATAAGAAAACAATAAAACAAAATCCTCTCGATCTAAAGAAATATGCACACCACCATCGACAGCAGTTCCTTGTACGTTGACATCCGCAACATAGAAAAGTTTTGAATACGTTCCACCAGAAAATTTCAGCCCTAATTGATGTCGTATAGGTGATTTTCCGCCATCACAGGCACCCAAAAAACGGGCAGAATAGTGCTCTAAACCCTGTGGGCTACGAATTTCTGCACAAATATGGTCTGAATGATGGCTGAAACTAATCAGTTCGCTGGAGCGTTCAACATGCACCCCCAATTTTTCTAAATGTCGGATCAGCAGTCGTTCATGTTGATCTTGTGGATAGATTAAAATAAAAGGATAGGGCGTGAGTGTTTTGCCTTGTTCGATTAATTTCAAAACACCACGTTTTTTTCCCAATGCCCATAAATTGAGCTGTACATTCGGATAACCCGCTTGAATGACTTCCTCTGCCAAATCCATCTGTTGATATAATTCGAGCGTGCGTGCATGAATACCCAGCGCCCGTGAGCTTTGACTGGGTTCTGCATTTTTATCAATAATTCGGACAGGAATCCCTTGTTTACTGAGCCAAAGTGCAAGGATTAAACCCGTTGGCCCTGCACCAACAATCAGAACATTATTTTTCATATGATCTCCTATAAAGTGATTCCTGAAAAATGACTCCTATAAAGTGATTCTTGAACGTGAGTAGGTGAACATTGTTCAATGTTTGATCTGAAAGGGCGCTTTATTTTGTGGTTAGGTTTTTGAAGAATTTTTTAGCATAATCCTTTCATGTGGACATATTTGCAGCAAAATTGTAGAGTTTTTTGTTTTGTGGTTGATGAAAAAAACCTCAAAACTGTCAATTGTTATAAAATATGTAGGTTAGTTTGTATGTTTTTTATTGCGATTCATAAGATTGGAACAATATCTGCATATTCTTTAAAATGAAAATAGAAAATGTACTTGAGGTTGGGCGCAGTGAAAAAAGTTGCTTTATTATAGGATGGTCGTATTTTATTTTTGTAGAATAAAAATAATATAGCGAATTGAAAATGATGAATGCGTAGATGGAGGGTAACGGAAATGAAAAATATTGAACAAAAATATGCACAATTAACCGAAGCACAAAAAGAAATTTTTGCAGGTTATGGTTTAAGACAGGTCAAACATTTTGTGGAAATTAGTTTGCCAAATATCGAACCCTCTTTACCTGAAAATACGCATGTGCAAGGCATTAATGCCGAAGGTAAGGTGCAAGCAGTTAATTCGGAGAGTAAAGAAACTTATCTTTGGATTTCAGACCTACAATGGCAAGAACGTCCGATTATCATGATTAATGTTGATTTAAAAGAAGACTTTTTAGAAATCTGGAAAATATTTAATCTTCAGGCGTATGAGCTGATTGATTTAAGTCACATTCATCGTGATTTTTTAGAAAACCAGCTGGTTTAAATTGAGCTGCATTTATTTGATAAAGCACATGTCTTTGTAGTGGGCTACGATGCTCTAATGCAGGATGATTAAAATGGTGTTGAAATTGCATTCCTAGGCGTTGCATTAGGGCTTGGGATTTACTGTTTTGTTGTGCAGTAAATGCAACCACTTCATTTAAATGAAGTGAATCAAAAGCAAAATCTAAGCAAGCAATCGCGGCTTCGGTTGCAAAACCCTTGCCCCAAAATTTTTGCTCAAGTCGCCAGCCGATTTCGGTACAGGGTGAAAATGTAAATTGATTAGGTTGCTGATGTAAACCAATGAAACCGATAAACTCACCCGTTTGTTTTAACTCTACTGCCCAAAAACCCCAACCTTGAATGTCGATTATGCTTTGAAACTTTTTTGCTAAGGCATCACTCTGTGGTTGTGTGAGGCAACTTGGAAAATAGCGCATCACTTCGGCATTGGAATTTAGCGCATAAAAGGGCTTGAGATCGGAATTTTTCCATGACCTTAAAATTAAACGCGATGTCTCAAGCTGTTGATTCAACATAATGTCCTAAAGATCGTCTAGTGGAAGCTGAAAACTTTGTTTAATAATTTGACTGGGTAAATCCGTTTTCACACTGGTAATGCCATTTTTTTTGGTTAAATGTGCAGACTGAAATTTACGATAGCTTTCTAAATCTGGAACCACAACTTTCAGCATGGCATCAGATTCACCTAAAATAATATAACACTCCATCACTTGAGGCAGCTCTTTCATCGCCTCAATAAAGCAATCAATCGTTTCGGCATCTTGCCCAACCAACCAAATACGTGAAAATAAAATCAGTTGTAAACCAATTTTTTGCGGATCAACAATGGTGGTATAGCTTTGAATAACACCTGATTCTTCAAGTAATTTCACCCGTCGTAAACAAGAGGATGGTGATAGTCCAATTTCACGAGCCAAATCATTATTTTGCATACGGCCATTGATTTGCAATTCACGAATGATATTTTTATCTATACGATCAAGTTTTACTGAAATAGATTTAGATAATGGTTTCATAAATTAGAATATAATTCGAAAAATAATTCTAATTATAGAATATTTTGAAACCCTATTTCGTGACATTTATTCGATACTTATTTCCACTTTCAAAATATAGAAAGGGAAAAAGGAAATGTCAGTATTTTTACTCTTCGCCTTAACGGTAATCCCGCTTATTTTTACACCTGGGCCAGATATGTTGTTTATCTTGTCGCAAGTGATGGGTAAAGATGTGAAAGCCGGTATGATGGCGACTGTTGGGGTATGTTTAGGATATTTAGTCCATTCTGTTTTGGTGGCTTTAGGTATTGCAGCAATTATTGTGTCCTTTCCCATTCTGTTTGAAAGCATTCGCTGGTTAGGGATCGCTTACCTTTTATTTTTGGCTTTGAGTTTAATTAAATCTGTTTTTAACACGCAGAAATTAGCCATTGAAAAGAAAAATACAGCCAAACCGATTCAAAAAGGCTTCTTTACTGCTTTATTAAATCCAAAAGGCATGTTGATTTACTTTGCCATTTTACCGCAATTTATCGATAAAACAGGCAATACAATCAGTCAGGGCTTAATCCTTTCTTTTATCTTTATTGGCTTATGTTTTGTAGTGTACGGTGGTTTAAGTGTGATTTTTGCCAAAATTAGCCAAAAAACACAGATTGATGAACGTAAACAAAAATGGATTGATGGTGGTTCAGGTGGCTTATTAATGCTTGCTGCAACTTGGCTCATTATTCAATAATCGTACGATGAAAAGCATGTCTAAATGGCATGCTTTTTTTATGCAGCACTTTATGTCGTGTTGGATTTATAAATTAAACGTCATTTGTGACATGTTTAACTTAAAGAAGTGACCCGTTTTACGACAAATACAACACAGTAATGAGATCAATCTGTCTTAAATGACAGGACGTAACTTATACATTTGTGCAAGAAGGGTAAGTTGATTAAACCCAAAAATAATCCAAAATAAGGATCAAATCAGAACCTTTGATGAGCCTAATCAAATAAAAAATAATAAAAATCAATGCTTAAAAATTAACTCAATATTGATAGAATTCAGCTGGATAAAAAAAATTAAAAAAACATGAACGCCTAGTTCAAGGAATTTGACGTATTTTTACGGCTGTTTCGATAATTGTGACTTGACCGAAATGCCATACGCATTGCAAGATAGGGCACCTAAAAATTTTAACTGAAGAGTTATTATAACTTTTCTCAATTTTACTTTTGCTAAAACAGCCGAGGATTACATGAAGGCTCTTGTTGCTGTAAAACGTGTGGTTGATGCCAACGTCAAAGTTCGCGTAAAACCAGACAATAGTGGGGTAGACCTTACTAACGTTAAGATGTCGATCAACCCATTCTGTGAAATCGCAGTGGAAGAAGCGGTTCGCTTAAAAGAAAAAGGAACAGTTTCGGAAATCGTTGTGGTTTCTATTGGTCCTAAAGAAGCGCAAGAACAAATTCGTTCTTCTATGGCACTTGGTGCTGACCGCGGTATCTTGGTTGAAACGACGGATGAGATTGGTGCACTTGAAGTGGCTAAAATCTTAAAAGGCATTGTAGAACAAGAAAAACCAGAATTGATCCTTCTGGGTAAGCAAGCGATTGATGATGACTCTAATCAAGTTGGTCAGATGTTGGGTGCTTTACTGGGTGCTGGTCAAGGTACATTTGCTTCTGTTGTGAATGTTACTGGTGACAAAGTTCAAGTGACGCGTGAAGTAGACGGTGGTTTACAAACGGTTGAATTGAATACTCCTGCAATTATCACCACTGACTTACGTTTGAATGAGCCACGTTATGCTGCGCTTCCAAACATCATGAAAGCGCGTAAAAAACCGCTTGATGTGAAGTCACCTGCGGATTATGGCGTTTCAGCGACAACTAAACTTAAAACAGTTAAAGTTGAACCACCAGCAGAGCGTAAAGCTGGCGTACAAGTGAAATCTGTGGATGAGCTTGTAGAAAAATTGAAAAACGAAGCGAAAGTGATCTAATACAGAAGGATAAAATCATGAGTATTTTAGTTATCGCTGAGCACGACAATAAGACACTTAACGGTGCGACTTTAAACGTTGTTGCGGCAGCTCAAAAAATCGGTGGTGATATCACTGTATTGGTTGCGGGTTCAGGCGCTCAGGCTGTTGCTGAGCAAGCGGCTCAAGTTGCGGGTGTAAGCAAAGTATTACTTGCTGACAACGCGGCTTATGCCAACCAATTGGCTGAAAATGTAGCTGCTTTAGTTGCTGAGTTAGGCAAGGGTTATTCACATATCCTTGCGACTTCTACAACAACTGGTAAGAACATCCTTCCACGTGCGGCTGCACTGTTAGACGTCAGCATGATCTCTGACATCATTGCTGTTGAAAGCCCTAAAACTTTCAAACGTCCAATTTATGCAGGTAATGCGATTGCAACTGTAGAATCTTCAGAAGCCATTGTCGTTGCAACTGTACGTGGTACTGCATTTGATCCTGTAGCTACAACAGGCGGTTCAGCTGCTGTTGAAGCTGTAAGCGACGTACAAGATGCAGGCATTTCTAAGTTTGTTTCTGAAGAGATTGTGAAATCTGAACGTCCAGAATTAACAGCTGCGCGTATTGTGGTTTCTGGTGGTCGTGGTGTGGGTTCAGGTGAGAACTATCACACTGTACTAGATCCATTGGCGGACAAACTGGGTGCGGCTCAAGGTGCATCACGTGCTGCGGTTGACGCTGGTTTTGTACCAAATGACATGCAAGTGGGTCAAACAGGTAAAATTGTTGCACCTGACCTTTATATTGCTGTGGGTATTTCAGGTGCGATTCAGCATTTGGCAGGTATGAAAGATTCTAAAGTGATCGTTGCGATCAACAAAGATGAAGAAGCACCAATTAACGCAGTAGCGGATTACTGGTTAGTGGGTGATTTGAACACTGTGGTTCCAGAATTGGTTTCTAAAATCTAATTTCTGAACTTGTGTTTGAATAAAAACGCTCCGAAAGGGGCGTTTTTTATGTTAAAAAATAACAACAAATAAACGAAGGGGTTGTAGATGAGTTATCGTTTTAAAACCTATTTTCTTATGTTAGCTCATTATAATCAGTGGGCAAACCAGAAGTTATTTTCTATTTTAACCACGCTAACAGAAGAACAACTAAATCAAGATTGCGGAGCCTATTTTAAATCCCCTATGCAAATGGCAAATCATCTACTGGTAGGCGATTTACTCTGGTTTGAACGTATTAAGGGTGTAGTGGCCTCAAATTATGCCTTAGATGAGATTCTTTACCCCCAGATCATGTCGTTGATTCCTGCGAGATTTGAGCATGATCAGCGTTTAATTGGCTTTCTCAATGAATATGATGAAGCTGCCTTTAACGGGCTTATCACCTATATTCGTCGTAGTCAGGCTTATACTGAACCATTAATCGAGATATTAGCGCATCTATTTAATCATCAAACTCATCATCGAGGACAGATGCATAGCATGCTTTTTCAACTGACAGGTAAGTCGTTAGAGTTGGATTTAATTTTTTTCCAAAGAGAAAATGCTCATTTGTATAGATGATGGTTTTGAATTTACGTTGACTTTTTTTATTGGAAATGGCGTTATTTTAGATTAAAAAATAAGCGTTTATTCTGTTCGTCAAAAAGTAGAAATTTAGATTTTTAACTTATTAATTCTAATAAACTTTTTATTGTAAAAAAATACTATTTTTCAGATTACTAAACTCCCTGTTAGTAAGCCTTTTATGCTATAATTTACGGCTGTATTTAGACTTTAGCTCAGCTTATTTTGGGTTAATTTTTGCAAGATTGATTATATAAAACGAGCGGTTCAATACTGTACTGTTTGTAATAAGGAGTATGCATGAGCGTATCGGAAATTAGACCGATTGCCATTGAGGATGAACTTAAAAGCTCATATCTCGATTATGCCATGAGTGTTATTGTATCTCGTGCATTACCAGACGTGAGAGACGGTTTAAAGCCTGTTCATCGTCGTGTGCTGTTCGCTATGCACGAATTGGGCAATGACTACAACAAAGCCTATAAAAAATCTGCGCGTGTAGTCGGTGACGTGATCGGTAAATATCACCCACATGGTGATTCTGCTGTTTATGAAACCATTGTACGTATGGCTCAAGATTTTAGCTTGCGTTATCAATTGGTCGATGGTCAAGGTAACTTTGGTTCTGTCGACGGTGATAGTGCAGCAGCAATGCGTTATACCGAAGTCCGTATGCGTAAATTGACTCATGAAATGTTGGCTGATTTAGAAAAAGATACAGTCGAATGGGAAGATAACTACGACGGTTCTGAGCGTATACCGCAAGTCATGCCGACCCGTATTCCAAATTTATTGATCAATGGCGTAACGGGTATTGCTGTGGGTATGGCGACCAATATGGCGCCGCACAACATGACCGAAGTGGTCAATGCTTGCTTGGCTTATGCAGATAATCCAAATATCAGCATTGAAGGGTTAATGCAGTATATCTCAGGGCCTGACTTCCCTACAGGCGGTATCATTTACGGTAAATCCGGTATTGTGGATGCCTATCGTACGGGTAAAGGCCGTTTACATATTCGTGGTAAGTATCACTTCGAAGAAGATCCGAAGAATGGTCGTACCACCATTGTATTCACTGAAATTCCGTATCAAGTCAATAAAGCAAGAACCATTGAGCGTATTGCTGAATTGGTCAAAGAGAAAAAACTTGAAGGTATTTCAGAACTACGTGATGAGTCTGATAAAGACGGCATGCGTATTGCAATTGACTTAAAGCGTGGCGAAAACGCAGAAGTCATTGTTAATAACCTGTTCCAAAATACTCAGCTTGAAAATTCGTTCAGTATCAACATGGTTTGCCTAGACAATGGTCAGCCGAAGTTGATGAATTTAAAAGATATCATCGCGGCATTTATTCGTCACCGTCAAGAAGTAGTGACCCGTCGTACCATGTTTGAACTGCGTAAAGCGCGTGAACGTGGTCATATCTTGGAAGGCTTAACAGTTGCTTTAGCCAATATCGATGCGATTATTGAAACCATTAAAAGTTCTGCTAACCCAGCTGAAGCGCGTGAGCGTTTACAAGTAGGCGAGTGGGCTGCGGGTGGCGTGGTTGCATTACTGGAAAAAGCAGGTTCAGTTTCTGTACGTCCAGAAATTATTGATGGTGAAGATCTGTCTAAACCTTATGGTTTTGATGGTGGTATTTACCGTCTTTCACCTGCGCAAGTGGGTGCAATTTTAGAATTACGTTTACACCGTTTAACGGGTCTTGAACAAGACAAGTTACACGCAGAATATTCTGAAATTTTGGGTCAAATTGCTGAACTCACTGCCATTTTAAATGACTTTAATTTGTTGATGAATGTGATTCGTGAAGAACTCGCATTGATTTTGCAACAATATGGCGATGCACGTAAAACTGCGATTGTTGAGTCACGCATTGATTTCTCACGTGAAGATTTAATTCCTGAAGAACAAATGGTACTGACCGTTTCGAAAACAGGTTATGCAAAAACACAACCATTATCTGACTATGCTGCGCAGCGTCGTGGTGGTCGTGGTAAGTCTGCAACATCCATGAAAGCAGATGATTACATTCAACATCTGATTGTGACATCGAATCATGCAACGGTTCTTTGCTTTACCAATGTCGGTAAAGTGTACCGTTTGAAAGTCTATGACGTGCCACAAGCATCACGTGGTGCAAAAGGTCGCCCAATGGTGAACTTGTTGCCATTGGATGCCAATGAGACCATTACAGCAATTTTGCCTGTGATTGATGCACCGAAGAAATTTAAAGATCGTTTGGTTGCGTTCCAAGTATTTGTAAAAGCCAATAAAGCTAAACTGCAAGAAAATGAAGTGATTAATGGTCATTTTGTTGAACTTGAAGCTGCTTTAGCTGAACTTGAAGATGGTGCAGATGATTTATCTGATGCTTTACGTGTTCAATTAAAACAATTAGGGGTAGAACTTTCTACCACTGATTTAGATGATGAAATTATTGCTGACTTTGCACAGCAAGCTGAAGCTGTTCGTAAAAACTTTTATGTGTTTATGGCGACTGAGTTCGGTACGATTAAACGCGTTGAGCTTGAACAATTTAGTAATGTTCGTTCAAATGGTTTACGTGCGATTGAGTTAAATGAAGAAGATACCTTAATTGGTGTCGCGATTACCGATGGTGAACAGCAGATTATGTTGTTCTCCAATGAAGGTAAGGCGATTCGTTTTGCTGAAACTGATGTACGTTCAATGGGTCGTTCTGCTAAAGGTGTACGCGGTATGCGTGTCACGATTGGTGCAGCACAAGTTGAAGATACCGAAGATACTGATGTAGAGTCTGATGATGAAGATGGCTCGGATTCAGTTTTAGTCAGTCGTATTGTATCGTTGGTCGTAGTACCTGAAACAGGTGAAGTACTGTGTGCTTCTGCATATGGTTACGGTAAACGTACACCAGTCGGTGATTTCCCAACCAAAAAACGTGGTGGTAAGGGTGTTATTGCACTTAAGACTTCAGAACGTAATGGCGAGCTTGTCGGTGCGGTTGCGATTGATGCATCTAAAGAGTTGATGTTGATTTCTGATGGCGGTACTTTAGTGCGTACTCGTGCTTCTGAAGTTGCACAAACTGGTCGTAATGCGCAAGGTGTTCGTTTGATCCGTTTAGGTCAAGATGAAGTGCTTGTGGGTGTTGTTGCTGTCGAAGCAGTTGAAGAAGAAGAATTTGTAGCAGCGGTTGAAGATGAAGCAGTAACGACTTCTGAAGCTTTGATTGATTCTGAAATTCTAATTGATGACGAAATGATTGCTGATGAAACTGGCAATGAATCAGATTTAAATGAATCTGAAGAAGAGTAAGTTTTGACGGTGATAAAAAGGACGCGTAAGCGTCCTTTTTTTATGAATCATTTCCTTTACGTTTGAGATATCGTGATTTTGCGACTTTCTCTTTATATTCTTTGAGAAGTTTTGGATTATCAGCGATAAGTTCATCCATTTTATTCTTGCCGCCACGATACTCAGGATATTGTTTACGTAAATCTTTAACTCTTACGCGTTTCTCCCCATTACTTTTTAGTGAGTAAATAAAAGAAGCGGAGGGATATTTTTTTATTGCTTCCTGTTTATATAAGGGAGTAGCAATATTCGTAAAAAGATAATTAGAATTATAACTGATCATTTTATCTAGAATCTGTAAGGGAATGAGTATTACAGGACCTACGATTTTATCTTTACCCCAAGGTACATGAGGTAAATCTAATTTAATTTTTTTCCATTTCTTATCAATTAAACAAAAATAGCCAAAGGATTTTTGAGTTTCTGAGGTTTGGATACCTAATTTTAGACATTGCTCTTTAGTGTAATCTGCGAAATGCTTTAAACAAATATTGGTTGTAATATCTGAAATAGTATCTGCACCAATATTTTCAGTAACAAGAATAAGCTCTTCGAGATCTTCTAATAGTCCAGATTGAGCAGCTTTAGATGATTTAAGGCAAGTTAAAATTTTATCAACTTTGATGTCCTTAGAGCCTCTACCGTTCACACTATCTTTTGATACTCCTAACCCTGTAAATTTAGGTTCAGGGAAATGAGAACATAATTCAATAGCTTTGTTTTCATCTTTATTTTTAAGTGCTTCCATTAATTCAGTCATAAAAACCTTTTGGGTTTCTAGTGCTGTTTGGACATATTTATTCGGAGACCAAGTTAAGTAATAACTATCAATATAAAAAGGAGTATCCTTTTCAAGTATTGGATTAAAAAAGTCAATGTCTACAGAACCAATAGGGATATTGAAATTTTCAAGAAATGTTGTCATTAGTAATATACTCTTAAATTAAATAAATCTGATTAAAATACCATCAAATGTAATTAATTAAGAGAGTATGTTTTATGAACATGTCATTTTGTGCTGCTTAATTTTTTTTATTTTGTTAATAAAAAAGGAAGCCGAAGCTTCCTTTTTTAATTTCATGAATTACGCAGCATCCTGCATTTTAATCTCATGATTTTTTTGCATTACAACAGCATAATTCTTTTGTTTTTCAGTATCGAATTGGCCTTCCCATTTACTAATTACAAGAACAGCCAACGAGTTACCAATGACATTCAATGCAGTACGTGCCATATCTAAAATACGGTCAATACCTGCAATAAATGCAAGACCTTCAAGCGGAATACCGACACTACCCAATGTTGCTAACAACACCACAAAAGACACGCCCGGAACACCAGCAATACCTTTAGAAGTAATCATTAAAGTTAATACTAAAATAATTTGTTGGGTCAGACTTAAATCAATACCATAAAGCTGCGCAATAAAAATAGCGGCAATACTTTGATAAAGCGTAGAGCCATCTAAGTTAAATGAATAACCAATTGGAATGACAAAACTGGTAATGGATTTTGGTGCGCCATAGGCTTCCATCTTTTCCATAATACGCGGTAAAACCGTTTCTGAACTCGCAGTTGAATACGCCAGAATTAGTTCATCTTTTAGAATTTTAATAAGTGCCCAGATGCTGAAACCACAGAATTTAGCAACTGCACCCAAAATGATAAAGGTGAAGAAGAAAATAGCGCCATAGACTAAAAGTGCCAACTTCACTAATGGAAGTAGAGAACTAAAGCCAAAGTTTGCAACTGTTGCCGCAATCAGACCAAATACACCGAAAGGTGCAAAGAGCATGATCATATGCGTCACTTTGAACATGGTTTCAGAAACTGCCTGTAACACATTAATTAAAGGCTGTTTGGTTTCTTTAGCTAACGATCCTAAACCAACACCAAAGATCACTGAGAAGAAGATGATCGGCAACATGTGCCCATCGGTCAGTGCTCCAAAAATATTGGAAGGAATTAAAGATAAAATGGTATTAACCAGACCGTGAGCATGGCTACTCACTTCCTGTGTTGTTGCTTGGTATTTAGAGATATCGGTTTGCGTTAAACTCGACATATCAATGCCAGCACCTGGCTGGAATACATTGGCAGCAACAAGACCAACAATAATGGCAATGGTTGTAATGACTTCAAAATAAACAATGGTTTTGAAACCAAGTTTACCTAAATTTTGACCGTGACTTGTATTGGCAATACCTAAAATCAGCATTGAAACAACAAGTGGAATAACGATCATCTTAATTAAATTAATAAAAATTGCACCCAATGGGCTAAGTAAATTATTAATTAAAACTTCACGGTATTCGGGAGAGTAGTGTAAAAAAGAGCCTACAAGCACACCTAAAATGAGTGCAATTACGATTTGCCATGCAAGGCTAATCTTAATTTTCTTCATGTTAATCCCTTAAAATCAGATATTTAGTGAAAAAAAGCTGCAATAAAACTGTCGACTTCATAACGACATGTTAATGGGAGCATGGGAGTGAATAATAGATATATTCTGGGAGTACGGAAAAAACGCTATTCTGCATTGATAAATGCATAGAATCTAACGTTTTCTATGCAATACTTGTTCAATTGATCAAAAATATTCCAGTTTTTGTTGGATATCCGATCTATTTGTTAAGTTTTATTTATTAATATTATGATGTCTCTCATTAGAACATTATTTTTTATTGTTTTGTGTCAATCGGAAATATCCTAAAACCAATAATATAGCTCCAACAGTTGCCAAATAAATCATTTTTGGAATGACCAGATCCGTTGGTACACCCATTTGATTGAGTTGAATAAACATTTGAATGCCTTGGGTAGATGGCAGTGCGTTGCCTAGGTATTGCATCCATTCAGGCATGGCTGCATGTGGCCATGCTGTGCCTGAGAGTAAAAATAGCGGAATGGAGGTAAACACAATGACGTGTCCTGCGCGTTCTGGCATATCAAAAAATGAAGCAATAACCATTGTTAGCCCAATCACGCAACTGATAAAGATCGGCACCGCCAAAAGCATGCCCCAAAAATTTCCACCATGTGGATAATCATAAAGCCAGAAAGTAAAACCGAATAAATAAAAACAGCCTAAGCAACCAATGGTTAAAATGGCGCAGAATAGTCCGAAAAATTCAGTTTTTTTAGGTTGCCACTTGGATTGCCTATAGCCTGCAATGAGCATACTTAAGCCTAAAACAATGGTTTGATGAATAATTAACGGGGCAATTGCAGGGAAAACATAACTGCCATAACCAGATAGCGTATTAAATAAAGGGACTTGATGAATCGAAAGTGCAGGGCTGAAATGTGAAATATGGCCAAATTTTTCGGTCTGTTCAGCAATTGCTTGTTCAATTGCGCTGGCTATGCCCAAGCCAATTTGTTTGGTCTTGAGAAAATAAGCAGCACTTAAATATAAGCCAACACCACCAACCTCACCACGATGAACACTATTGGATAAATTGTCAGGCAATAATAAAATACCGTCAGCTTGCTGGGTTTTGATCATCATTTGCGCTTCAGCAAAATTGCCTGTGACAGCTTTAATTTTTACATTTGGGCTTTTTGAAACCTCAGTAATAATGTTGGAAGTCAGCATACTTTGTTCTTCATCCACAATCACAATAGGCAAAGATTCTGCATGCTGGGCTTTATAGGCAGTAGGATAGAAAAAACTATATAAAAATACTGATAAAACCAAGGTGGTAAAGATTGAGCTATTACGGGCAATATCTTTAAAAGTTTTGAAGTAAAAATGAAGGAATTCTTTCATGCTATTTTTCATGATTGAACTCCCTTTACATACTTTCTAAGAAAGAAATACGCTGTTGCAAAATAAAATAGACAGTAGAATGCCAAAACTGCAAGGGGTAAAAGTGACGCGGAGATTGGGCTACCGATTACCCATTGTTCAGTCTGCAATTTTGCATATGGCGTATAAGGAAGAATATTGGCCCAAAATTGCGTAAACAGAGGGGCATTATTTAAAGGTAAAGTGACCCCAGCAAAACTTAAAGAGGAGCCACCATAAACGGCAATAAAACCGTACGATTTAGCTAAGTCGCGAGTTGCCAATACAACAGTGCTGCTAATCAAGGCATAAGCACTGTAAAAGAAAAATTGTCCGATTAAGATCATCCATAGATTGCCTGCAACAAACCAGCCACGAATTTCAATGAGCCAGAACATCCAAGCCCATGTCCATGCAGTAAAAATCAAAACATAAACTAAAACTTTAGACAATAAGGCACTAAAAATACTGTGCTGATTTAACCATTGTCCCGTGGTGTTAAATTTCAGCTCTTGTCCTACTGCAAAGGCCACACAACAGCACAATAATAAATGCAGAATTGCAGGAATCATAAAGGGTTCTAAGTAAAACTCATAACTTAAACTTGGATTATATAAAGGCGAGATTTTGACATTCGGCGTTGGAATATCCAAATACGGAATGCTATTGGCTAAATAGTTTTGCCGAGTGAAATCAATGGTCGCTTCTAGGGTACTCAATAACATTGCAGATGAAATCGCATTGCCCACACTAAAATAACTTTGGTTAAAAGCAATGCTGATTTCGGCATCTTGAGCTTGAACCAGTCTCTGTTCCGCACCGGCAGGAATAGAAATATAGCCCCAAATTTGAGTCTGATTTAGCAGTTTTTCTACTTCATCGGGGTTTTGTGAAATTAGTGCAATTTTTAAAGCTGAATTATGACTGACATATTTTTCAATATTTCGACTCAGTTCGCTTTGGTCTTGGTCAATAATGGCAATCGGCAAATGTTCAGGCTTGCCCTGATAGAACATGCTGGAAAACAACACAATAATAAATAAAGGGGTAAGTGTGACTAAGCACAAGTCCCATTTATGTGTCAGTAAATAGCGCAGTTCGCGCAGCATGCCCGACCACATTATTGAGTCTCTTTAATTTTAAATAGAACGCTCATACCGACTTTTAAATCTGTGATTGGCTGCACAGGTGCCAAATGAATTTTAAAGCTACGAATATCGTAACCGCCAGTTTGGCGCGTGGTTTTAATGGTGGCAAATTCACCTTCGGCCTCAATATTCTTAATTTTAAAAGTCGCAGTTTGGTTCAGTGCAGGAATAAATCCGTCTATGCTTTTGGTTTTATAAATTTGTGCATATAGGTCTTCACGTACATTTACGCTCACCCATAAATCATCATCTTGAATAATACTAACCAAAGGCACCCCCATAGCCACTAGTTCCGAGACTTTGCCATAGGTTTTGGAGACTGTGCCGTCGATAGGAGAGCGCAGTTTGGTTTCCGCTGCTAAAGCATTTGCTTCGGCTACCGCTGCCTGAGCAATTTGAACTTGCGCATCGGCAGAAGATATCTGTTGTGGTGTGCTACCACGTTTGGCACGTGCATATTGTTGATAAGCTGCTTCCGTGAGTTGACTTGCAGATAATGCTGCGGCTTGCATTTCATCGCGTCGTTGGCGGGAAATCACGCCTTCTTTAAACAAGTTTGCACCACGTTGATAAGTGGTTTGAGCTAAGGCTTGTTGTGCTTTTAAACTTTGCCAATTGGCATAGAGCGTATCAATATTTTCCTGTTGTGAGCCTCGTTCAGCAGTCGATTGCAGTGCTAGGGCGGATTGTAAAACGCCTAAAGCTTGCTGTTTTTTTGCATCTACCTCAGGGCTAAATAAACGTATCAATTCCTGATCTTTGCTGACCTTTTGTCCATCATGCACATAAATTTCTTCAATACGACTGGGCACTTTAGTACTGACATGAATCGTGTCGGCTTCAACTCGCCCTTGTAATTCAATTTCTTTGGGTTGATAGCTTTTCCATAAACCAAACGCAATTAAGCCTAAAAGTAAAATAAGCAGCATTAAACCAATTGCCTTTATAACTGCTGATTTTTTCGGTTCGCTGTTTGAATCTGTTGCTATTTGAGTTTGAGTCTTTTGCTGATTTTGGGCTTCCGTTTCTGCATCTGTTTGTTGTTCAATGGGTATTTCTTGCGTCTCTGTTTTGCTATTTTGAGCTGATAGATCTGTAGAGTTTCCTTCCGATGAGGTGTTTTCTACATCTTGATCAGACTTGCTTTGATCTTGATTCATTTTATTCCCCATCAAAAATTAACGAAGGTGGTAAGTTTGAGTTTGATTGATATAACTTTGAAATTGGTCAATCGAGCCGTGACTTTGCAATAATGTTGCCAATGACATGACATATTTATAAGCATTCAATGCCATTTCACTTTTTAAGCCCGTTAAGGCATTTTGTGCATCAATCACTTGTGTGGCTGTGCCCATATCTTCTTTAAAAGACAGCGTTTGAATACGTAGGTTCTCTTGAGCCGCTTGCATATTTTGTTGTAATAGTTGATGACTTTGTTGTGCCGTCGTCACTTCACTATAGGACTTGTAAATAATATTCTCAATTTCCTGTTTGGTACGTTCTGTGATTAATTCAGAGGCATAGCGTTGTAATTCAGCGGCTTGAATATTTTTGTTTTTATCGACCCCTGAAAATAAATTATAGCGAGCGACCACACCGACAATCCAGTTTTGCTTGTCATCTAGACTGTATTCGCCAAAGGCAAAAAGATTGGGTTTTTTTGCCGCATTTTGCACTTTTACATTGGCATTGGCCAGTTGCGTATCCATTTGCATTTTACGAATGAGAGAGGATTGATCTTGATAGGTTTTAAGTAATCCATTCAAAGATTGGCTTTGCGCAGAATTGACAAATAACGGTGTGCTGAGTTCAGTAATTTGGCTGCTTTGTAAAAGATTATTCAGTTGAAATAAGCTCGATTTGAGATTGGCTTCAGTATTTTGCTCTAGACGCTGCGCATTATTTTTTGCCACTTCAAATTGCATCCGTTGCCCTTTGCTAATAAAGCCCTGATTTTCCAGTTTACGTGCATTGTTATAATGCGTTTGCATGGCATTTAAATTGGAATGACTTGAGCTTAATAATTGCTTTTGCAGTTGCACATTAAAATAGGCTTGAATCAGTTCAAAGCGTTGTACATCTTGTTGTTGCTTACTGCTGAGTTGACTACGTTCAGCCTTAATATTCGCCACTTCTTTGGCGCTAGAAGTTAAACCACCCGTATATAAAGGCATCAGTATTGACACCGTTGGACGCACAACTTGATCTTCTAAAATCACATTGGCAGAATCTGGAAATAGACCAACACCACTATGAATGGCTTGATTAACACCTTCTTTTAAAGGATCAGAAATATTAGGTGGCAGGTTTTCTTGATTAATACGGTCATTAATCCCTTGAGACAGGGTTTGTTCTAAATTGTTTTTAAATGAATTTAAAGGAATATCGACTTCATTATGAAAGGCATAAGCCCTGACATTTAAGTCGACACGTGATAGACCTAAACCTTTGACTGCTTCTGCTTCTAATTTTGCCGCCTGTTGTAAGGCTTGATTGGCTTGTGTGCTATATGAATCGGTTAGTACAGATTGTTCCGCTTGTGCATAACTGATGCTTTGAGCAAGACTGATTGAACTTGACAAGATGGAAGACGAAAAAATTAAAATTTGTACAAGAGGTTTTTTAATCAAGATATCTCGCTTAAAACCTAAAAAGGGCGGTGAACGCTGTAACATCGAATAGACTCTCCACATCGTAATTTTAATTATAAAGCATCATTTAATGATGTGTTTTGATATCAGTGACTGCCTTGTGCGAGATGAATCAAGCGTGAAAAACATAAATTTATTGATTATATTGTAGCTAACCTCATACATTTAAATAAATATAAGATGAATTTACAAGTTAAACAGCCGAATAAATTTCCAGATGAATGTACGCTCAATCAAGCCATCGATCTTTTTTATCAGAAGAATGGTTTTGGGCCAATTGTTGGTGATCGTGAACCTTTAACCGTAGGCGTGTATACCGGTTGTTTAATTGTCCCTATGCCCAACATCGGTGTACGCCATAAGTATTTAAAATATCATGATATTCATCATATTTTAACAGGTTATACTGTGGGGCGTATTGGAGAAGGGGAAGTCAGTGCATGGGAGCTTGGAACAGGGTCAATGTTTAGCCACCCTATATTGGGTATCATGAATTTGATAGCACTGTCTACAGGATTTTTTTTAGAGCCTAAACGCATGTTACAAGCGTATAAGTTAGGTTTAAAAAGTTCAAATAACTACGATTTAAAAACTCGAATCTGGCTAGATTTGCATGCTGGCGAAATAACGGTACAAGAGCTGGTACAACTTAAATTGGCACATAAACCCAAGATTTTTTTGCATTGGCTGCGTTGGATTGAATTTGCAGTGTATTTAAGTGCAGCAATTTTAATTCATGCAATTGTGGTTATTCCTGCTTTAATTTTACGCATAGTGAGTTATTTACTTGCTGGCGAGCCATTCATTGAAATTATTAAACCTGCTAAGCGGTCAGATCTTTATTGAATTTTTGACTTTAAATGTCCGACAGCATTGAAATATTTTCAGGATAATTTACTGCAAGCACAGGCTATATGTGGTTAAATGCCATCATTTTATTGTGTTTCACTTTGAAAGGAAAACTCATGCGCGCGTACAATTTCTGTGCTGGTCCTGCTGCATTACCTACTGCCGTTTTAGAAAAAGCTCAAGCTGAAATGCTCGATTGGCATGGCAAAGGTCTTTCGATCATGGAAATGAGTCATCGTAGTGATGACTATGTTGCTGTTGCAGAAAAAGCAGAAGCTGATTTGCGCAAATTGATGAACATTCCAGAGAACTACAAAGTATTGTTCTTACAAGGCGGTGCTTCACTTCAATTCTCTGCAATTCCTTTAAACTTGTTGGGTAAAAATAATAAAGCAGATTATATCCATACGGGTATTTGGTCTGAAAAAGCGCTAAAAGAAGCAAAACGCTATGGCGACATCAACGTCGTGGAAGCGGGCACCACCATTAATGGTAAATTAGCAATTACCGATCAAAGCCAGTGGAATCTATCTGATAATGCCGCTTATGTACATTATGCGGATAATGAAACTATCGGTGGTTTGCAATTTGCAGGTATTCCAGAGGTGAATGCACCTTTAGTGTCAGATTTATCTTCAAGCATTCTTTCAGCACCGCTTGATGTATCTAAATTTGGTTTAATTTATGCGGGTGCTCAAAAAAATATTGGGCCTGCTGGTTTAACTTTAGTCATTATTCGTGAAGACTTACTTGATCAAGCGAAACCTGAAATTCCAAGTATTTTGAAATATTCTGCACAAGCGAAGAATGATTCAATGGTCAATACACCATCGACTTATGCTTGGTACTTATCTGGTCTAGTCTTTGAGTGGTTACTAGAAAATGGCGGTGTGGATGCCATGCATAAAGTAAACCTTGCAAAAGCAAACTTACTTTATGGCTATATTGATGCAAGTGATTTCTATGCCAACCCAATTGCTGTTCCAAACCGTTCAATTATGAATGTGCCGTTTACTTTGGCAAATGCTGATTTAGAGAAATTGTTCTTGAAAGAAGCAGAAGCAAACCATTTGCTTAACTTGGCAGGTCATCGTTCAGTCGGTGGTATGCGTGCCAGCATTTATAATGCTGTGCCTTTAGAAGGCGTTCAAGCATTGGTTAACTTTATGGATGACTTTGCAAAATGCAATGGTTAATACCTGACATGAAAAAGCCCATCAAATGATGGGCTTTTTACTATTTATTGAAATGAGTTTGGTGAAATCAGTTGAGCGAAATAAGATCAGAGAATAAAGTGGTGTAAAATATAGGCAGACATAAACATGCCCAATACAAAAAACAGACATGAAATTGAGTCTAACTGGAAACATTTGCTGAGTTGATGTTCAACGTGTTGTATATTTTCTTCTTGTAAGATTTTCATGGGAAATTCTATTCCGATTTATTTATCGTTAATTCCTATTGATGGCTTGTATTTTTAGCATAAAAAATTGATTAAATAAAGTACTAAATAAAAATATGCAATTAAAATATTTATTCTATAAAAATGTAGCGCTAGGTTAATCGTAGCTTCTAAGCAATGCAGGATTTTTTAAGATAAAAGTTTAAAATTTCGAAGTAAAAATATAATCAGAAAAGGATTTTAAATAGATCACGTTGAATTGAAAACTTTAAGTATTATTCAGTAAGTAGCATCCAGTGCTGTGAATAAATTGAAAGTCTAATATTTACGAAAAGTAAAATAGAGATACAAAAGCAGCTCAATATGAATGTTGATGATCACCATATTGAGCTGCTTTTTATAAATTATTGTTTTTTAGCGTGAATATTGACTTGAATCCATAAGTTGCCACGAATGAATTGACCAATCTGAAAGTCTTTGTACGCTGCATCTTTGCTTGCAATACGAATCAATGTTGCTTCTTGGTCTTCATCGTGAATCAGGGCAACGTCATAAAGCGTATATTCTTGCTCCATAAAGCGCATTGCAGTTTTACCAACAATGTTGCCTTGGAACCAAGCTTCATCTTCCTGACCCATTTTTTCGCCATAAAGATAAGCCACCATTTTTGAAAAATCGACGGTTACAGGTTCTTTATCATCGTCCGATTTGGGTTCCCAAGCGTCAATTTGTTCTTGCAAATTGGCAGGTGCAACACCGTTATTGGCAGCTAAAATATCATTTAAAGCACGGTGGTGTTTAATCGAAGCAGGATCATCAACCACCAATTGTTCATGGTTTGAAACAGCTTCAAGTTCATAAGCCCAAGCATTGAATTGAGCAAGATAGTTTTGATCTTTTTCATACTGCTCATGATTAACGCTATATAAGCTATCAAAAGCATAAACTACGGTATTTGCACCCAAATTAAGCTGTAAGACGGCCTGTGTATTTGATTTACACGTGATAATACGCTCAATCGTGGCATTCACTTTATATGGACTTTCAAAACTTGGAAATGCTGTTTTAACACATTGAGGTTTGTTGTTTTCAACCGCAATTACTTGAGTGATTTTTACAGCGGCTTTGTTTGGTCCTTGAATTAGCCATGTGGCTTCATCCATGTCCGATTCTTCTTTACACAAACCCATCGGCATCACAGGTGCATCTAGTGCTAAGCCAAGCCACTTAGGCACATCTGTACATGGATTATCGGTAAGTAAATTCCAATGTTCGACATGGCTGCCAAAGTTCTGATCTTCAATGGTGATAATTTCTGGTCTATTTTGATTTTTCATATTCACAATTGATGTTGGGTTGTATTTGTATATTAAATCGAGGGTTATTTTTAAATTTCAAGTCATCCAGACTAAATTTAACCATTAAAGTAAGTGAAATAGAGAAAATACCTTGAATTAACCGAACTTAGGTCGCAATCGTTCTGTGCTAAAAAATGCAGCCTCGCTGAATTGAGGTAAAAGAGCTGAATGGATTAAGTGGATTTATCCATCATCTTGTCATACGGAATTTGCTAAACTAAGTGTTCATCTTTTTCTAGTTTTGGATGCTTTGTGCTGCCATTTAAACTTTGGGTCGATGCCGATGCATTGCCTAAAATTCTACGTGAAGTCATTCTTCGTGCTTCAGATCGCTATCAATTAGAAGTTACTTTTGTGGCCAACCAAAATGTCGGGATTACCCCTTCAGTAAGGATTAACTCCATTCAAGTGATGAGTGGGGCAGATGCCGCAGATAAAGAAATCATCGAACGCATGAAAGAGCATGATATTGTGATGACACAAGACATTCCTTTAGCGGCACAGGTGATTGAAAAGGGCGGAATTGCGATTCATCCACGCGGTGAGGTTTATACCACAGCCAATGTCAAAGCCCGTTTGCATTTACGTGATTTTATGGATTCTTTACGTGGGGCAGGTGTAAACACGGGGGGCCCGCCACCAATTTCTGAACGTGATAAACGTGAATTTTCCAGTTCACTCGATCAAACGATCCAAAAACAGAAACGTAAAACTGCACTTTAAGCCGAGCCCATTATGCCATCCAAAGCCAATATCGTGTCAACTTATGCCTTATTGGTGTTTATTTGGGCCACAACGCCATTGGCAATAGTGTGGAGCGTCTCTGATCTACATTTATTTTGGGCTTTGGTGCTGCGGTTTTTTATCGCTTTACCGCTGGCCATTATGTTGTTGCTGATACTCAGAGTTAAATTTCCAACGGATCAAATATCTTGGCATAGTTATTTGGCTGGCTCATTTAGCTTAATGGGTTCTCAGATCTTTACTTATATTGCGACCAGTTATTTAAGTTCTGGGATTATTGCTTTGATGTTTGGTCTCGCCCCAATAATGGCAGGTCTGATTGGATATTTTGGCTTTAAACAGCATTTAAGTCGTTTACAGTGGTTGGGTATGGTGATCGCGGTGGCTGGATTAGCCATCATTTGCTTTGGCGGTGAAAATCAACATATCCATCCGATTGGGATTGGCTTAATGTTGATGAGCGTATTTACCTATGCGTTATCCATTTTCTGGGTCAAAAAAGTCAATGCAAATATTGAGCCTGTGGCTCAAGCAACAGGTTCGATTCTGGTCTCGACCATTGCGGCTATTTGTATTGTGCCCTTTATTTGGCAATATGCACCGACACATATTCCAACTGCGAAGTCGTTATTGGCCCTTATTTATACAGTGGTCATGGCATCACTGATTGCGATGTTCTGTTATTTTAAATTAGTACAAAATATTCAAGCGACGACTTTATCGTTAACCACCGTCATGACCCCAATGATTGCCTTATTGATTGGTGCTGTGCTCAATCATGAAGCATTGTCTGCAATGGTTTTTGTCGGAGCATTCATTTTGCTATTTGGTTTGTTTATTTATTTCTATCGCGACCTTAAGGCGAGTCGAACACTCGCCCATAAGATTAAATCTAATCCTTGAAATTTTTAATCTTTATTTTTACTTATAGAGATACATTCGGCAAGCTTAACGCGATCCTGTGGATGTAAGGTGATGAAATAGGCTCCTGTACGGAATTTGCCATTTTCTTCTGTTCGGCTATAGACCACTTGCGCAGTTGCAGCAATATGAAAGAAATTTTCAGGATGGCTTAAGGTCACATGAATGTAAGTTCCTTCTTGAATGAGACGCTCATTAAAGAAGCTGAATCCTGTTTCTGAAAAATTGACATCTTCTGGTATTGGTAACATGGATTGTACAATTGTGTCGTACAAGGAACCGGTAATAAGGTTTAATTTTTGGTTGAATAAGGATAAGATTCGAGCAATTTGTTGATCTCTTTCAGTTAATTGTTCTAATTCGTAGTTTAAGGCATGATCAAATTGATCTAATTCTGCGAGTAGTAGAAAATAACGTGGCAGCACAAAGTTAGGATCATAAGGGTCATTTAATGCGACATCATCAGAAATAATCTGATAATTAATTCGCAAGGCAGCATCTATACGTGACATCACACGTCGTTCCATGTTGCCACTTTGATGCTGTAAATTTTCCATAATTATTCCTCGGACTAGATGGTATGTTTAAACCAATCTCGCTGTATATAGGGTTGAGATATACCCGCGCACGGCGTAGTAACCACTTTATTTCTTTTATTGCGTTGGTTTCTATGATCGGTCTCACCTTAGGTGTGGCTGTACTCATTACAGTCTTATCTGTTATGAATGGTTTCGACCGAGAGTTGAAAAACCGTGTCTTAGGAATGATACCTCAAGCTACTGTTTCTTCAACGCAAATTTTAACAAATTGGCCAGAACTTGCAAAAAAAATTGAGCAACACGAGCATGTCAAAGGCGTAGCGCCATTTACTCAGTTACAAGGCATGCTGACTGCACAAGGGCAAGTGGCTGGAATTATGGTTTCAGGAATTGAACCTGAATATGAAAAAAAAGTCTCTATTATCCAAGATCATATGGTTGAAGGCAGCATAGACCGTTTGAAAAAAGGTGAATTTGGCATTGTTTTAGGTAAACAAATGACGGATTCGCTTGGTTTGGGGCTTAATGACAATATTACTTTAGTGCTTCCTGAGGCAACGCCATCACCAGCAGGGGTAGTCCCTCGTTTTAAACGCTTTAAAATCGTCGGTATTTTTAGTATTGGTGCAGAAGTGGATTCGATGATGGGCTATATCGCCTTGAACGATGCATCTACATTGCTGCGTTTACCTGATGGTGCCCAAGGTGTTCGTTTAAAACTAGATGATATTTTCCTCGCACCACAAGTTGCCGATGACATTGTTAAAGACTTGCCTTCAAACTTTTATGCATCGAATTGGACTTTTACCCACGGTAATTTGTTTAGTGCCATTCAGATGGAAAAAGCCATGGTGAGCTTACTGCTATTTTTAATTGTTTTGGTTGCGGCATTTAATATTGTGTCATCGTTGGTAATGGTGGTAACGGATAAAAAATCAGATATTGCGATTTTGCGTACACTGGGTGCTTCGCCTTCAACAATTACCCGAATTTTTATGGTGCAAGGCACCATCATTGGTGTGATTGGTACAGTCTCAGGTGCTATTTTAGGGATTATTTTTGCCTCAAGCATTAGTAGTTTTATTGGTTGGATCAATACCGCATTTGGTCTGAATTTATTTGATGCCTATTTCATTAACTACTTACCGTCTTATTTACGTTGGCAAGATGTGGTGGTCATTGTTTGCTTATCTCTACTTTTAAGCTTTCTTGCGACAATTTATCCAGCATTCCGTGCTGCCAAAACTCAACCCGCAGAGGCTTTACGTTATGAGTAATATTGTCCTCGAAGCCAAAAACATTTCCAAAAGTTTTACTGATGGTAAAACAACAGTAGAAGTGATTAAGAACTTGTCCTTGCAAGTCAAAGCAGGGGAGTTTGTTTCGATTGTGGGTTCAAGTGGTTCAGGTAAAAGTACCTTGTTGCATGTGTTGGGTGGCTTAGATTGTCCAACAGAAGGACAAGTCTTTTTAAATGACAAGCGCTTTGATATTTTGGGTGAAGCTGAACGTGGTTATTTGCGTAATCAGCATTTGGGTTTTGTCTATCAATTCCACCATCTTTTGCCTGAATTCAGTGCTTTAGAAAATGTGGCGATGCCATTGATGTTACGTGCAGGCACCAACTACAAACAATCTAAAGAACAAGCTGAATACTTGCTGAATCGCGTAGGGTTGTCGCACCGCATGACGCATAAGCCTGGTGAATTATCTGGTGGCGAGCGTCAGCGTGTGGCTTTAGCCCGTGCCTTGGTGACTAAACCTGAACTGATGTTAGCTGATGAGCCGACGGGTAACTTAGATCGTAAAACGGCAGTGAAAATTTTTGAGCTGCTCAGTGAGTTACGTCGTGAGTTCAATATGGCCATGTTGATTGTGACGCACGATGAACAATTGGCCCAAGCGGGTGATTCTATTTTGCATATGCAAGATGGGGTTTGGATTAACGATTAGACACTGATCGATAAATTAAAAAAATGATTGAAGCTCACTCCGGTGGGCTTTAATATTGCGCAAAATTAAAAAACTATAAAAATAATGATGCAATTAATCTGTTTAGGCTGGGTCATTGGAATTGCCACGATGGGAAAAACTTTCCCAATCTTACAGTCGTTGCTTATTCCAAGTATTGTTCTTTTTATTCTCGTATTGTTGTTAAAATTAACAGTATTAAAACATGTCCATTCATTGTATTTCAAATGCCTACAACTCTGTATCGGCTTTAGTCTTGGCATAGCGCTGGGCTATAGTTATGCCTATCATCAACTGAATGATCGTTTGCAGTTTCGGGAACAGCAGATAGAACAGGTTGAAGTGATTGTATATGTCAAAAATTTGAATGAATGGGGTGGTCAATCCATACAACAAAAAATTCAGGTGTTGAATCGGCATGCCGAAGCTGTGCAATGGCAAGCATTTCTAAAAAATGAAATGGATTCCAAGCCTCAATTTACACTTGAGCTGGGTCAATACTATCGCTTACAGGGCAACACACGACCTGCACATAGCTATGCAACGCAAGGTACTTTTGATCAAGAGCAATGGTATCTTCAGCAAAATATCATGTCGGGGTTTAAAGTTTCAGCAGTACAAAAGCTGTCTGAACAAGACATTTATGCTTTGGGTTATGCGCATTATTTAAGGCAACAACATTCAGTTTTGAATCAAATACAACTCTGGGTGGAGCAACAACGTCTTGCACTGCGGAATTTTATTGTTCAACAACCTGTACACAATAAAGGCTTACTTTTGGCTTTGTTGACCGGTGATCAAAGTCTACTTCAGCCAGAAACTGAACAATTGTTCCAACGCTTTGGGATGAGTCATTTATTGGCAATATCTGGGCCGCATGTTCTTATTTTTGCTTTACTGCTGTGTTGGAGTTTGCATCAACTGATTTGCCGTTACTGTCCGCAAATTTATTTGAAATACCCCAAGCAATATTTACTGATTTTACCTTTTTGCATGTGCGTATTGTTGTACTGTGCTTTTGTCGGTTTTGAAATTCCAGCACTCAGAACATTATTGACCTGTTTACTGATCAGTGCGTTTGTTTTATTTAAACAAAAAATCCAAGCCTTAAGTATTTTGCTGTTTAGTGCTTCAATTTTACTCATTTTTGATCCTTTTAGTATTTTATCGGCTGCTTTTTGGTTGTCTTATGGCGCGTGTTTTGTGTTGCTGCGTATTTACCAAACGGTGCAGCAGCAAAGTCATCTGGAAGAAATAAAGACTCGGACTCAGGCAATCAAAATCCAGCTGAAAATTTTAATTGAATCGCAGTGGAAAATATTTTTGGCTTTGTTGCCACTGATGCTGATGTTCTTTAAACAAATCGCATGGGTGACACCCTTGAGTAATTTGTTTGCCATTCCATGGATTGGTTTGCTGATTGTGCCTTTAGATATTATTGCGGCATTGTGCTATTTCATTTTTGAACCTTTGGGCGGGTTATTGTTCCAAATCAATGACCTCTGTGTTTCTGGATTACTCATTTTTATCCAAGTGTTAGATTGGATTTTTTCACCGACATTAAGACCGATTGCAATGAATACGTGGACATTACTCAGCTTATGTTTGGGCTTGATGATTCTATTTTTGCCGCGTGGTGTGGTGCCAAAATTTTGGGCTGTTGTGTGTTTTATTCCTTTGATTGCGGTTGATGTAGATAAAAATGATTTTGAATTGACGGTGTTAGATGTGGGACAAGGGCAAGCGATTTTTATCCGTGATCAAGAACAGACCTTAATGATTGATATGGGGGGAAATTATGATGAAAGTAAATTTAGTGTGGGGAAACAGATTATTTTGCCATTTTTATCGGTGAATGGTGTTTCGCAATTGAATCAACTGATTTTGACGCATTTAGACCAAGATCATCGCGGTGGATATGAGTCGATTAAGCATGATTTCCCCATCAAAAAGGTATATTCCAATGAACAGGTAGACGTCGAAAAGAAGAGTCAGTTTGATTATTGTCGTCAAGGGCAACAGTGGCATTGGAGCGAGCGCGTCAACATTACGATTTTATCACCGAAACCTGAGCACTTGGCAAAGGCTAAATTTGAAAAAAATGAAATGTCTTGTGTGGTTTATTTACAGGTAAAAAATGTTCAACCTTATCAAAACTTTTTGTTGATGGGCGATGCAGGCTGGGAAACGGAATATCACATTTTACAGGCCTATCCTGATTTAAAAGTTGATGTTTTAGTTTTGGGACATCATGGTAGTCGACATAGTTCAGCTTATCATTTTCTAAAACAATTGAAGCCAAAATTAACAGTTGCTTCAGCGGGTTGGAATAATCGCTATGGACATCCGAGTGTAATTGTTGAATCTCGTTTAAAAGAATTAAACATCCCATTACTGACCACCATCGAACACGGCAGTATTCGTTTTTTTAAGCAGCAAAACATCATGTCTATCGCATTTGAGCGAGACCGTCAGCAGTGGTTAAAGCACTAAATAATTTTAGTCTGCGCATCTTGGCGACGGATGTCTTCAACTAATTTAAGGGCTTCATTTGTGTTTAAATGATAGATATGATCTAAAGCTGGATTGGCTTTAAAACGCTTATAACTCCAGTGATAATGTTCTGGATAACGACGAATTAAGTTTTCGATGGCTGCTAAAATAACAGCAGTACCCTGATTGGGATTGCCTTGGTAAATTCGATCATCTATAGGTTCAATGTGCATATCAAAACCATGATTATCATTACGCATCGCATATAAAAATAAAGTTTTGGCTTTAGTTTTTTGAATCAGTTTGGCACTTAAATTACTGGTCGCGAGCGGTATGCCAAAATAAGAAATCATTTCTCCACCAAAGTTAGGTGTGTGATCTGGCAAAATAACCGTTGTACCACCTTGTTTTAAAGCTTTAAAAATTTGTCTGACACCCGATTCATCAGTCGGGACGAGGTTCGCTTGCTCACGACTTCGCGCTTCACGTACAAACTGATTGGCGGATTCATTTTTGACAGGTTTATAGAGAATGGTCATTTGGGTAAATTGAGCCAGATAGGCATTCATAATTTCCCATGTGCCAAAGTGCGGCACAATCAGTACCAAACCTTCAGCTGCTGTTACAGCATCTTTGAGTAGCTGCTCCCCAGTAACGGAATGAATACGAGCAATATTTTTATGGTTATCTGCACCCCAAATGCTAAAAAATTCGAAATATGAGGTCAGCTCATTACGAATCGCTTGCGGAATAATCTTCTCATGTTGTTCAGTTGTTAATTCAGGTAACGCAATTTGAAGATTAAGACGAATCGTATCTGACGTTTTTGATATTTTAAGTAAATTCACTAGACCTGCTAAACTTCGAGCAATAAATCTAGAAATTTGAATGGGTTGTCTACTTATAAATTTAAGTAAATGATACGTCGTATTCGGTGAAGTATGGTCAGTCATTGCCTATCGTCAATGTAGAAAAAGAGTCAAAAAGAAAAATATTATAGGGGAAAATATATTGTTTAGGCAGATTTCTATGATTCAGTGTATATAATGAGTTCAATTTAACTCATCATTGGATTATTTTCCATGTCCGATTGGCCGCCAAAACCAGAAAATGACATTCAGAATACACAACATAATACGCAAAATATAACTGGCAAAGAATGGCATATTTTAGAAAAAGCCGTTTTAGCATCGGTAGAAGAACAGCGCCGTGCACGTCGTTGGGGAATCTTTTTTAAATGTCTCACCTTTGCTTATATTCTTTTTGTTTTAGTGTTAATGGGGAAAAGTTGTAGCATATCAACCACCGATCCTACAGCCACCACAACTGCGCATATTGCGGTGGTTGATATTATTGGAACAATTGCTGCTGATAAACAAAGCGTGAATAGTGCAGATACGGTAAAAGCATTAAAGAAAGCTTTTGAAAGTAAACAAAGCCAAGCGGTAGTTTTAAATATTAACTCACCGGGTGGTTCACCAGTACAATCTGATGAAATCTGGCAAGAAATTCAATATTTGAAAAAGGCTCATACTGGTAAAAAGCTGTATGCCGTGATTGGTGATACAGGTGCTTCAGGAGCGTATTATATTGCGTCTGCTGCGGATGAAATTATTGTTAACCCATCCAGTCTTGTTGGATCGATTGGTGTCATTATGCCGAACTACGGTGTGACGGGTTTAATGCAAAAACTAGGTGTTGAAGACCGTACAATGACTTCTGGTGAGAACAAGGCATTACTTTCAATGACCCAGCCTGTCGATGGTGCACAAAAAGCACATGTACAGGGCGTACTGGATAATGTGCATGATCATTTTATCAATGCAGTTAAACAAGGTCGCGGTAATAAGTTGAAATCGCAAGATCCAGCAATCTTCTCAGGCTTGTTTTGGACAGGTGATCAAGCAGTGAAGTTGGGTATTGCAGATCGTACAGGTAGTTTAAATACGCTGAAACGTGAACTTAAAATTGATAAAGCTGTGAATTATACCATTGAATATAGTCCTTTTGATTCGGTACTTGGGCGCATGGGAAGTTCGATTGGTCAGGGCTTTGCTAGCTCACTTTCACAGCAAGTCCAATCTGAACAAACGACAAAATTACAATGAAGCCACTGATTCATTTTGCGCACGCCAATGGCGTGCCATCTCAAGTTTATCAAAAGCTATTTGATTTACTGAAAGATGAATATGAGGTTATTTATGTGCCACTGCTTGGAACTGATAAGCGTTATCCGATTGACAATCATTGGGAAAGCCTAACCAATCAAGTGATTGACAGTATTGTCCGTCAAGCGAAGGGTAGACCCGTCATTGGTTTAGGTCACTCTTTAGGTTCAGTGCTGACCTTTCAAGCAGCGTTGAAACGACCTGAGTTGTTTGAGCAAGTGATTATGCTTGATCCACCGATGATTATGGGTAAAGACGGTTTTGCATTGCATGTTGCTAAACTGTTGAAGCTCAAAGCGGTGGATCGGATGTCACCTGCGGCATTGTCATTGCGTCGTCGTGATCATTGGGATAGTCGTGAGCAAGCAGCAGAATTGCTGCGCCCAAAAGGTTTTTATAAAGACTTTGATGCCGACTGTTTTCAGGCCTATATCGACTATGCTTTAACCGAAGACAAAGTTCGCGGTGGTGTTGAACTCACTATTCCAAAAATGGATGAAGTGAAGGTTTTTAGAACCAATCCATCATTGTGGTGGTTACCTCAGAAAAAAATTCATCTGCCAATCCATATGTTGGTTGCAGAACAAAGTCCATTTTTACCGCGTCGTTTTCCACAGATGGTACAAAAGAAATTTGGGGTGCCTTTTAGCATTACCGCAGGTAGTCATATGTTCCCATTGGAGCATCCCGTTGAAGTTGTGAAATTGATTAAGCAGTTGATTCGGCAACAAGCCAAATAATTGCTATATGCATATTAATATCAATAAAAAACGCATCCGAGGATGCGTTTTTTGAATCTTTAAATCTACTAAAACTTGGCAAATTGCACAGGTTCAAGCATAACTTGACCACGATACAACACAGCCTTTTCAGTATGCTGAATTGCACCTGTACAAATCCATTCCACCACTTGCGGATAAATGACATGTTCAAGCACATGTACTCGGCTTGCCAGTGAATCGGCATTATCATGCACATTCACTTTCAGCACACCTTGCGCTAAAGCTTGACCTGCATCCAGTTCTGCCGTTACATAGTGAACAGTACAACCGTGGAAGACATCGCCCGTATTCAGTACGCGTTGGTGCGTATGCATACCTTTGTAGTTGGGCAATAGAGAAGGGTGGATATTGACCATTTTCCCTTCCCATGCTTGCACAAATTGAGCACTTAAAATACGCATAAAGCCGGCCAGAACCACTAAATCAACATCCCAAGCGAGCAATTGTTGATGCATCACATCATCAAATGCTTCACGGTTGGGATATTGTTTATGTTCAATTACCGCAGTGGCAATACCTGCTTTTTGAGCACGTTCTAAAGCATAGGCTTCAGGCTTGTTGGAAATGACCCCGACAATTTGCCCCGATAGATTGGCATCTATCAACGCTTGTAAGTTACTTCCACTGCCTGAAACAAGGACAGCAATTTTGATCATGCGAAACACATCATGCAAAGATTACGCGAATCTTTTCATCAGCACCGGCAACAGATTCAGCATTGTCGACAATGTGACCCATATTCCATGCTTTTTCGCCAAGGCTAGTCAATAATTCAACCGTTTTATCAGCATCTGCTGCATCAACTGCAATTACCATACCTACGCCACAGTTAAATGTGCGATACATTTCATGCTGTTCAACACCGCCTTCACGTTGAAGAAGTTTGAACAGTTCTGGCCATTCCCATGAAGATTCATTGACAATAGCCTGCGCGCCATTTGGAAGTACACGAGGTAAGTTACCCGGTAAACCGCCACCTGTAATGTGTGCCATTGCATGAACATCAACTTCTTTGCAAAGTTGCAATAATGATTTAACGTAAATACGTGTCGGTTCCATTGCCACATCTGCAAGTGAGCGACCATCTACGATTTGGTTTAAATCGACGTTTTTCACATCTAAAATTTTACGCAGTAAAGAGTAACCGTTTGAGTGTGCACCGCTTGACGCGACACCAATCAATACATCACCAGATTTTACTTTGCTACCATCAATAATTTTGCTTTGCTCAACTACGCCTACACAGAAACCTGCAAGGTCATAATCTTCACCTTCATACATGCCTGGCATTTCAGCAGTTTCACCGCCAACCAATGCACAGCCTGCAAGTTCACAACCAGCACCAATACCTGTTACTACATTGGCAGCAACATCGACATTTAAGTGACCCGTCGCATAGTAGTCAAGGAAGAATAATGGTTCAGCACCACAGACCAGAAGGTCGTTTACGCACATTGCAACCAAGTCTTGACCAATAGTGTCATGACGGTTCAAATTGAGTGCTAAACGTAATTTTGTACCAACACCATCTGTGCCAGATACGAGAACAGGTTCTTCATAACCTTTAGGGATTTTACAAAGAGCGCCGAAGCCGCCTAATCCGCCCATCACTTCAGGACGTGCAGTGCGCTTAGCGACTGATTTGATTCGGTCGACTAGTGCGTCTCCCGCTTCAATGTCGACACCCGCATCTTTATAGCTTAAACCAGTGTTTGGGGAAGTTGAGTTGCTCATATTGAAGTCTCCGCATTCGCGCCGCGATTATACCCGAATATACGAAACTCTTATGTTATTTATGCACCAAAATGCTATCTTTATTCAAATATTTTACTTTCTATAACGAATAAACCTAAAAAAGGCTCGAATCTATGGTTGATCGCACCTTACGTCGTATTTTTATACTCTCAGGGATTGCACTCATCCTCTGGGTTTTGTATTTGCTTAAGCCTGTGGTACTGCCTTTTATAGCCGCATTTTTAGTTGCTTATTTATTTAGTCCATTGGTGGATAAACTTCATAGAATAGGTTTGCCACGCTGGTTATCTATTGGCATTGTTTTTATCGGTATTGGTGTCATTGTTACTTTGGCAATTTGGTATGTTGTTCCATTGGTTTGGCAACAGCTAATCTATGCACGAGACAGTATTCCCGCAGGTATTCATTGGTTGAATTACACCTTTTTACCGTGGGTATCGCAGACTTTTAATGTTGAAGCAATGGAAATTGATACTGAACAGATCTCCAAAGTTGTTATGGAATATATTCAGACCAATTATAGTGCCGATAGTATTCAGAGTGTGGTGTTGCGTGTTGCGCAATCGGGCTTAAACTTTATTCAAATTGGCGGTGTTGTTGTTTTAATTCCAATTATTGCCTTTTATTTCTTGCTGGATTGGGATCGTATGCTGGATAGTTTACGTCGCCTGATTCCTCGTCATTATGAAAAAATCACCTTAGGTATTGTGGGCGAATGTCATAATGTACTGGGCGCATTTGTGAAGGGGCAATTTTTAGTGATGTTCCTGTTAGGTGTGGTTTATGCTGTTGGTTTACAACTGATTGGTTTAGAAGTCGGCTTGATTATTGGGATGGTTGCAGGCTTGGCCAGTATTATTCCTTATCTCGGTTTTGGGGTAGGTATTATTGCCGCAGTGATTGCAACGCTTTTTCAGTTCGGAATTGATTGGACACATTTAGCACTGGTTATTATTGTCTTTATGATTGGACAAGCCATTGAAGGTTATATTCTTCAACCTTTCCTATTGGGCGATAAAATTGGTTTATCACCCGTTGCCGTGGTTTTTGCAGTGTTAGCAGGGGCACAACTTGCAGGTTTCCTTGGTATGTTGATTGCCTTACCTGTTGCAGCTGTGATTGTGGTTTTACTTAGACATGCACGTGAGTCGTATGAAAAAAGCCGATTGTATGACTTATCCGCTGTGGTTATACAGCGTTCTTCATCAGGTGCAATGAGTATGCAAACTGGACAAATAGAGCTAGATATTGAAATTCAATCTGAGGCACTAAAAAATCAGCAAGGTGCTGAAAAATCGAGTAAGATTGAACCATTAGACAATAAAGAACCCTAAGGTCAAAACACATATATGCGTCAACTGCAGCTAGATATAGAACCTCAACTCGATGCTCGAATCAGTGATTTTTCGGGTCCAAGTTGGGGGCATGTTATTGATGCAGTTCGACAGCTACATGCAGGTTTGATGAATCGTTTTTATGTGTATGGTGGTGCAGGTTCGGGTAAAAGCCACTTACTTTCTGCCATTTGTGATTCTTATTTAGATGTTGGTAAATCTGCCATTCAAGTTTCATTACTTGAATTGCTTGATGCACCAACTGAAGCGATCACATCCTTAGACCGCTATGACCTTGTTGCATTGGATGATATTGAAGCGATTAGTGGCGTTCCACATTGGCAAAAAGCAGTTTTTCATTTAATTAATTATAATAATGAGGGTGGAGGGCAGTTGGTTTTCTCTTCCCGTATAGCACCTATAGAATTAAAACTGGAACTTCCAGATTTACAATCACGTTTAACCCAAGCAGTCAGTGTGAAAGTGCCAACGGGCAGTTTATATGCAGATCGCTATGCGCTCGTGACATCGGTATTAACACGTCGTGGTATTCATATTGATCAACAAGTTATAGACTATTTGCTCATGCAAGGACCGCATCAAACCTCTGTTTTATTACAAACCTTAGAGCAATTGATTCAGTTGTTAAAGGGCGAAAAAATTAAAATTAGTCATGCGAATTTAAGACAAATTTATGCCTTAATTGATGAATATCGGTAAACAATAAAAAATCTTGAGAAATTATTAAAGCTGTGACAAAGTACAGCAAAATAGTTCGATGTTGCAGGGAATTTGCAACTAAAGAATAAAAATATATAAAGAACACAAGGAGAAAGATATGCTCAAACGGAGCATAGGCATAGGCATGTTATGCGTTGCAGGACATGCTTATAGCGGCGAAATTAAAGTTACTACAATTGAGGATGTTTCTAAAGATGACACGGAGTGTTCTCTTCGTGAAGCCATTGAATATGTCAATAAAGACTTTGTGGATAGTGGTTATCAGGGTTGCGTGGGGCGTATAAAAGACACGGACTCCAGCATATTATTAGAGAGTAAATTAACCTATAAATTAAACACACACATTAAAATTTCAGCACAGCTCAATTTAAGGACACTTTATAACGATACAACAGGTTTTGATAAGCCTGCTGCTGGCATTAATAATGCCATGATAAAAATGTTGGGTAAGGACAATATTTTCGTTATCGATGATACAAAAAAAGAACTCATCAGCATAAAAATGACTGAAGTGACACTTCAAGGTTGTAATCAGTCTGTGTGTGCCGACCAAGGTGGACTGATTTATAACAATGAATTTCTGACTTTAGAATATGTAAAATTATCGGGTGGTAGCGCAAGACAAGGTGGAGCGATTTATAACTTTGCTGTGCCTGTGGGGCAAGATGCTAAAGAACGTAGTTTTGTAAATATTAAGTACAGTTTATTTGAAAAGAATACAGCAGCTGAAGGGGCGATTCTTTATAGTCAGGTTCCACAATTTAGAATATCAAATTCAGTTTTTCGTGAAAATGAGACGACAGTAGTAAGAGGGGCAAATATATATTCTGCTGCATCTTTAGATGATGCTGCAATTGCTGCTTTTCCTTTAATGACCCATAAAATCGTCAATAGTACTTTTTATAAAAACAAAGGTTTTATCATTAATGTCCGCGATGGCATTGGTTTAAATAATCTTACAGTGGTTGGGAATTCAGCGGGTATTCAATTTAATGCGCCCTTAAAAAAAGCATATCTTGCTAACAGTATTGTGTTGGGTAATCCATACCCAATGACAGAAGATAACAATTGTTATTTTAAGGCTGAGGATAAAAGTTTTCTACAAAACAACCTTGTCGCAAATAGTTGCACATCTGGTGATGGAAACTTCCCAAATAATATTTGGCAAGGGACTGAGCTTATTGCTGGCAATGATTTAGAAGGGAAATGTAAGACTTTAAGTGAAGATCCAAATGCGCTGTTGTGTCCTTATGTTCAATCGGATACTGCTTTTTTAGGATATTTCCGACCACGAATATTGATGAGTTATAAAACCTTATTTGAAAGCTTAATTATTAACAAAGGTAAATTACAGCTTGATTCAACTACAAAAATCGTGGCTTGCGAAACGTCAGATCAACGTGACAATATCCGAGATGACGATCAGCATACCTGTGACCGTGGGGCAATCGAAATTATTGTGCCGAATACGAGTCTAGTTGGTCAGGATTTAATTCTTGGTGATGTTGCCAAAATAAATATTGCCGACAAACTCGGAGATAGTGATTTAATTCCGAAAGAAGAATGTGAAGCACTAAAAGATAAATTAGATGAAAAAGCATTCGGTGAGTCATGGCAGGCTGGCTGTATGCAAGTGATACAAGTCAAGACACCATCAAAAGGTAAACTCACCATTGATGAAGCAGGAAATTTGGTTTATATCCCCCAAGGTTCGTGGGCGGGTGCAGATATTTTTAAGATTCGTTTAGTGACGTCAACCACTCGTTTTCATAAAACTAATCCATACCTTGAGATTAATGTACAAATTGTACAGCAACCCAAAAATGATATGGAAAGCAGCAAAGTGAGTACATCAGGTGGGTCATTTGGATTCTTCAGTCTATTTACAATATTAGGTCTTGTTGGACTGCGCCGATATAAAAATAAGCAAGGATGATCGATGAAAAACTATAAAAAAGGATTTCTCTGTAGCATGATATTGTCTGCAATGTCATTAATGGCGGCAGAAGACAGAACAATTTATGTCAATACTTTTGTCGATGAAAATGGTGATAATTTAAATAATTGCTCGTTGAGAGAGGCAATACAAACGGCTAAAGATAATAAATCACACGGTGGTTGTAATGCCGGTAATACGAGTAATGGTCAAAAAGATATTATTCAGCTTGAAGCGGGTGAATATATTTTAAAAAGTGAGTTAAAGCCAGAAACTGACGTTTTTATTTATGGTAAATCGCCAGCAGATCCTTCAACCAAAAATGCTTTGACGCATAGCTATCCAGCCCTTAAAGCGTTAAAAACCAGTATTAATGCAAATAATACTTCACGTATTTTTAATACTTCAGATACCAATGCAAATCTTAATCTGACTAACCTGATCTTAAAAAATGGTTATTCTGAAAAATTTGGTGGTGCACTATTTGTTGGTGCATCATTAAATATGGTGAATAGCGCAATTTTAAATTCTGAATCCACGCAAGAAGGTGGAGCCATTTATTTTGTTGCGCATAATGAAGGCAAGGAAATTAATCTATCTCAAGTGCTTATACAGGGCAATAAAGCCAAACAAGGTAGTGTTTTGGCTATGGATTGTGAGGCTAATCTGAAAGATACGCAAGCTGTTATTAATATTAGTAACAGCAGTATTGTGAAAAATCGATCAGCAAGCAGTCTAAGTATGATTGAGCTGTGTGGTAATCCAAATTTAAACCTCATCGCAAGCACAATTGCAAAGAACCAAGTCGACAGTGTAAAGGGTAGTATTATTCGTGCGGTAGGTGATAATCATCGCTTGAATTCAAATTACGCATTCACTGCAATAAGCAATACGATTGTGGAAAATGATGCTTATAGTACTTTTTATTATGATGATAATGGTGCAATTAACTTAAGGTTTAATCTTCTAGCGTTTAATAAGGGTAAATCTTGTCGCTATGCTTTAAATAATGGCGATTTAACAGACACAAAACGGACGATTACTGCGAGTCAAAATGCTTTTAGTTCAGAAGGGGTATGTGATTTACCGACAGCGTCAAATGCTGGAACGAATGATTCTAATACCAATGTAAATTTAGGTGCGACGAATATATTCACTGTATTGTCACCTTATCAAGAAGTTTCAGAATATAACTTATTTTTACCTTTGTACTATCCAAAAAACAATCAAAATGAATTGGATTTAGTCAATGTAAATAAGGGTGAGTGTAGTAAAACGGATCAACGAGGTATACAACGAGTTACTGATGGTACGCTGATGTTGAATCCAACCATGAAAAATATTTGTGACATTGGTTCAGTTGAATTGATGCGTTTAACTGCGGCAGATATTACCGATTTATTTAATGATTCATATGTACAACGAATTGATAAATATAAAGGATTGATTGATACAATTAAGGTGGATATTAAAGACCCTAATCGTAAGGACTACTTAATTCAAGATACAGAAGACTTAAAAATATTTGAAGACTTATTGAAATATACCACTGAAAATCAACAATATCGTGCGATTTATGTCGATCCATTTGCATTTGCATTGCCGAATGATGAAGAAGTGCTAAATAGTAATGGTGCGATGCAACCGAAAGCATTAAATGTTGATAATTATAATATTATCACGCAAGAACGTGGTGAGTTGGTTGAAAAAAATGGTGTAGTTGAGTTTGTGGGTGATCCTGATCCAAACTTTAAGTGTGTTTGGAATAGTGATTTGAAGCGAATTATGCTTTATCGCATAGATGGTAAATTGGCAGATTTAACAGGTGCTTCTTATTGTTCCTATACGATTCGCTCTAAGCAAGTCGCAGGTTTGGAATCGACAGGTGTTTTAAAAGCACAATTTAAGAATATTGCACCAATTGCCAAGTCGGATGAATACTCAATTACCCCAAGTTCAAACTCGGTATTGAGTATTAATCCGTTGGAAAATGATAGTGATGATGGTGATGGACCTACGACAAAGTTGAATGCTCCTTATAAAGGTGCATTTTATAAAAATGCAGCTGGTGTGGAGTTGCCAATCCGACTTGAAACCATTCCTGCGGGTTTAATTGTGACTGCCGACCATACTGGCCCCTGTCCTGGTAATGACATCCGTTTTACCTGTTATGGTGGTCAGTTGCATATGCAAGCAAAGAACAATTTTAGTCCATTTGATTATGAGCTGAATTATAATATTTATGATGCAGAAGGCTTAATTTCAAACCAAGCAACAATTTATTTGAAGAATACCGCAAAAAATACCAGTTCTACCGCTTCTGGTGGAGGGGGTGGCAGTATTGGCATCTATAGTATTTTAGGTTTAATGGGTCTTGGCTTGCATAGAGTTCGAAGAAAAAAACAGTAGTAAAGTTAAAATGCCTCATTGAATGAGGCATTTTTTTATAAAAAATTAGGATTTTAAAAATATATAGGTGTTTGTATCCAATCAATATTGGGTGCAAAGTAAGTTGTTTCTTTGGATTTCTATTGGAAATTTAAATTTAAAAAAAGTAACTGATTGTTGATTAGAGGTGAAATTCGAGCCTTTTATCAACAAGTCGTATGCTTGAGCAGGGTTAAATCTAAAGATAATGACCATCGTTTTGATCGTCATTATCTATATTTAATGGCTGATAGACTGAGGTTGTAAATATTTATTAATGTATTCATCTCGAATAGCAGGTCTTTCTTCATGCGTTGCTTTTTGCATGCGTCGACCTAAGTCTTTACGTTCTTGGCTACTCATTTTTTGCCAAGTCTCACGCATTTTTTGCTTTTCTTGTTCGGGAAGTTGGGTAAACCAATCCATACGCTGATGCAAAGCCGAGCCCTGTGCTTCAGGCAATTCCTTTAATGATTGGTAACGTTGAATAAGTGCCCGTTGTTCAGCATCTGATAGCGTTTCCCATGTTTCTGTGACTTGAGTGTCCGCATCTTTAGAAAAAATCCAAAAACGCTCAAAACCTGCAAAACTGGTTTGTAAAAATCCGAGTGCACAAAAAGCAAATGCTAATCTTTTAGCTGCCATGTGGAACTTTATCCTCGCCTAAAACCATCAACATTTCCAAATCTTCAACCATTTGTGGTGAAAGTTTTGGAGTAACAACCACTTGATTTTGCGGTTTTTCGGCCATGTCAATCGAGTTTGGGAATACCACGAACCCTGTAATTGCAGCGGCAAGTGCAAAACCTGACATTTTCCAAAGTCCGTAACGAGAGGCTGCTCGGTCTTGAATTTTTTCAATGACCTGATTCATCACAACTGGTTTGTCTTTATGATGTTGTGCCAGTGCATCGAGTTTGGAAGTAACTTGTTTTAAGAAATCATCTTGTTTCATTCGGATGACCCTCCACCATATGGATTTAAATGTGCTAAAGAAGACCTAAGCCCTTGAATAGCACGGTGATAATGCGTTTTTACACTACCTTCACTGCATTCCATAATTTGCGCAGTGGTGTGTGTATCAAAACCTTCCCAAGCACGAAGCATGAAAGCTTGTTGCTGTCGAACAGGAAGCTTGGCAATCGCTTCTTGTATTTCTTCAGCTGTTACGGCTTGATCAAGAAAATCAAATGGACTAGGCATATTTTCATCAACGATATCATTCAGTTCTATATCGTCGTCATCTAAGCTCACCTTTTTGAAAAAAGAAAAAGGTTGCGCTCGACGGACTTCTTTTCTGCGCCAGTCTTGTAGTTTATGGTTCAAAATGGTGTAAAACAGGGGATACCATTCATCAGTCGATTTCTCAGCATATGCTTTATGTAAGGAAATAAATGCTTCTTGCACTAAATCCATTGCGATGCCTTGTTGACCTTGAGTAGCACTTTCCATCATTACTAAAGCACGTCCAGTCACATCCTGCATAAAAATTTTCAGGCGTTGTTCAGCCGTACTCTTAAGAGTACTTAAGTTTTCCGACTGAGACTGTTTTGGTGCTGAATCCATAGAGATGGAAAATCCTGTCATTGGATACCCACCATTATTTCCATATTCATACATATATAACGTTGGAAATAATGGTTTGGTTGACAAAAAACTTATTATTTTTCTAGCGTAATCTATTTTTAAACATCAATGAACGATGGTTAAAATAAAGTAACGAAAGAACAGGCTTATAAACGTTGACGAACCATCTCAAAGAAACAAATAGAGCCTGCAACAGCAACATTCAATGATTCTTGTCCACCGGGCTGTGGAATAGAAACTGCTTCAGCATGCTTAAGTGCATAATTAGATACACCTTGACCTTCGTTGCCTAGAATCCAAACACATTGTTTTCTCAAACTTTTTGAGTAAAGGCTTTCAGATTGATGTGAACTGGTGACATAAACAGGTATGGTGAATTTTTCTAAAAGGTCTTCTAGTGCAATATTTTCATAGGTTTGCAGGGAAAAATGCGCACCCATCCCTGCACGAAGGACGCGTGGTGACCAAATAGATGCCGAACCTTTGGTGCATACAACTTGTTCAATGCCTGCCGCCGCAGCTGAACGGAGCAAGGTTCCCACATTACCCGGATCTTGGATATTGTCTAAAATTAAGGTGTCTTCTTTAAAATTCAAAGCTTCAGGTGAGCTTGGTAAGTCGACAATTGCCAAACACGCTAAAGATGTACCTAAAGTACTTAAATCTTTATATAAAGATTCACTGATAACAAAGACATAACCATCATAGAGCTCATTGATTTTCTCTAAATCAGGATGGCTCATTGCCACTTCAGTCGTGAAAATAGAATGAATTTTACGATTTTTTGCTAACCATGCAAGAGTTAGATGTGTGCCTTCAAGTACGGTTTGACGCTGTTTTTTACGAAAGGAGTTTTGTTCAATCAATCCACGTAGGTGTTTGATTTTTGGATTGTCTTTTGATTCAAGAAAAAAAGCTGGCATGGGAGAGTTATCCATGGAAGTAAGTGGATACACTCACTTCCATTTTTTAAATTAATGGTGGTAGCTGGTTGCTAATTCAACTTCGTTTTTAGAACCAATGATTACAGGTACACGTTGATGCATTTCAGTGGGTTGAATCTCAAGAATACGAACACGACCCGTCGTAGATGCACCACCGGCTTGTTCCATCAACATACTCATTGGGTTGGCTTCGTACATTAAACGTAGACGACCTGCTTTTTGCGGATCTTTAGTATCGTATGGATATAAGAAAATACCACTGCGGCAAAGAATACGGTGAATGTCACCAACCATACATGCGACCCAACGCATATTGAAATCTTTGCCACGCACGGCTGTTTTGCCATCTTGAAGTTCAGCAATATAGCGTTTTACTGGTTCTTCCCAATGACGTTGATTAGAAGCATTGATGGCATATTCCTGCGTGTCGGCAGCGACTTGCACATGTTCAGAAGTGAGTAGGAATTCTTGAGTTTCTGGATCAAAAGTAAAGAATACAACACCAGCGCCTACAGTCAGTGCCATCATCGTAGATGGACCATACAATACATAACCAGCAGCCACTTGTTCTGTGCCAGCTTGCATAAAGTCTTCAGCTTGGGTCACTGCATTTTTTGCAGGAAGGATAGAAAAAATTGTGCCTACACACATATTGATGTCGATGTTGCTTGAACCATCCAGTGGATCGAACAATACAAGGAATTTACCATTTTCTTGTGCAGGCGTGAATTCATCCAGCTCTTCAGAAGCCAAACCACCGACTTGTGGATGAGCTTTTAACGCATCAATTAAATAATCGTTTGAGATGACATCGAGTTTCTTTTGAGTTTCACCTTGTACATTTTCATGTTCTGCACTACCCAATACACCTGCTAAGGCACCTTTTTGCAATGCTTGATCAATTTTTTTACAAGTATTTGCAATTGTTTCAATTACTTGAGAAAGTTCTGGTGTTAAGTTCCCTGTTTTTTGTTCTAAGAATTGGGAAAGGGTGAGGTATGACATGCTAGGAAAGCTCCAACTAGAAAATGATAAAAAACTATCAAAAGAATATGCGGACTCATTTTAGATGAGAACGAGACAAAAGAACAATTAAACTCGACTATTTGTCGTGATTTTACCCTTGTAAGTTTTGTGGAAAATGCTATGTTGATGTGAGCAGAGGTTATTTAAAAACAGGGATAGGAGCACGGTTATGACAACACAAAAGTTTGATGCGACTCCAACGCCAAATGAAGCGATGAATTTAGACGATATTTCTGCCGAGAAAGTAAAAGAAGCATGGAAGGATTACGAAGCTAAACCTGAATATAAAAAATTCAACAAGCATGATCTGATCGAATCTATGCAAAACTCGCATGAAGAACCGGATACATCTGAAAAAGCTTAAATGCTAATCTAAGTAATTAAGTAATAAGAAAGCGCTCAATTTGAGCGCTTTCTTATTAAAAGTCATTATTTTAATAAGGGTGGAACGGCTTCGTAGTTAAGTTCTACGCGGCGATTTTCTTTCCAAGCGTTTTCATCATGCCCTGCATTAATCGGCATTTCTTTACCATAGCTTACGGCTTCTAATTGGGTTGCTGCAACACCATTGGTGATTAAGAAGCTTTCCACCGCTTTGGCACGACGTTCACCCAAAGCCATGTTGTATTCACGTGTACCACGTTCATCTGTATGACCCGTTAAAGCCACTTTCGAATTTGCATTCGCTACAAGAAATTGTGCATGTGCTTGCAATGTTTGGTAATCGTCATTGGAAAGATCACTGCTGTCATAGTCAAAATGCACCACACGTTTCGCTAAGAATGCTTTGTTTGCGGCAGTTACACCTTTTGAAGACGCACCCGCTAAGTTTTGGGCATTGAGTGCAGCATCTTCACTTAAACCTTCGGTACTTACTGTACCAGCACTGTTCGGGTTTTGACCTGTTTGAATTTCAGCAGCAGGTTTACGGCTTGCACAACCTGTCATAACTAAGGTTGTTGCAAGAACAGGAAGGACCAATAATTTTACTAATTTCATTTTCATCTCCATGATCATCATTGCTTTAAATTAAATTGTTATTTAGGTGCCCAAGCTGGCTCACGAACTTCACCTTGTTCACTGGGTAAATTCATGCGGAAACGACCATCCAGTGACATGATAGATAATAATCCACGATTACCTTCACGCGTTGCATACACCACCATTTGCCCATTTGGAGAGAAACTTGGTGATTCATCCAAACTGGTTGGGGTCAAAATGTTGGTAATCCCTGTATTGATGTCTTGAATGGCAACTTTGTAGTTGCTACCACTTGGACGATGGACCAGAGCGATTTTTTTACCATCTGCGCTTAAAGTACCACGTGCATTAAATGCGCCACGGAAAGTCAGGCGCTTACTTGAATCATCAGCAAAATTATAGCGATAAATTTGTGCTGAACCACCGCGATCCGAGGTAAAAATAAAGGATTTACCATCTGGGGCATAGCGTGCTTCAGTATCAATTGCACTATCATTGGTCATACGCTGTAGTGCGCGTGTCGTTAAGTTCATTTGATAGATTTCAGGATTGCCATGCAGGGATGCGGTAAACAACATGCTTTGACCATCTGGGGAGAAGCTAGGCGCACCATTTAAACCACGGAAGCTCGCGAGTTTTTCACGTTGTCCTGTGGCTAAATCTTGTACATAAATCGCAGGGCGCTTGGTTTCAAATGAAACATAAGCAATTTTTTTTGCGTCTGGTGTCCATGCAGGTGACAGAATTGGATCACGCGAAGTCAGAATAGTTTTGGGTTGTTCGCCATCAGTATCGGCAATTTGTAAAGTATAACGCTGTTCAGGTGTCGCTGGGTTGCGTAATACATAAGCAATACGACCACTAAAGTCACCAGCAATTCCTGTCAGTGCTTGATAAATGGCATCACTAATCATGTGTCCAGCTTGGCGAATACGTGAAGCTGGAACCGTAAGTAGCTCATTGAGTAGATATTGTTGTTTTTCTACATCATAGAGTTGATAGTGAACTTCAAAGCTGCCATTTTCAGTTGTTTTGACTGTACCTGTGACTAAATAGGGAACACCTGCCGTTTTCCATGCCTCTGCATTTGGAGCATTTATACTTGCAGTTGCAGGTAAATTTTTTGAAGCACTTGAAAATTTGCCAGAGCGGTTGAGGTCACTTTCGACAATCGGATAAATGCTTTGATCATTATTGAATGGAATAATGGCAATTTTAGGTGCTGCTTCTGGTGCTTTAGCAATTTCTAAATGCAGTTGGGCATAAGATTGGGTGGCTAAAACTGGGCTTAATGCTGTCAAAATGGTGAGGCAAAGTAGATGTTTACGCGTCATTTCCATCATCCGCTACGTACTCTAAAAGATGTGAATTATTGTGAATTCGGTTGTGTCACATAATGGCATGATTTTAAATTATTAAAAGTACATCATTATGTCAAAACTGTTATAAGACTGTGAAAAGTGAATGAAATTTTATCACCTTTACTGAGCTTAAAATTCAATGTTAAACAGCCATATCAAATTGAATTGATATGGCTGTTTTTTATTTCGCTGTAAAGCTAGAGGTAAATGTTCTGGCTTCACGTCGGGCATCTGGATCGGAAGGCATTGGATAAGGTGCCGCCGCACGTACAGCGGCCTCTACACTGGCTTTCATATCTGGGTCACTTGAGTTGACAATAACAGATTGAACCGATCCACTGTCACTTAAAGTCACACGAGCAGTGGCTTTCTGACCTGATGAACCGTTTGGAATATCCCAAGCGCGTTTAACTTTATTTTCAAAATCACGTTTTGCCGTGGAGGCAATTTTTTTCGCTTCAGCTTTTTTAGTGGCAGCTTCTTCTGTAGCTTGTTTTGCAGCAGATGCTTTAGCTTCCTCAGCAGCATCTGCTCTGGCTTTTTCAGTAGCATCAGCTTTGGCTTTATTTGCAGCATCGGCTTTAGCTTTATTTGCAGCATCGGCTTTGGCTTTATTTGCAGCATCAGCTTTGGCTTTATTTGCAGCATCAGCTTTGGCTTTATTTGCAGCATCGGCTTTAGCTTTATTGGCAGCATCGGCTTTGGCTTTATTTGCAGCATCAGCTTTGGCTTTATTTGCAGCATCAGCTTTGGCTTTATTTGCAGCATCGGCTTTAGCTTTATTTGCAGCATCGGCTTTAGCTTTATTCGCAGCATCCGCTTTAGATTTATTCGCAGCATCAGCTTGAGCTTTATTCGCAGCGTCGGCTTTGGCTTTGTTTGCTGCATCGGCTTTGGCTTTATTTGCTGCATCAGCTTGAGCTTTATTTGCAGCATCGGCTTTAGCTTTATTTGCCGCGTCGGCTTTGGCTTTGTTTGCTGCATCGGCTTTGGCTTTATTTGCTGCATCCGCTTTAGCTTTATTCGCAGCATCCGCTTTAGCTTTATTCGCAGCATCAGCTTTAGATTTATTCGCAGCATCCGCTCTGGCTTTTTCAGCAGCATCGGCTTTGGCTTTATTTGCAGCGTCGGCTTTGGCTTTGTTTGCAGCATCTGCTCTGGCTTTTTCAGCAGCATCGGCTTGAGCTTTTTCAGCAGCGTCAGCCTTTGCTTGATTTGCTGCATCTGTTTTGGCTTTGGCAGCAGCTTGTTGTTCTGTCTGACGCAATGCTTCTGCTTTGGCTTCTTGCACTGCTTTGTTTGTATCAGGTTTTTGGATTGGTGAAGGTGGTGTCACTGGAATAACAGGCGCGGGTTCTACACTTGGTTCCGCTGTTTGTTGGACTTGTTCCGCAACTTTTTCATGTGTTGTTTCTGCTGAATCTGTTTGTTCTAAAGGTACAGGTTCAGGTGGGATTAAATCTTCTGGTTTGACTAATACCATTTTAATTTGTTTAGGGGGCGGGGCAGGTTTACTCATACCTAACAAAAGTAAGCCAGTGATTGCGACCACATGGACAGCAACGGTAAATCCAAGTGCAATGCTTTTTTCTTTAGATGGTGGCTTTTGCATATTTTTCATAGCTTACTTTACAGGCTCAGTCAGTAAGCCAACTTGGCTTAAACCTGCATCTTGAAGTGTAGACATCAGTTTGATGACTTCACCATAAGGGCGTGATTCACTGCCATTAATCAATACAGTTAATTGCTTTTTATTGGCTAAAGCTTGTTCTTGATTGTCTGTAAGCACAGTTTTTAACTCATCAAGCGTCATCACATCATTTTGATGGACTTTATCTTCTAGTTTGATGGTTCCATCCGCATCTAAAGTAACAATAGAGGGTTTGTCTTCAGATTGAATAGGGTTGTTATTTGCTTGTGGTAAGTCAACTTTCACTCCTGTTGTGATCATGGGTGCAGTGACCATAAAAATGACTAAAAGTACCAGCATCACGTCAATATAAGGAACGACGTTCATCTCACTTTTTAGGGGTTTTTTGACACGCTCAAAGCGTCCAGAACGTTGAATTGCCATTAGTCATTTTCCTGTGTAGAACTCACAGTTTGACGTTGTAATAGCGCCACCATTTCTTCAGCAAACAATGCACGGCCTGAATAGACAGTTTCACCTTTGGCTGTGTAATGGTTAAATGCCAATACCGCAGGAATAGCAGCAAATAAACCAATGGCGGTTGCAATGAGTGCCTCAGCAATACCCGGAGCAACTGTTGCAAGTGTGACTTGGTCAACATCTGCCAGACCAATAAAGGCATTCATGATGCCCCAAACCGTACCGAATAAACCGATATAGGGTGCAACAGAACCAATACTGGCCAATGCGCCTAAGCCTTGTTCAAGTCCACCTTGGTCACGACTTAAACCGACACGTAAAATACGTTCAGTACCGTCAATGGTTTGTTGAGTGGTTGCTTGAAATTTTTTGAGTTTAAAAAATTCACCAATGCCTTGGTAGAAAATATCTTCTAAACCCGTACGTTTAGAATTGAGTTGTGCGTTGTTGTATAGCGTATTGAGTTCAGCCCCAGACCAGAAGATTTTTTGAAAATGTTCATCATCAGTCTGGGCTTTTTTATAACTCATATGTAACTTGGCAATCAGATACCAACTGTATAAGGATGCCAGTAGCAGTACCAACATGACCAGTTGAACCACAGGGCTTGCTTGTAAAATAAGATCTGATATGTGTAAAGAAGATTCTAATTGAGTTGCCATAGTTACAATGTGCCAATAAATTTTTAGTCTTGTCCTAACTCTTTTAGAATTAGTTGACGGATTTCCTCAGGAAGCCGTGTTGGACGCATGCCGTCTACACTGATACATGCCAATTCGACTTCACCAGATGCCAGCATGATTTCACCACGATAAATATTTTGTTGCAATACAAAAGATGTTGCTTTACATGAAACAACACTCGCTGTAACCGTAATCAGGTCATCCATAAGGATTGGACGTGAATATTTCACATTTATTTTATGTACTACAAAGTGATAATCTTTTTGATGCCAGTAATGCTCAACACCTGCCGCACGTAACCATTCAGTACGGGTACGCTCCATAAAGCGAATATGATTTGCATGATAGACAATGCCACCTGCATCAGTATCTTCAATATATACACGAATTTGAAATTCGAATTTATTCGCCATGATCTTGTTCCATTTTGGGTTCGGTTTTATGTTTTAAAGCCGTGCTTTTAGGGAGATTTTCATCTTTTGAGATGATGCTGTATTCGCTAAGAGTCAAGCTCTGTATAGCGTGGAAGTTTAGCACTCTGAGCTTTTCCTCCAATGGCACAAGGTTTCAAATACAATTTGAAGCTATATAAAATTATTGATGAACTGGATACACTCTTCTTGTTCTGGGGGAGAACATGCATGAGTCGATATATAAAGTGGTTGATGGCACTGGCAATAGGTTATGCGCTTTGGTTGTATTGGGCTGCACCTCATTCTGCTATTCAGGATTCAACCGATGATCAAGTGGTCGATGGTGTGCATCACAGTGATCAGTTTGTGATGACCAATTTGGCACCCTATGCAGGTGAGTTTCGAGTTTTGTCCAAAGAAAACTATAACTTTGGGCGTGAAGCTGAACTCAGTCCAGTCGATTTTGCTTTAGGCTGGGATCGAATGGCAGATCCTGCGGTTTATAAGCAGCTGTCCATTCGGCAGAGTAACCGTTGGTATTATTGGCGCTATGAAAATACACCACCTATTCCTGTAAATGAAATATCAAGTCAAAGCGCCAATACGCATTTAATTCCTGCAAGCAAAGCCATTGCCAAACAACTGGCGCAAATTGATCAAGATAATTTGATTTATTTAAAAGGGCAGTTGGTTGAAGTAAAGGCCCACGATGGATGGACATGGCGTAGTTCACTCAGCCGTGAAGATACGGGTAATGGTGCATGTGAGTTGATGCTGGTGGAAGAAGTTAGGGTGATTTCTAAGTCTTAGATCTTTTATTTGTTGAATTAAGCAAGAATATGATTTTGTGGAGAGGATAAGCTAATTGAACTTGGTTTCAGGCACTCTTTCTAATGTTGTATGTGATTAATTTTCTATATGGTTTGGTCTATTTACTTTTGACGGGACAAAAGTAACAAAATCCCTCTGTTGGATTGAGGGTATATCCTGAGCAAGCTTTAAGCACTGCTTTAAAGCGTAGCGCAAGTCAATCCAACGGGCGACATCCATGTCGCCTGTCATGTGATTTTTTAAAGTGATGAATTTTTAAAAATAAAATATAAATTTATAATCAAATATTTGGAAAGAAGAAATTAGACAGTTTAGGCATGAGTTATTTGAGTATTTTAAAGATGAATTTGAAAGAGTTACAAAGGGAGAATAAATCTCCCTTTTCTCATTTATCTTTCGGTTCAGGTGGTGTCATCCCAAACTGTAAATACGCCATATTGGTGGCAATACGCCCGCGTGCTGTACGCATCGCATAACCTTGCTGAATCAAATACGGTTCAATGACATCTTCCAAGGTGCCTGAATCTTCTGCCATTGCCGCAGCTAAAGCTTCCACACCAGCAGGGCCACCGTCAAAACGCTCTAACAACATACTTAAATAACGACGGTCTAAAGTGTCTAAACCATCTTTATCAACATTTAACATGTCCAATGCACGTTGCGCCATATCTTGGTTGACTTCGCCAGTCCCTTTGACTTGAGCATAGTCACGAACACGACGCAGTAAACGATTGGCAATACGGGGCGTACCGCGTGCACGCCGAGCAATTTCTTTAGCGCCATCGGCAGTCATGGGAACATCCATTAAACTGGCTGAACGTGACACAATGTGAGTTAAGTCAGCAACCGAATAAAACTCTAAACGCTGCACAATACCAAAACGGTCACGTAGTGGAGAGGTCAGTAAGCCTGCACGAGTGGTTGCTGCAACCAAAGTAAATGGAGGCAAGTCCAGTTTAATCGAGCGTGCACCTGGGCCTTCACCAATCATAATATCGAGTTGGTAGTCTTCCATTGCTGGGTAGAGAATTTCTTCAATCACAGGGGAAAGACGGTGGATTTCATCAATAAATAAAACATCACCTTCTTCAAGGTTGGTTAGCATGGCGGCCAAGTCACCGGCACGTTCCAGTACTGGGCCTGAAGTGGACTTTAAGTTACCACCCATTTCACGTGCAATAATATTGGCCAGTGTGGTTTTACCCAAACCGGGTGGGCCAAAAATTAAAGTATGGTCAAGTGCTTCACCACGTCCACGTGCTGCGCCAATAAAGATTTCCATTTGTTCACGCACCACAGGTTGACCCACATAGTCATCGAGTGAAGTGGGGCGAATGGCACGATCAAAATGATCTTCAGGTTTTTCAGAACCACTGATTAAACGGTCTTGCATAATGATTTAGATTTACCTTTAGGGGCATCAATTGAGTCTGTGATGATTCATACAGTCTCAGATAAATATTTGAGTTTAGATGCCATTGTGTCGGCATAACTTTACTTTTGACAGATGAGCAGTATACCGCGCAAGGTAACAAAACCCTTTTGTTAAATAGAGGACACGTCCCGTATCTCCTATTTAACTGGCGACATCCATATCGCTATTCGTGTAGTGTTAGATTTAAATCTTTTTATCTATTCATTGATTTTAGCGCAGCACGAATAATATCACTGGCTTCAGTAAAATCTGCTTTTACCGCATTAATCAGTTTTTGCGCTTCGGCAGGTTTATAACCCAGTGATTGTAACGCAGCTTCTGCTTCGGCAACGGCTGAATTGGAATTGAATTGAATTTGAGTTGTGGTTGAGTTTACAGAGGTTGAACCTGATGCAAGTGTTTTAAAGCGATCACGCAGTTCAATCATCAAACGTTCAGCGGTTTTTCTACCCACACCCGGGACTTTAATGAGTGTATTAATATCTTCATTTTCAACGGTATGAATCAGCAGGTCGATACTTAAAGTGGATAGGATGCCTAAAGCCATTTTAGGGCCAACGCCGTTGACTTTAAGGAGGGTGCGGAAAATGGTTTTTTCCTGTGCATCTAAAAAGCCATAAAGCAATTGCGCATCTTCACGTACGGTTAAATGCGTCCATAATGTGACTTTTTGCCCCTTTTGTAATTGGCAAAAGGTCGAAAGTGGGGTATCCACTTCATAGCCAACGCCATTTACATTTAATAATACCGTTGGTGCTTCCAAAGCAAACACTTCACCAATGAGACATCCAATCATTTTGATTTTTTCACTTATCTATCGTTCGTTGCATAGTAGTGAGCATTTGTCATAAAGGCAAAATGCTCGGTCATTTTTTTGCTGAAATGATCAGCAAAAGTATTCAATGAAGCTGCATTGTTTTAAATGCTTAGATTAAACCCGCTTTATTACCCTGAAGTTCTTGTGACAAGTTATAGGCCTGATGATCGGAAAACTTCGAGATAACGTCTAGTACCTGCATGATATTTTCATAATGGTTACTTTCAAAATTTACACCTGCGCGTTCTAGCATCGACATTAAGCGTTGTTCTTTGAAACTCAGGGTTTTGTGTGGCGTTGTTAGAGGAATAAAGGCATCCAAAATGTTTTGCAGACTTTGATGAGCAATAATCTCTAACCCTGCCTTTTGTGGATGTTCAAAAATTTTATCGCGGGCTAAATTTTTTGCCCGTTCAATCCCTTGTTCAATATCTTCAGAACAATATTGCAATAAGCTGCCTTTGAGCTGACCAGATAAAATTTCAAAGTGATGTTTGGCAAAGGCTGTAGTGACTTCATCCACCAAACGTTTCATCACACGGCCCCGCAAAGCGGCAATTTTTTGTTGCCATGTTGTGTTAGGTAGCGAAAGTTCTGATGGTTTGCCATAGTCTGCAATCAAATCAAGAAAAATAGGCTCTACTTCTTCATAAGACAACATATTTAAAATAATGCCATCTTCAAGGTCAATCAAGGCATAACAGATGTCATCTGCGGCTTCCAAAAGGTAAGTTAAAGGATGACGGCAATAATGGTATTCGCCCAGTTGAATTAAACCGAGTTGTTCTGCAATCTGTTTAAGGATTTCTTTTTCTGATTGATAGCAGCCAAATTTAGCACGCTGACTGGCAGGGCGATTGCCTTGAGATGCAATGGTTTTAGATAACCATGGGTACTTTAAGTAAGCGCCTAATGTTGCGTAAGTCAGGCGCATGCCGCCATCATTGGGATGATAATCAATTTTAGTCAGTAGACGTAAGCCTTGCGCATTGCCTTCAAATTGGCGTACATCGGCTTGTTCTTCTGCGCTGAGCTTTTCTAAAAAGTTACCGTGCGAAGCATCATCGAACCATTCACGAATCGCATATTCACCAGCATGTCCAAAAGGTGGATTACCAATATCATGCGCGAGGCAAGCCGCTTGAATAATCGCGCCAACATCGGCGGGGGAAATCCATACTGGCAGTTGATCTTTGATTTTTTCAGCCGCTAACATCCCCAAAGAGCGACCAATACAGGACACTTCAAGAGAATGGGTTAAGCGGGTATGAATACCATCGTGTTGTGTCAGCGGGTGAACTTGAGTTTTACGATTTAGTTGTCGAAAGCTCTGTGAAAAAATAATGCGGTCATAATCTTTATGAAATGGGCTACGTGCCTGTTCTGTACTTTGTTTTTTGCTACCAATACGAACTGTTGAAAGCAGTTCAAGCCAACGCATTTGAGTCATTTATCATTATTCAGTTATCGCTTATCAGCATCATGCCAAAAAACTAAAAAAAGCACTAGAGCAGGGCGACATGATTTGTCTTATATCTTGTCGTGTTTTTTGAAGATACTTTTAATTCGCGTTTATTTGGTTTTTTATGAGAGTGTGGCAATGTTAATGGTTATTGATATTGCATGATTTTTGGGCAATGATTCCTGTAATCAGCATTATTTTCTTGAATGAATAGATGAAAGGCGATGTATTAGAGTTCATATCATAGCAGTACAGCATTTTGATCCTAAGTCGCTGGAAATTGCAGCTAAAATAGTCGGGTATTGACTAGGAATATGGGCTTCACAATAGCCCGAAGTACGTTAAATAATATTTAGAAACAAGATATTTATGGATCAGATATAAGGAAAATTCAAAATTTTTAGCTGAAAATTAAAGTATTCTTAATAGATCTTGCTTGAATAGACGGCACATTCGTGAATTTCTATCTAGCTGATTTGGTCAATACGAAGTAGAATATGCGCTCTCTCTAAGTCACATTGGCGGTATGGTCCAAAAGACCTGCCCGTGGAGCCAAAATCAGCATGTTTATCGTGGCCGGTGCGCAAGCACACTCTTCTTTTAAGAAAACTCAACTCTTAAATCGCCTCGCGTCATTGAGTTCTGTTCAATCAATTGAAAGTCAATGGATTTATCTGTTTGATCAAGCGCTCAACGAGCAGCAGCATCAATCTGCATTACAACTATTAAATGACGGTGCTTCTTTTGAAGTTCGCCAAGCCGCAAGTGATGAAATTCAAATTCTTGTCACACCGCGTTTAGGTACGATCTCTCCGTGGTCGTCTAAAGCAACGGATATTTTTGCTAACTGTAATACGCCTATACACCGCCTTGAACGCGGTGTTTTGTTTACTTTAAAAGGTGTTTCTGAAATATCTGCTGAAGTGAAACTTGCGTTACATGACCGCATGACCGAAAGCGTGTTCAATCAAATTGATGATGCTGCTGCATTATTTTCTGAGACTGAGCCAAAACCTTTAAATTCAATTGATATTTTAGGTCAAGGCAAAGCAGCCTTGGTTAAAGCCAATTCTGAATTTGGTTTTGCACTTTCTGATGAAGAAGTTGATTATTTAACCGCAGCATTTACCAAAATGGGTCGTAACCCACATGACATCGAACTCATGATGTTTGCACAAGCGAACTCAGAGCATTGTCGTCATAAAATCTTTGGTTCTGAATGGACCATTGATGGTGAAAAACAACCTTTATCATTGTTCCAAATGATTAAGAACACCTATAAAGAATCTCCTACAGATGTTTTGTCAGCATATAAAGACAACGCTTCTGTTATCGTCGGTTATGACACACAACGTTTTTATCCAAAACCAGATGAAAATGGTCACTACGTTTATAAATATAAGAGCCAAGCTGCTCACATTTTAATGAAAGTGGAAACCCATAACCATCCTACAGCGATTGCGCCATTTGCAGGTGCAGCGACGGGTTCTGGCGGTGAAATTCGTGACGAAGGTGCAACAGGTCGTGGTGGTAAACCTAAAGCAGGTTTAACAGCATTTACCACATCTAACCTGAATATTCCAGGCTTCGAACAACCGTGGGAAGACAACTACGGCAAACCATCTCGTATGGCATCTCCGTTGCAAATTATGATTGAAGGCCCACTGGGTGGCGCTGCATTCAATAATGAATTTGGTCGTCCTGCGTTAAATGGTTACTTCCGTACTTTTGAACAAAATGTAAATGGTGACGTTAAAGGTTTCCACAAGCCAATTATGATTGCTGGTGGTTACGGTAACATTCGTCCTGATCATGTTGAAAAAGATGCAATCCAACCGGGTGACTTGCTCATTGTGTTGGGTGGCCCTGCAATGCTGATTGGTTTAGGCGGTGGTGCAGCATCTTCTGTAGACAGTGGTAAATTGGGTGAAAACCTAGATTTTGCTTCAGTACAACGTGAAAACCCAGAAATGGAACGCCGTTGCCAAGAAGTGATTGATACCTGCTGGCGCTTTGAAGATGCCAACCCAATCGTTTCTGTACATGACGTAGGTGCAGGTGGTGTTTCCAATGCAATGCCTGAGCTTGTGAATGATCACGAACTCGGTGCAGTGTTAAATCTTCGTAAGATTCCTTCATTAGAGCCAGGTATGTCTCCAATGGAAATCTGGTCAAATGAAGCACAAGAGCGTTATGTATTGGCGATTCGTCCAAGCTCGTTGTCATTATTTGAGTCGATCTGTGCACGTGAGCGTTGCCCGTTTGCTGTGTTGGGTGAAGCGACTGAAGCGCGTCATTTGACGGTTGAAGATCCATTGTTTGATAACAAAGCGGTGGATATGCCAATGCAAGTCATGCTGGGTGGTACACCTCGCATGAGTCGTTCATACGAGACAATTGAACGTCAAGGCGATGACTTTGATGCATCAAAAGTTGATTTGAAAGAAGCGATTTACCGTGTTCTTAAAAATCCAACAGTTGCCTCAAAATCATTTTTGATTACCATTGGTGACCGTTCAATTACTGGTATGGTTGCACGTGATCAAATGGTGGGTCGCTGGCAAGTTCCTGTAGCAGATGCTGCGGTAACCACCACAAGTTTAGTCGGCTTTACAGGTGAAGCCATGGCGATGGGTGAGCGTCCTCCTGTTGCCTTGTTAAATCCTGCTGCGTCTGCACGTTTGGCTGTGGCTGAAGCAATCTCCAACATCATGTGTGCCAACATCGAACAGATCAGCGACATTAAATTGTCTGCGAACTGGATGGCGGCAGCGGGTCAGCAAGGCGAAGATCAAGCCTTGTTTGAAGGTGTTAAAGCCATTGGTATGGAAATGTGTCCTGCACTTGGCATTGCAATTCCAGTCGGTAAAGACTCATTGTCTATGCGTACCACATGGAATGATGAAGGGATCGATAAATCGGTGACTTCACCAATGACCGGTGTGATTACCGCATTTGCACCAGTGGGCGATGTGCGTAAAACACTGACTCCTGAATTGAAAAATGAAGATTCAGTCTTGGTACGTATTGACTTGTCTAAAGGTCAGTTCCGTCTTGGCGGCTCGATCCTTGCACAAGTGTATAAAGCGATTGGTTCAATCACACCAGATGTTGATAATTTCGATGAGTTCAAAGCATTCTTTGCTTTAGTTCAAGACTGGAACAACCGTGGCTTAATCAAGGCTTACCATGACATTGGTGATGGTGGTTTGCTTGCAACTGTTGCAGAAATGATGTTTGCATCACGTTTGGGTGTAGCACTACAAGATCAATCTACAGACAGTTTATTTGCTGAAGAAATTGGTGCAGTGCTTCAAATTAGCGCGGCTGATTGGGAAACACTACAAGCAGAAGTTGCAGCATCGATCTTGAAAGATGCAATTGCTGTAGTGGGTACAGTTAATACAACGGATACTTTAACGGTAAATGGCTTGAACTTAGACCGTGCTGATTTACAACAAGCATGGACTGAAGTATCACATCAAATCCAACGTTTACGTGACAATGTTGAAACAGCAGATCAAGAATATAGCTTGATTGCCAACAAAGAACACAAGGGCATCATTGCATTACCAACCTTTGACTTAAATGAACCTGTTGAAGCGCCGTATATCAATTCACGTCGTCCAAGTATGGCAATTTTACGTGAACAAGGTGTCAACGGTCATGTAGAAATGGCTGCGGCATTCGACAAAGTGGGCTTCAATACTGTTGACGTTCATATGAGTGATCTAATTGCGGGTCGTGTTGATCTTGATGATTTTGAAGGTCTGGCAACGTGTGGCGGTTTCTCTTACGGTGACGTTATGGGTGCAGGGGGCGGTTGGGCGAAATCTGTTCTATTCAACCCTAAACTTCGTGATCAATTTGAGAAATTCTTTAACCGTGATGGAACCTTCTCTTTAGGTGTGTGTAATGGTTGTCAAATGCTATCGCAATTGGCTCCCCTTATTCCGGGTGCTGATAACTGGCCGCGTTTCCACCGTAATACTTCAGAAATGTTTGAAGCGCGTGTGGCGAATATCCGCATTGAAAAATCAAACTCTGTCTTGTTAGAGGGTATGGAAGGCTCGATTTTACCAATCGCAATTGCGCATGGTGAAGGTCGTGTCGTTGCAAGTAGCGAGAATATTGCTGCTTTAAATGCAGGCAACCAAGTCAGCCTACGTTATGTAGATAGCTTTGGTAATGCAACACAGCACTATCCATTGAACCCGAATGGTTCACCAGAAGCGATTACAGGTGTAACCTCTGCTGATGGTCGTGCAACCATTATGATGCCGCACCCTGAACGTAACTTCCGTGCAGTTCAGCATTCTTGGAAACCTGAAGAGTGGACTGAAGATGGTGCATGGTTACGTATGTTCCGTAATGCACGTAAATTTATTGGTTAATCTGAAGTAAATTTTTAAAGCCACCTTCGGGTGGCTTTTTTATTTGGTTGTATTTTTTTTAAAATTTTAAATTTTCCTGCTGGACTTGGTTTGGATTTTGCTTTTATATTGGAGTGAAATACATTTTGTATGTTTTATGCGCAATGATGATGCAATATAGACCAAAGATGGTGAACCCAATATAAGTTCAGGATTGAATCTCGAAGTGAGGTGACACAATGCTAAAAACGATGACATATACGAGTGTTGATAAAACAGCGCTGCGTAAGAAAGGCTGGAAGCTATTTGTGGTGGTTGTGAGTTTGCAATTGATCTTTCTAATTTTAGGTTATGCCTTACAGATGTAAAAGAAAAGCCACCGAAAGGTGGCTTTTCTAAAAACCATCTTCTCTGGGAGATAACCACATACTATATTTTTCTTTTAATTGCTGTCTGAAAGATTCATCCTGAATAATAAAATCTATACCTCCATCGTATGGTGAAACTATTATTTTTTTCTCAAAAGAAATGAGGAATGCTTCAACCTCATCATTTGCAATTTTTAATAATAAATCATCATGAAAATTTGGTTCCCATGTGGTTTTGAAATGTAGGGGTAAGTAGTTAAGATCGTTATCCTCACCATCATCAAAAATGATAGGGTCACTTTTATGTAAGTTTAGTATAGGTGATGTGATAAAACTATATGGAAGAGTTTTTCGCATATCGTACTTTGAATTATTTTCATTTCCATATAAATAATTCCCTGTAACAATAAAAATAGATGTTTGCGGATGGAAACAATCAGTAATGATTTGATTGTGTCGTTTCAGTAAGAGTTCATATTCTTCTTTAGTTTCAGCATATCGCTTTGAATCAGGTAAGCTATGAATGCGAAACCATTGCTCTGGAAAGTAATGTGGTAACAAGTGGGGAATAGGTGTTTTTTTTGGAAAAGAGTTATTCCATAGTTGTTCAAAAGTTTGGGTCATCTTTAATTTTTGTTTATTCATAATTAATTTAATATAGCTTAGTATCAGATAAATTTTCCACTTATTAAATCCAATGCTCAAACTGATCTACTACGTTCCAGAATCCCATCTTGAATCTACCAAACTTGCCATTTTTGAAGCAGGGGCAGGCGGTATAGGCAACTATGAACATTGTGCTTGGCAAGTATTAGGTACAGGGCAGTTCAAACCTGTAAAGGGTGCAAATCCATTTGTTGGTGAGTTAGATATTTTAGAACAAGTTGCTGAATGGCGTGTAGAAACAATTGTTGTTGAAGATAAAGCACCTGCCGTGGCAAAGGCTTTAAAAGTAAGCCATCCTTATGAAGAGCCTGCTTTTGAGTTTATTCAAATGATTGATGTTCAATACTAAAAAACTCATGGCGGAGTCTTGCTGTTATGAATTTAAAGTAGGTTTTAACCTTCGGTTCGACCTACTTTTCTTTCGGGAAAAGTAGGCAAAACCATTGTCATCAGCAAAACTCGGCAGAGTCCATCATTTGATTAAACTGATCACAGAAACTTTACGATGTATATTAATCCTGCCTCGAACAGTTGCTGATGACTTTACCGCGTATCGAATGGCCGTTATCTGTTTATATTATGAAATTCAAACCTTTTGAATAAATAAATTACGGTCAAAACGGTATTGCGGGAAGAAGACTCCATCTTCGGCACGTTCACCCGCAGCAATCACCATGACAGGGTATTGCTGATTATTCAGATTTAGAATTTTTTTCACCAAAGGCTCATCAAAACCTTCCATCATACAACTGTCAAAACCATAAGCACGTAAAGCCAGTACAAGGTTTTCACAGGCTAAAGCTGTGGTTTTACTGGCCCAAAGTTTGGCATCTGCTGGATTGAATGCAGTTACAGGCAATTGCTTGTCAAACTGACGTGCAACTTTGAAAGCTACCTTCTTAAAGTTACCTAGGGCATTGAAGTAACCCGTTTTATAGTTATAGGGAATAAAACGATAATACTTTTGTACAGTTGCAGGCGCTTCTGGGAAAGGGAACTCAGTAATGTTCATTTTCGCCATTTCATCTAAACGGTCGGTACGTGCCACACAAACTATCAATTCCGAAGCCGTTTTTGCAGCCAATTGATTCAAACAGGCTTTGACCAATTGCTTTTTTTTCGCTGCCGATTGCACCACATAAAATGTCCACGGCTGTAAGTTTGAGGAATTTGGTGCCAGTAAAGCCAAGTCTAAGCAGTCATCTAACACTTCCGCAGGAATGGCTTTGTCGGTAAATTTACGTACCGAACGACGACTGGTAACAACCTTTTTAAAATTTTCGACATCAATATCCTGCGGTGCAGGTTCGTAATAGCGTTTTTTTTCAGCGTTATTTTGAGACATAATGTTCGCCTAATAGGAATGTATTAAAAAAAATGCAAGGGTTGAAAGTATAAAACCACTTAGCAATTTAAATCACTAAGTGGTTTTTAATTTTTAAGTGCTTAAATTTAGTTAAATTGAGCAAAATCAGGTTTACGCTTTTGCATAAATGCAGCTACAGCTTCAGCCATTTCTGGTGAAGAAACGCGCTGCATAAAGATCACAGCTTCATCATCTACACAGTCTAAAATTTCTTGTAAATTATGTTTCATTAATGCTTTGGTTTGCTTAATAGAAGCCAATGGCAGTGCAGCTAAAGTTTGCGCTTGTTTCAATGCATGTGCATAAACATCATCTTCAATGCTGTTCACCAAACCTGCACTTAAGGCTTTTTCACTGTTAAATTTTTGTGCAGTGAACAGAAGCTCAGCGGCTTTATGGTAGCCCGCTTGTTGAATGAGTAATTTACTTGAAGCACCTTCAGGAGAAAGACCCAGACTGACAAATGGAATTTGGAATAGGGCAGTGTTGTCGCTATAGACTAAATCGGCATGTAATAAAATCGTGACACCAATGCCAATTGCAACACCACGAACGGCACAAATTAACGGTTTAGAGAATTTCGCAGCAGATTTTAACACGACAAATGGCGGTGCATCACCTGCTTTACCTGCCAGTGGCGTTTGAATAAACTGCATGAAGTCCTGCATGTCATTACCCGCACTGAAGTCAGCATCAGCACCACGTAAAATTACCACGCGAACTTCTTTATCTTGATCGGCTTCATCTAAGGCTTTGGCAATCCATAAATAAAGTTCGCCATATAAGGCATTTTTTGCTTTTGGTCGATTAATGGCTAAAGTCAGTACGCCATTTTCTAAATTCGCATCCAAATGTTCATGAGGTTGTTGAATACAACTAAGTGTCATCGTACTATCCTTGCTTTAAAACTTAATTTAATTTTATGGCGTTTATTATGTCGTAAATTGATTTGAGTGGCACAACTCATGAGTCATAAAAAATTTGATCCCTTATGAATTATACCTTTGATTATCTCGTTTTTATTGGTCGTTTTCAGCCTTTTCATTTGGCACATATGCAAACCATTAAAATTGCCTTGCAGCAAAGTCAGTATGTACTTTTGGCACTGGGTTCAGCGCAAAATGAACGCAATATTAAAAATCCGTTTAGTGCAAATGAACGCGAAACAATGATTTTATCTAACTTTTCAGCAGCAGATCAACAGCGAATTAAGTTTGTATATGTTGTTGATGTTTATGATGATAAAAAATGGCAAAAATTGGTGACATCATTGGTCGAAGATGCTGTTAATTTTGAAGATAAAGTGGGTTTAATTGGTCATTTTAAGGATGAATCTTCCTATTATCTTCAACTTTTTCCAGAATGGGAGATGGTTGAACTGGATAGTCTAAAAGATGCCATTTCAGCGACTCCGCTGCGTGAAGCCTATTATCGTGGGGAAATAGTCGAATCTGCTTTTCCACTCGGAACCAGTGAGTTTTTACACAAATTTCAGCAGACAGCGACTTATCAACAATTGCAGTATAAATACCTAACACAAGATAAAAGCAATCTTGAAGAATATTAAGTAAGCTTTTAGGTTGGGGCAAAAAATTGCAACGATCTAGGAGTGGACAGGATGAATATCACAGCCACAATAAAAAGTGTCTTAATTGCTGGCGCAATGAGTCTAAGCATCGTTGCGCAAGTCAATGCACAGGAGTGGACACTTACAGCACAAACCTATGTCGGTTTTGATATTAAGTCGATGGGTTTTTCTATAGTGAAAGGGAAGTTTGGGCAGGTTCAGTCCAGTATGATTTTTGACCCTAAAGCACCACAGAATGCTTCGGCAGCGTTTGTATTGGATATAAATAGCCTGAGCTTGAGTAAGCCGTCACTGAGAAATTTGATTTTAGGTGAAGATTTATTTTATGCAGAAAAATACACGACGGCGACTTTTAATAGTCAAGAATTTATATTCTTAGGCAATGATCACTACAGTATAAAAGGTGATTTAACTTTGCGTGGCATCACTAAACCCGTAATCCTAGATACGTTTTTAAAGCCCAATACAAAAAATCCGCAACTCATTGATGTTGAAGCTAAAGCAGTGGTTAACCGCAGTGACTTTGGCATGAAAAAAGCATTTGGTGGTATAGGAGAAAAGGTGAGCATTAAGGTATCTGGACAATGGCAAGTCAAATAACACAAGATTATTCAGCGCAAAATCATTCACCTCAAAATTAAAGAACCTTGTATTGCAGCTTTTTTATGCTTGATTCATTTTAAGATGTGCTTGTTGTAGTAAGGTCGTTGTTAGTTTTTCGAGCGCGACAGATTGTTGTTTCCAATGATGCCAGTACAACCTAATGTCAGTGCGAAATTGAGGAAGAATTTCAATGAGTTCAGCAGTTTCTAAGCGTGAACCGATTTGATAATCTGGTAGCATTCCAAAGCCAAGTCCAAGATAAATGGCTTCTGCAAAGGCTGCCGCAGATGGAATATAGTGATGTGGATAAGTTTCAGGGGTTAAGCCATAGTGCTTTAAAATAATATCGGTATGGATCTGGTCTTTATTATTATAAATAACGGCAGGGGTTATTTTTAGATTTTCACGGTTTATACCATTTGGAAACCATAGGTGTACAAATTGTGGCGTTGCCACCATCCGATATGTCATTGTTCCTAAGGGTTCTGCAAGGCAACCTTTCATTGCAGTAACTTCAGTTGAAATACAGGCATTTACTACCCCTGTTTCTAATAAATGATGGGTCTGTGTTTGGTCATCTACTTTTAGATGAAGCACAATTTTGTCAAGAATCAGAGTTTCTTGAATGGTGGAAAGCAGCCATGTTGTTAAAGAGTCATCATTGATTGCAATATTGAGCCGATAAAAATGCGAACTTGCTGATTGTCCTGTTAGTTCCTGAATTAGGTTGTGTTCCAGTAATCGGCTGTGTTGTAAGTAATGTAATAGCGATTGACCAGCTTGGGTTACTCGGCACGGGCGTTCACGTAGAATGAGCAAATGTCCTAAGGTCTTTTCGAGACTTTGCACGCGTAAAGTCACCGCAGATGCTGTAATACATAAGCGTTCTGCTGCTAAATCAAAGCTGCCTATTTCTGCGACAGCCAGAAAAGCATCACATTGTTTACTATTCAGCATAATTTTGATCTCGTTTTTTTCATTTGCAGTAACGAATATAAACTAAATAAAATTTAGTTAAATTGATATTTTCTTAATTATATTTAGTTTTGTGTGAAAGCATCGATAATGCATTTCAGCGAAAAAAGCATGGAAAAAGTGGATGCTACATACATATCTACAAGGTTTTGCAATAGGTTTAAGTCTTATTGTGGCTATTGGCGCGCAAAATGCATTTGTACTGAAACAAGGCTTAAAGAAACAAGCCGTATTCTGGGTTTGCTTTGTGTGTGCGCTTTCGGATTCTATTTTAGTGGTGCTAGGCATAACTGGTTTTGCGACCATGATACAGGTTTATCCTGATGTGGTTGGTTTTGCCAAATGGGCTGGAGCTGTATTTTTATTGTGGTATGGATTACAACACGCCAGACAAGCCTTTAACTCGAATCAGTCATTGCATGCTGGTTCGCAGAATGAAATGCAATTAAGTAAAATTATTATGGTGTGTCTGGCTTTAACTTGGTTAAACCCACATGTCTATTTAGATACGGTGGTTTTAATTGGATCTATTTCGACTCAATTTGAGCAAACCAAACTATATTTTGCTTTGGGGGTAATCACGGCTTCTTGGTTATTCTTTTTTAGTTTGGGGTATGGTGCTCGAGTATTAATCCCTGTCTTTGCAAATCCTAAAGCATGGAAAGTGTTAGATGTTGTTATTGCACTGATTATGTGGAGCATCGCAATTTCTTTAATGATGAGTAGCTAAAGCTAAAAGCCTAAAACGAGTTTAGACTTTTAGCTATGACATTTAACCAGCCTGTAAGACTTTTAAATCTTGCAAAACTTGTTCTGCATGACCTGCTGCTTTGACTTTACGATATTCTTTGACCAGTTTGCCATTATGGAAAATAAAGGTTGAGCGCTCAATACCCATCACTTTTTTACCATACATATTCTTTTCTTTAATGACATCAAAGAGTTTACATAAGACTTCTTCTTTGTCGCTAATTAAATTAATGCTCAGTGATTGCTTTTCAGTGAAATTTTGATGTGCTTTTACCGAGTCACGTGAGATACCCATAATTGTGGTATTTAATGCTTCAAATTGATCTTTCAAAGCAGAAAAATCGACTGCTTGTGTCGTACAACCTGGTGTTGAATCTTTTGGATAAAAATACACAATCAGCCATTCTGATGGAAGGGTAGATAAGTTCACTTCGCCAGTGGTTGCTGGGAAGTCTTGATTTGGCAGTTGAATATTTTCAGTCATGCTTTAATCCTTGATTAAAATGAATTGTTTTCTAATTCGAGTGCTAAAAAGGCATAATTTTCATGATATAGAATATCACCTTTGCGTACAGCAATTGGTGCTGTAAATAAAGGCCCATCAATTACGGTGCTGTGAAATTCACCGCCTTCACCACAAGGATCAATCCCTCGATTTTCTAATTCTTGAATATAATCCAAGGTTAAAATTTTTCCTAAATCATCAACTTTCATGCCTAAGTTAAGGTTAACAGTCACAATCATGGTCTTAAAACCAAGCTGAATGAATTCTTCAATCACTTCCCGATGTGGCCGTTCCCAAAGCGGCATACAGAGTTTCAACCCAGCTTGTTGAGTAATGCGATCATGCCAACAACCATGTTCAGGCATATCTAAATCACCTGTGACTAAAACGTCTGCACCTTGCTGTTTGGCATGTGCCAACAATTTTAAAAATTCAGTCTCATAGTCATTCCAACTTGAAGATGCAGTAATGATGGGTAAACCTAAGGCATTGGCTTGCGCTTGAATGATATCCATGTTCATGGCATGGGAACGTGAACGTAGTCCTTGCTCTTCAAGCATCACGATTAAGCCAATAGCTTTACCGACCTGCATCGCGTGATACAAGGCGAGGGTGCTGTCTTTGCCACCGCTATAAGACACGATAAATTTTTCTTGAGTCGCGTTGGTTTTCCATTGATGTTGCATACATTATCCATAGCTAAAAAAGCCTGCAATAGCAGGCTTTTAGGGGCATTAATAAACTTATTTTTTAGCTTGAGCAGCCTGTGCAGCTTTCATTGCTTCTTCAGTTAAGCTTTTAAGCTTGCTGGTTAGTTGTGGGCCAAAACAAGTCTGTAGATCTTTATTTTGCTTTTGTACAAAAGCTAAAGTAGCAGGGCTTTTCTTTTGGTTAATGGTACTTTGGATTTCCCATTTTTGAGCATTGGTTAATTTACCGTCAGCTTCAACCGCACAAGTACAATATTTACTAACTTCTGCTGCTGATAATTTTTTACTTTTACCAGTTTCATCTTTACAAACATTAATTAAAGCCGATTTTACATTGGTGCTTTTATATGCTTCCTGAAGTTTGTTTGATTCAGCAGCATGAGAAGCAGTTGCCATCATTGCAACAGCAGAAACGAATGTAGAAAGAATAATGTTTGATTTCAAATTTTTCATAAACTGTACCTTGTTAAGACGGTATATAACGTGTTGGATCTGTGATACCTGCATCAACAAAACCTTGCTTACGTAAGCGGCAACTATCACACTTGCCACAAGCACGCCCTAGGTCGTCTGCTTGGTAGCATGACACTGTTTGACTATAGTCTACGCCATGTTCTATACCTAAGCGAATGATATTTGCTTTGGATAAATGTAACAAAGGTGTTTCAAATTTAAGAGGTTTTCCTTCCACACCAACTTTAGTTGCAAGGCGCGCCATGGTTGCAAAAGCATCAATAAATTCAGGGCGACAGTCTGGATAGCCTGAATAATCAACGGCATTGATGCCAATGATAATTGCTTCTGCACCAAAAACTTCTGCGGCAGCAAGCGCGTAGGAGAGAAAAATGGTGTTACGTGCTGGAACATAAGTTACAGGAATACCCACTTGTTCTTGTTCAGGGACATCAATACTTAAGTCTGTTAAAGCAGAGCCACCTAAGTTACCTAAATCAATATTAATGACACGATGTTCTACACCCGCACGTTGGGTTAATGCACGAGCAGCATCAAGTTCAGTGGTCGAACGCTGACCATACATAAAACTGATAGCAATACATTCATAACGTGCTTGCGCCCAAGCCAAACAAGTCGTTGAGTCTAAGCCGCCAGATAACAAAACTATGGCACGAGGGCGCATATTAAAATCTCCATATAGATATATTTTAAGAACAGAAATAGATTAACGACCAGTTTCGTCATTCCAAAGCAATTTGTGTAATTGCAATTGGAAACGAACAGGGAGATGGTCTTCTAAAATCCATTGTGCTAAATCACGGGCAAGTTGCGGTAAGCGAACATTACCTTTCTCAACGGCAAAGGCAGGAGAGAACCAAACAGTGCTGACTTTATCCACCAATTGATACTGCTCAACTTGCTGTTTTGACCATTCATAATCTTCGCGATTACAAATCACAAATTTGATTTGATCATGCTGAGTTAAATGATCCAAATTACTGAGTAAATTTCTTTTTTCTTCACCAGAGGTGGGTGTTTTTAAATCAAGCACTTTAGAAATACGCGGGTCAACTTTAGAAACATCTAAAGCACCACTGGTTTCTAAAGAGACTTCGCAGCCTAAATCGGCAAGGCGTGTCATTAAAGGAAGAGCATTGGGTTGAGCAAGCGGTTCACCGCCAGTCACACAAATATAAGGGGTTTTAAAATCGAGCGTTGTTTGAATAATCTGCTCTAAAGATTGACGTTCACCACCTTCAAAAGAATAAGTGGTATCACAGTAAGTACAACGTAAAGGACAACCGGTTAAACGAATAAAAACCGTCGGTAAGCCCGCAGCATTGGCTTCACCTTGTAATGAATAGAAAATCTCCGTGATACGTAAACCCGCAGACGGATCAGAAACAGGAATAGTAGAAGATCGAAGAGTATTCATAACAAAAATTTACCGCACCAAACAAATGAGAGAGTATAAAAACAAAAATCTCTACGCTCATGTTTGACCGTAGAGATGAGGAGCGATAGCTCCGCAAGAAAATGAATAGAAAATTAGTCTTCGCGTAATAAATCGTTCAGGCTTGTTTTAGCGCGAGTTTTCGCATCAACTTTTTTCACGATAATCGCAGCATATAAGCTGTAAGTACCACATTTCGATGGAAGGCTACCGGCAACAACAACCGAACCAGCAGGTACGCGACCATAATGAACTTCGCCAGTTGCGCGGTCATAAATTTTGGTTGATTGACCAATAAATACGCCCATTGAAATGACAGAACCTTCTTCAACGATCACGCCTTCAACGATTTCAGAACGTGCACCGATGAAGCAGTTGTCTTCAATAATCGTTGGGTTTGCTTGTAATGGCTCAAGAACACCACCAATACCTACGCCACCAGATAAGTGTACGTTTTTACCAATTTGTGCACACGAACCTACAGTTGCCCATGTGTCAACCATTGTACCTTCGTCAACATAGGCACCAATGTTCACATAAGATGGCATCAAGATCACACTTTTAGCTTGGAAGCTGCCTTTACGAGCAACAGCAGGCGGTACTACACGTACGCCAGCAGCCTGAAATTGTGCTTCAGTCCAGCCTTTAAATTTAGTGTCTACTTTGTCATAGAAACGAAGATCACCAGACTCGATTGGTTTGTTGTCGTTCAATTTGAAAGATAACAAAACTGCTTTTTTAAGCCATTGATGAACAATCCATTCACCATCGATTTTTTCAGCTACACGAAGTGTGCCGTTATCTAGGCCAGCAATCGCTTCTTCTACAGCATTACGAATTTCTACAGCGCAATTTGCTGCTGTGAAATTTGCACGATCTTCAAAAGCTTGTTCAATGATTGTTGAAAGCTGAGACATGATCTTCCATTTCCAAAAAAATTTTCAAGATTTTACACTATATTGAGACAAGAATAGATGAAAAAGTCGCTTTAGATCGGAATTAATTATTAAAGGTGAATGGAGTGATATAAAAAAGGAAAAACAGATTATTTAACGAACAATAAAAAATTAATAATCAAAAATGAATTGTATCAAAAAATAACAAAAACTAAGCAAAATTAGAATAAAAGTTAATCAAATTTTATTTTATAGTCCAGATATAGAAAACATGATTAATGATGAAAATAATTTTTTAAGGAGATATACAATGAAGACTTTACACACGCTTCTTGCGGCAACTGTATTGACCGCTATTGCAGGAACAGCAATGGCTGATGAGACAGTCGTACAAGATGGTTATGCATTTGATCGAAATCAACTTGTGCCAACAGGTATTCGTGCTGAAGTGGGGACAACGGGCTATGGTGGTGCCTTACTTTGGACTGCAAACCCATATGTCGGTTTAGCATTGGGTTATAACGGTGGTGATATTTCTTGGTCTGATGATTTATCAATCAACGGTACAAAATATGATATGGAAATGGACAATAAGGTTGGCTATTTAAATGCTGAAATTCGTCCTTGGGGTGCGAGTGGAAATCGTTGGGCACAAGGCGTATATATGGCTGCTGGTGTAGGTTACATCGATAGCCAATATGATCTTGATAAGCGTAATAAAAATTCTGAAGGTTCAATTAAAGTTGATAATTCAACCTTTACTGGCCCTGGTGGTGTACAAGGTCATCTTGCTTATGAAAATGATATTGCACCATACCTAGGTTTTGGTTGGGCACCAAAAATTAATGAGCGCTTTGGTGTATTTGGTGAAGTGGGTGCCTACTACACAGGTAATCCAAAAGTTAACTTAACTGCATATGGGGACTTAACAAATGGTAGTGGCGTATTGATTGGTGATGCTGTTGCTGCTGAAGAGCAAAAAATTGCGAATGATAATAAATACGAGTGGATGCCAGTCGCTAAACTTGGTGTAAGTTATCACTTCTAATTTTAAAATCTCATTCTAAAAAAACGAGCTTCGGCTCGTTTTTTATTTTAAAGATCAAATATTTTACGTTAAAAACGATAGCCCATTTTTATGCCATAAGCTAAGGCATGGTTATTGTTCACGGAAGATAGCGGTTTAAACAAACTGCCTGAACCATTTGGGTCTTGTTGAACTTTGGCTTTGTTCAATTTGAAGTATTTAACTCCACCTGCAATAAATAAATTAGAGTGAATCTGATAAAAACTTCCGAGACCTAAGCTATAAAAACCATTTGAAGGGCTTAGGGTTGAAGCTGGATTACCAATGCCGCTATCACGCCCTATATCTATAGTGGATGTCCATTTATCGTTTAATACATGGGCAAGACCTAGCGTTGTTGCCCACTGGTTTTTTTGATAATCCACCAACATGACAGGGCTACTACTACTTGAACTGATCAAGGGTGAAGCAATTTTAAAATTTTGCCAATTGACCCAACGTAGTGAAGCATAAATTAAATTATGCGCTGTTATACCAGATTGAAACTCAAGGTTGACGGATTGAGGTGTTTCAATCGTGGTGTTTTGATTTGAGCTTAAATTAAGCAGAGGTATTGTTGGCGTGGTAGTCGTTTGTTCATTAAAGGGTTGTTTATGTCGAATTTTAGCGCGATAAGTGAGGGATGTTTTAAGTGCATATTCAGGAATTTGATAGCTCATTCCTAGAAGCCAACCATGAGCAGTATCTTTTTGAATGTCTCCTTTATAGTCAATTAATAAACCCGATGATTGCCCCGAAATTTTTAACTGTGTGGTTAAGGTTTGATAGCCTAAACCTGCATAAAAATTCAAAAAAGGATTGGGTTGATAACCTAAAAGAGAGGTTAGATTTTTGGTGTCTAATTTAAATTGAGTCGCATTGATTAAATCGGAGGGGCTGGTCGGAACAGGGGCTAAAGTGTAACTGACATTTGTCCCAAAGGGTTGGTCGTAAATGAAACCAAAAGACCAATTGGGATGGAGTTGTAATTTTAAGCCTGCGTTAAAAAGCACATATTGTTGGACAAAATTTGGGGTGGAAATTTCTGTCAATATAGTGGGATCATTAGCTTCTGGTCGGTAAATGTTGCCTGAAACATTGGCATCTACAATTGCGCTTGAAAACTCGAAGTAATTGTTGGATTCTAAAAATGAAGCAATACTTTGGTTAGACGTTTCAAGGGCAGCGGAAAATACTTGTGTTGGCAAAAAAATGCACATACTTATACAAAGTGCTGTAGCTTTCATAGAGAGCCCCAAATGAAAGAATAAATTTGCTTAGATCGTGGGTGTATGAAACTGAATTACACACGTTGTCATTGAATATTTTTTATTCAGTGTTGATACTTTATGCTGTTTTGTTTCATCTGGGCAAGCAGAGTTTTAACATTGTTTATACTAGGGGCTGTTGACATTTTATAATATTAACTGGTTAAGCCCATAACCAAATAAAAATATAAGCGAGAGTAAAATTTTTTCATAGCTCTGTCTAAGTTTGTCATATCGAGTGGTTATAGCGAGAAGTAGATGGGTTTGGTGATTCAATTCTACTTACTCGCTATTTTTTGCACAGCAAATGCCAATAGACCCTAATTTCAACAGGCTTTATTTATAGCCAATTTTAAATGTTGCTAAGAAGCGATTTGGTTGATTAGCATCAAAAGCCACGTGGTCGAGAGGGCTGGTTTGTGGGGCTTTTATAAAGGCATTATTTTTTAGTGTTGGGAACTGTGTTACTTGCATTTTCCCTTCATCAATTAAGGCTTGGGCCGCTTGTGTATAGATGTCTGGACGATAAGCTTGCTTAGCCGTTTCTAGATACCATTGATCTGTTTGGCTCTTGCTGATTTGACCCCAACGACGCATTTGGGTTAACCACCATACTGCATCTGAATAATAGGGGATGCCATACTGTCCAGCAAAGAAAGTATGAAATGATTTTGCTGGACGAACATCGCCTGGTTCATACTCAAATACACCTGTCATACTATTGGCAATAATGTCTTTATCAACACGGATATAATTATCTTGAGCAATAATTTCTGTGGCTTCTTTACGGTTTGCATAGTTGTTTTCATCTAACCAATGCGAAGCTCGGATTAAAGCTTTAACTAATTTAAGGGTCGTGGTTGGGTTTTGTTGTGCAAATGTTTTGGTTAAACCAAATACTTTATCAGCACCATTTTCCCAAATGGCATCTGAAGTAATTACCGATACACCAAAGCCTTTTTTAACTGCTTTTTGATTCCATGGTTCACCTACGCTATAGCCTGAAGTTACACCTTCGACCATCGTTGATACCATCTCTGGTGGAGGAATAACGGTTAAATCTACATCAGAGCCAATGTGACCACTTGTATCATTGTGTGCAGGATCATATGTTCCTGGATGAATTCCACCCGCAGCAAGCCAATAGCGCAGCATATAGTTATGTGTACCCATCGGAAAGGTCATGCCTAATTTAAACAATTTTTGTTGCTGCTTATATTGAGCAATGATAGGTTTTAAACTGCTGGCACTGATCGGATGTTTGGGTAGATTATGTTCCATCGCAACATTTTTTTTCATTTCATTCCAAACATTATTTGAAACAGTAATCGCGGCACCATTATAGGACAGAGTAAAAGGGGTAATGATTGGGGTTTTATGTGCTGATGGATCAATGAGTGATGCTAAAGGCATCGCAGCGAGCATATGGGCTGCATCTAGTTCACCTTTTTCTACACGCTGGTAAAGCACACCCCAACTAGATTGTGCTTCGAGTTTGACATTCAGACCTTCATCTTTAAAAAAGCCTTTTTCGACAGCAATGGCTAAAGGTGCCATGTCGGTCAATTTCACAAAGCCGATTGTGAGGGTTGTTTTTTCAATCGCTAAAGGGCTTGCGGCAGCTTCTTGATCAGGTTCTTTTTGACAACTGGTCAGTAAAAAACTGAGTCCCACTAAATAGAGTATAAGAAAAACTTTGTTTAATAATATTTTTTTCATTAATTTACCGAATTTTATAGTGGATTGAACGCCTTCAAACAGCAAGATAGATGCCAGATATTAGCTAAAGATAGAGAAATTGAATGTCGAGTTTTTTATGAAAAATAAACAGGAAATATTATTGGAAAAAGTGTGTTTAATTGGCTTGAGCGTATTTGCAGGCTAAAAAATTTAAATTTAGGATTATTTGATGATCTAAGTCTGTCAGGTTATGGAATAGACCCCGAACTTAATTTGGGCATTTTTAAACAATATGCACATTTTACGTTCGCTGAATATTTTTATGCGTAAAAAGAGAGCGCTAAGTTGTTTATAAATAAGGTGCTTTTGGATTTTACTTACGCGCTATTTTTTGCACAGAAAATGTCAATGACTCTATATTTGATAGCATTAAAATTATGCATCATTATTTTGATCAATACACCGTTCAAGAAAAATGGTCATTAGAATTAAAAAAGGGATATTTTTATATCCCTTATGTTAAACAATAATGTGACTTTTAATCTTCTGGGTAAGCCACTCTTTTTAGGGCTTTAATATCCGCTTCTGGTGAGCAAAGTGAAATAAACTCATAACCATAACCGCGGAGTAAATGACCTTTACGGACTGCAATCCAAGTGGTATTGACTCCAAAAATATCCGTTGGGATTTGTTTTAAACGGTAATCACGTTCAGTATCGTAAGCAACATTATTGACAATACCAACCCCCATATTCAGTTCGACATAGGTTTTAATCACATCGGCATCTAATGCTGACATAACGATATCGACATCAATGCCGGCATCTTCAAAGGCTTTATCAATTTTTGAACGACCCGTAAAACCGCCATGGTAAGTAATAATTGGATAGTGAGCTAAATCTTCTAAAGTAATATCAGTTTTATTGGCGAGTGCATGGTTTTGTGGAACGATAATGCTGTGTTGCCAATTATAGTAAGGCACACTGGCAAGGTTATCTTCTGTGGTTAAAGATTCAGTTGCAATGCCAATGTCAGCTTCGCCTTGAAGCAACATTTCAGTAATTTCAACTGGGCTGGCTTGTTGTAAAATGAGATGAACTTTTGGAAACTCTTTTTTAAATTGGTTCACAATAGGCGGTAATACATAGCGTGCTTGCGTATGTGTGGTGGCAATGGTTAGTGTGCCTTCATCGACACGGTTAAAGTCATCTGCAAGGCGTTTAATATTGTCAGCATCAACCAACATCCGTTCAACAATCCCCAGCAAAGACTGACCCGGTTCAGTTAAGCCTAATAGACGTTTACCTTTACGAATAAATAGCTGTACACCCAGCTCATCTTCTAAATCTTTAATATGTTTACTCACACCGGATTGTGATGTGTAAAGTGCTGCTGAAGCTTCCGTTAAATTAAAATTTTGTCTAACAGTTTCTCGAATAATTCTTAATTGTTGGAAATTCATAATGCTGTATACCTTAAAAATAGAATGGGGCTTTTTTGCCCCATCGATGTGCAATTAAGCAACGTCATTGGCAAATAAATGTAACGCTGTTGGGCTTAACCACACCGTTTGATTCGGTTTAAATTGATGTAATTTTACTTCATCTGAACTAAGTGAAATTTCAATTAAATTCCCTTGGCGATCTTGCAGTTCGGCAAGCACTTTACCCGCAATCCAGATTTCACGTAAAAAAGTGGCTTGGATGGCATTTTCTTGTGGAGTCGCATGAATGTGCAGTTCATTTGGACGGGCAAAAGCAATAATTTTACCTTGTGGTGCATCTTTTACTTGTGGCAACTGAAGACGATCTTCACCAATGTGAATAATACCTTGCTGGTTTTGACCTTCAAAGCGATTGGCTTGACCCAGAAAGTCGAAGACGAAAGGTGTTGCCGGCTTTTCATAGACTTCACGTGGTGAGCCAATTTGTTCCACATTGCCTTTATTCATCACAATAATTTGATCCGCAACTTCTAACGCTTCTTCTTGATCGTGTGTGACAAAAATTGAAGTAATATGCAATTCGTCATGCAAAGTACGTAACCAGCGACGAAGCTCTTTACGGACTTTAGCATCTAAGGCACCAAAAGGTTCATCCAGCAATAGCACACGTGGTTCAACTGCGAGTGCTCGCGCCAAAGCAATACGTTGACGTTGTCCGCCAGATAACTGTGCAGGGAAACGGTCAGCCAAAAAGCCCAATTGAACCAGATCAAGTAAACGTGTAACACGTTTTTTAATTTCGGCCTCAGAAGGACGAGTCGCGCGTGGACGGACACGCAAACCAAAAGCAATATTTTCGAACACAGTCATGTGGCGGAAAAGTGCATAATGTTGGAATACAAAACCAACTTGACGTTCACGTACATGCACATCAGTAGCATCTTCGCCTTCAAGGATCACTTGACCACCATCTGCCGATTCTAAACCTGCAATAATGCGCAGTAGCGTGGTTTTCCCACAACCTGAAGGGCCCAGTAATGCAACCAATTGACCTTCTGGAAAATCCAGTGAAATGTTATTTAGTGCATGGAATGCACCAAAGTGTTTTTCAATATTTTTAACTTGAATACTCATGATGTCATTCCTTAAGAAACTGTTGCATCTTTATTACGTTTACTTTGATTTTCTTGGCGAATCTCAACCCATGCTTTTAAAATAAGGGTCACAATGGCGAGCAGAGCCAACAGCGATGACACCGCAAATGCAGCACTAAAAGTATATTCGTTATAAAGGATTTCAACGTGTAAAGGTAGCGTATTGGTTTCGCCACGAATATGTCCAGAAACCACAGATACTGCACCGAATTCACCCATTGCACGTGCATTACACAGAATCACGCCGTAGATTAAACCCCATTTAATATTTGGTAAGGTCACTTTCCAGAACGTTTGCCAGCCTGAAGCACCCAGTACAATCGCAGCTTCCTCTTCCTCTGTCCCTTGTGCTTCCATTAACGGAATCAGTTCACGTGCAACAAAGGGCACAGTAATGAAAATGGTGGCGAGCACAATTGCAGGTGTTGCATATAGGACTTTAATATCATGATCCATCAGCCAGCCGCCGATCCAACCTTGAGAACCGAAAATTAATACCAACATTAAACCTGCAATTACAGGTGAAACTGAAAATGGCATGTCAATAATGGTGGTTAAAAGAGATTTTCCACGGAAGTTGAATTTCGCAACAGACCATGCTGCCGCAACTCCAAACACCACATTTAAGGGCACAGCAATTGCCGCCGTAATTAAGGTCAGTTTTACCGCAGACAAGGTATCTGGATGCACCAACGCTTGGAAGTAAACGCCAACACCTTGTTTAAAGGCTTCAACGAACACCAAAATCAAAGGTAAGATTAAGCAACTCATAAAGAAAATCAGTGCAATGGTGATGAGCGTGTAACGTACCCAAGTGGGCTCACGGGTCGCATCACGAGATTGCAGCTTTTCTGCTAAGGCATTGCTATTGGTCATTAAGCTCATGGCGCAGTTCTCCCTGTACGACGGCTTGCCCATGCTTGTAGCAAGTTAATCAGGAATAAAATAGCAAATGAAAGAACCAACATGACTACGGCAATGGTGGTTGCACCGGCGTAATCATATTCTTCTAAACGAGAAATAATCATCAAGGGGGCAATTTCCGTTTCAAACGGTTGGTTACCCGCAATAAAAATAACCGAACCATATTCACCGACACCGCGCGCAAAGGCCAAAGCAAAACCGGTGAGTAATGCTGGAAATAAAATCGGCATAATGATTTTGGTCACAATTTGCAAACGGTTAGCACCCAATGCTGACGCAGCTTCTTCAAGTTCAGTTTCTAAATCGCTTAAAACGGGCTGTACAGTACGCACCACAAACGGTAAGCCAATAAAGATCAATGCCAATGTGATACCAATAGGTGTATAAGCCACTTTAATCCCAATTGGTTCTAAGTATTGACCAATCCAACCTGTTGGTGCATATAAAGATGTGAGTGCAATACCTGCTACTGCTGTAGGTAGGGCAAAAGGTAAATCGACTAATGCATCAACAATACGTTTACCAGGGAAGGTATAACGCACCAAGCACCATGCCAGTAATAAACCAAACACCACATTGATTAAGGCTGCAATAAGTGCAGCACTAAAACTTAACTGCAAAGATTTTAGGATACGTTCTGAACTGAGAATTTCCCATAGACCATCCCATCCAATCCCCAATGATTTAATAAACACCGCGGACAATGGAATAAGAACAATTAATGATAAATACGCTAGGGTAAAGCCTAAGGAAAGACCAAATCCTGGCAGCACTCGGGATCGCTGCGACATGACTACTCCTTAAAAGAGCGAAAGCTGACCAATAAAGTCAGCGAAAATAAAAGTTTAATTGGCACAAGCATAATTTGCAGACTTCAAATTGCAAATTTAAAAAAGCACTTGCTATCATCAGTAAAATTGATGTGTTGCAATACATTTTCTGAAATTAAGTAATCATAGATTTCAGGAAAGGCACCAAAGCCAGAAGCAACATTAATATGTCCGACTTGACCTAAATTAATCGGATTGAGTTTCCATGCTTTGGCTAAGCATTTTGCATCTGCAAAATTTAACCAAGGATCATTTTCACTAATGAGTAATGTGGTTGGAACAGCAAGTTTGAGTTGATGAAAATAGCGTTGATAATCTTGCTGGCTATCACGTGAAAAACCAGCTTCACCAAAACGTGCAGGATTAGCAGGAGCCACCAAAATCAAATTTTTAATTTTTTGATTGAGTTCAGGATGCTGAGCCAGTGCTGCAACTGTGGTGAGACAGCCAAAACTATGTGCAACAATTTGAATGTCATTTTGGATCGGGCGCACTGTATTGACAAATTCGCTTATCCAGTCTTGCAAGATGGGTTGATTCCAATCTTGCTGTTGTACACGTGAGCAAGACATGAGTTGTCGTTGTAACCAAGATTGCCAGTGGGCAGGTTCACTGCCTCCAACGCCTGGCACAATAACGGTATGAATCATGTCTTTGCTCCAATGAATACTGTTGAATCAATAATGGCTTATTGCGTATTGTTTGCTTTTACAATTTGATCGAAAATTCCGCCAGTTTCGAAGTGTTTTTTCTGCACTTTGCTCCATCCACCAAATTCTTTATCAATAGTCACCAGCTTTAATGGCTTAAATGTGGTGCTGTATTTTTTCAACACTGCTGCATTACGTGGACGGTAATAATTTTTGGCTGCAATGTCTTGACCAAGAGGTGAATACAAGAAATTCAAATAAGCTTTTGCAACATTGGCATTGCCATCTTTCTGAACATTTTTTTCAACAATTGCCACGGGTGGCTCAGCTAAAATAGATAAAGAAGGCGTAATAATTTGGAATTTACCCGGTTGTTCGCGGACAGCTAAGTAGGCTTCATTTTCCCAAGCCAGTAATACATCGCCAATACCGCGTTCAGCAAAGGTTGTGGTTGAACCGCGAGCACCTGAGTCCAAAACTTTAGTTTGTTTATAAATTTGACGTACAAAGTCATGTGCTTTTGCTTCATTACCACCCGGTTGGTGTTTAGCCCAAGCCCAAGCTGCCAAATAGTTCCAACGTGCACCGCCGGAAGTTTTTGGGTTTGGGGTCACAATTTCGACGCCCGGTTTAACTAAATCACCCCAATCCTTGATCTTTTTAGGGTTGTCTTTACGCACCAAGAAGACAATGGTTGAGGTATATGGGGTTGAATTTTGTGGGAATTTTTTTTGCCAATCTTTAGGGAGTAAATTGGTTTTTTCTGCAATCGCATCAATGTCTGCTGCTAAAGCCAGTGTGACAACATCTGCATCTAAACCATCAATCACTGCACGCGCTTGTTTACCTGAACCACCGTGTGATTGTTTGAAATTAAGCTCTTGTCCAGTCGATTTTTTCCAATATGTACCGAACTCTTTATTGAAGTTTTCATAAAGTTCACGGGTTGGATCATAGGACACGTTTAAGAAATCTTTGGCTACAACATTCAATGATGAAACAGAAAGCAGTGCAGCAACGATCCCAAGTTTTAATTTTGAAAAGCGCATGTGTTTTCCTCAATAATTTTTAGATGTTTGGAACATGGGCTGAGAATAGCGCTATCTTTTATGCGTAAAAAATAATAAAAAATGAACTTTATATGAATAAAAGAGATATTAAACAGATTAAGCTGTTCTTAAACTAGGTCATCATTCACAGGATGTTTTGAAATGCTCAGTTTTAAGAATGCGCAGGAAATAAGCGAGGTCACATTATTGGATCGTGCTTTTCATTATGGTGATGGTTGTTTTAGTACAGCACGGATTAAGCATGGCAAAATTGAACTTGAACATTTGCATATGGCACGGTTAGGTTTAAGTTGCGAACGTCTGCTGTTACAAGCCGATTTAAAGTTAATTCAAAAAAGTTTAGTTTTACTGCAACAGCAATATTTAACCGTGAATGGCACACTTAAAATTGTGATTAGTCGTGGTGATGGTCAGCGTGGTTATAGCTTGCCTGATCATCCTGCTGATGTATGGGTATTTTTTTATCCCAAAGCGGTGGATGATTTTCAAGTTGAAAAAATTAAATCGGGTCTATTACAACAAGTTTTAGGTTTAACCATGCCCAGTTTGGTTGGTTTAAAAAGTCTGAATCGGTTGGAACAAGTTTTGTTAAAACATGAGGCAGATCAGAAAGGCTGGACTGAAGCATTGGTCACTGATGTACAAGGTTCGGTGGTTGAAGGCGTCAGCAGTAATTGCTTCATTCGTTTAAACAATACATGGATTACCCCAGAACTTCGTTATAATGGTGTGCATGGTGTGATGCGTGCCGAGATTTTATCTCGTATGCAGCAACAGGGAATTGCATGCGAACAGCGCTTTATTGATCTGGAAGAAATTTCAAAATTTGAAAGTCTGTTTTTCTGTAATGCCTTAAGTCCAATGAAAGTCGTGACTGAATTTCAGCAGCGACCTTTGAATGTTCAAGCCTGTATTGAACTCTTTAATATCCTTCAATTGAATCAGATTCGTTAATATGTCCACCACAAAGCAAAAATCAAAAAAGAAAGCAGCAAAAGTATTTCCTTTGAAAGGCTTGGTTATTTTCATTGTCGGTCTTATTGTGCTGGCTTCAATCATCCTATGGTCAAGTTTATTTAAGTCCTATCCTATTGAAGGCAAAAAACAGATGCTCGCGATTGGAGCAGGTGGCACTTATTCAGGTTTTATTGATCGTTTAGCCAAAGAAGATAAAATCAGTTTTCCAATTATTCTAAAGCTTTATCAAAAAATTATGATTCATGACACCTTAAAAGCGGGTGTTTATGAAGTTCATGCAGGAATGTCAGTGCGTCAAGTCATGGAGATGCTGTCGAATTCTGAAAATGCACAAATGAATCGTATTTTGGTGATTGAAGGCACGACGTTTAAACAGTTGATTGAAAGCTTAAAAAAAGATGATTTAGTCACGAAAGAAGTTTTGAATCTTCCTCAAGATCAAATGCTGAAAGCCTTAAATATTCCGTTTAGTCATCCTGAAGGGTTGTTTGCGCCAGATACCTATTTCTTTGCCAAAGGTGAAACAGATAAAAAGATTTTGACTGATTTATATCACCGTCAAATGAAAGCATTGGATGCAGCATGGGCAAATCGTGCAGCTGATTTACCGTACAAAGATAAATATGAAGCCCTAATTATGGCTTCAATTATTGAAAAAGAAACCAGTCTTGATCGTGAGCTAGAACAAGTTTCTGGCGTGTTTGTGCGCCGTTTAAAAATGGGCATGCGTCTACAAACTGACCCTACCGTAATTTATGGTATGGGGGATCGTTATAATGGCAATATCACCCGTACAGATTTACGTACACCTACCGCCTATAATACCTATACCATTAATGGCTTACCGCCAACCCCAATTGCGTTACCAAGTCAAAAAGCAATTGAAGCAGCCATGCATCCAGATAGCTCAAATAATATTTACTTTGTGGCAACGGGCAATGGCGGACATACATTTACGGCAAGTTTAGATGAGCATAATCGTGCAGTGCAGGATTACTTATCCGTTTTAAAATTGAAGAAGGAATGATGGATGTTTATTAGTTTTGAAGGCACTGAAGGTGTCGGGAAAACCACACTCATTCGTAAAATTTATGAATATTTAGAACAGCAAGGTCAAGCGGTGCTGTTGACGCGTGAGCCGGGTGGGACACCGATGGCAGAACAAATCCGTTCGCTGTTGCTGTCGGTCAATCATGAAGAAAGTATGTCCAATGATACTGAGCTGCTTTTAATGTATGCCGCACGTGCACAACATTTACAACAAGTGATTATACCCGCCTTAGTGGCAGGGAAAACTGTGCTATGTGATCGTTTTACCGATGCCAGTTTTGCTTATCAATGTGCAGGTCGAGGCTTAAGCCGTGAAAAACTGAATGTGTTGAATCAAAATTTTGTTTCGCATATGCCAAATATTACTTTCTGGCTTGATGCACCAATTGAGTTGGGGATGACCCGTGCAAGAGAGCGTGGTGCATTGGATCGTTTTGAACAAGAAAAAGTCACTTTTTTCGAAAAAGTCAGAGCAGGTTATCAGGAATTATTTGAACAGTATCCTGAGCGCATGAAACGGCTAGATGCAACTCAAACGCCTGAACAGGTGTTTGAACAGGCTGTGGCTTATCTGAAGTAGCTTGTTTTAGACTAAAAAAAGATCAAAAAATCAGTGCTTAAGGTGAATGATTCTTTTATATTCAGAGTCATCATGGATGAAGATGAAACGTAAATGAAAAGTACCAAGGCAGAGATTGTTTCTTTTTTACAGGCTGAATTTCCACAAAGTCTTGAGAAATGTGAGATAGAAACCGTGACTGAAAAAGGAGCATCCATTATTTATTATGTGGGTGCTGCTGATTTACGACCGGGCGGAACGGTGTCAGGGCCAACGATGATGACCGCTGCCGATTATGCGCTTTATATTGCAATATTGGGTGAGATAGGCATAGTGGCTTTGGCGGTGACCACCAATTTATCAATCCATTTTTTAAGAAAACCGTCAGCAGAACAAAATATTCGTGCAGTTTGCCAATTAATGAAAGTTGGTAAAGCGCTGATTGTGGGTGATGTCTGGTTATATTCTATGGATTTAGATGAGCCAATCGCACATGTTGTCGGAACATATTCCATACCACCACAGCGATAAATATATTCTATATAGACTTAAAAAGCCGAACAAAAATGTTCGGCTTTTTTATGGATTTTATCAGCGCTTAAATTTACGTTTCTGCATTGACCAAGGGAGTTTCTGTTTGAAAGTTTGGTGGCAGTAATATGGTTTTACGTAGCTCAGCGGCAAGTTCAGGATAGTCTAAGGTAAAATGTAGACCGCGTGACTCTTTACGTTCCATGGCGCAGCGTACAATCATCTCAGACACCAGAACTAAATTACGTAGTTCAATCAAGTTCTTACTCACTTGATAGTCATGATAATACTCATTAATTTCTTGTTTAAGCATTTCAATACGGTGCAAAGCACGTTCTAGGCGCTTGGTGGTACGAACAATGCCGACATAGTTCCACATGGTCTGACGTAGTTCATCCCAGTTTTGCAAAATGACCACATCTTCATCTGGATTAGTGACTTGAGAATCATCCCAAGCAGGCACATTGGGTGAGACATAGTCGGAGTTAAACTGGCTTTCGATATGTTTAGCCGCACTCATCCCATAGACAAAACACTCTAAAAGTGAGTTGCTTGCCATTCGATTCGCACCGTGTAAACCTGTATACGAGGTTTCACCAATGGCATATAGTCCTTCGAGGTCGGTCTGACTGTGTTTGTCGACCACAACACCACCACAGGTATAGTGAGCGGCAGGAACGACAGGAATCATCTCTTTGGTGATATCAATGCCCAATTCTAATAAGCGAGCATAAAGAGTCGGGAAGTGCTCTGTGACAAATTCAGCAGATTTATGCGTAATGTCGAGCCAGACATGACGAATCCCTAAGCGCTTAATTTCATAGTCAATGGCACGTGCCACAATGTCGCGTGGCGCAAGTTCAGCGCGTTCGTCAAAACGCAGCATGAAACGTTCACCATCTGGAAGGCGTAAATAGGCACCTTCACCGCGCATGGCTTCAGTAATCAGAAATGAACGTGCTTGAGGATGGTAAAGGCACGTTGGATGAAACTGGTTAAATTCCATATTGGCAACACGGCACCCAGCTCGATATGCCATGGCAATACCATCACCCGTTGCGATATCAGGATTTGAGGTATAGAGATAGGCTTTCATCGCCCCACCACAGGCCAAAGCAATGGAGGGAGCTAAGAAGGTGTGTATTTTTTCAGTTTTCTCATCTAGAACATATAAGCCGAGTGCACGATTCTTTACCTCTTCTAAGCCCAGTTTTTGTGAGGTAATGAGATCAATCGCAATGTAGTTTTCAAAAATGGTAATATTTTTCTTTTCTTCAGCGCGTTGTACTAAGGTGGTTGAAATAGCACGACCAGTTGCATCTGCTGCATGAATAATGCGTCGCTGTGAATGCCCACCTTCACGGGTTAAATGCAATTGTTCTTGTTCATCTAAGGTGAATTGAACGCCATGCTTTAACAGGAAATCAACCGAAGGTTTTCCACCCTCTACCGTTTGTTTGACTGCTTCTAGTTCACATAAGTGCGCACCTGCGATCATGGTGTCATCAATGTGCTGTTCAATTGAATCGGTTTCATCTAGAACCGCAGCCACACCGCCTTGCGCGTAAAATGTACTTGCATCTGTTAAAGCCGATTTTGCCAAAACTGCAATGTTGAAATGATCAGGAAGTGACAAAGCCAGACTTAAACCTGCGCCGCCACTTCCCACAATGATCACATCAAAATGATGCGTTAAGTTTAAATTAGACATGTCCATCAGCTAATTTGAAAAAAAGTTTGCTAATGACAACGCTTTTTTGATCAAAAAACAAGAGCTAATATGCTAATGTATGATGAGAAAAAGCAATAAGCCAACACAATTTTAAGCAATCTTTAAGCTGTTGTTTATACAAATATAATCAAACATATTATTACTTAAGATAGACAATTTTTATGCTAAAAACTATTTACAGACATTTATAACGCAATGGAGCACATGCTTTACATGAAAAATCGCTATGTACAAAAAGGAATATATGCTGCTGTTTTTACAATGGCAGCGGTGCAAACACAAGCAGCATCTACAGTCGACTTTTCTAATTTAGTTGAGCAAGTGAGTCCTGCTGTTGTGAGTGTAAATGTCGTTAAAAAAATGACACAGGAAGAATTATTACAGCAGCAAGTTCCTGAAATTTTGCGTCGTTTCTTTGGGAATCAAGTGGTTATTCCGCAACCCAAAGCACCACAAGAAAAAACAGCGTATGGCAGTGCATTCTTCATTAGCAAGGATGGTTATTTGTTAACTAATCATCATGTGGTGGAAGATGCATCAAAAGTCACCATTATGTTAAGCGATCGTCGTGAAATTGATGCGACAGTGGTTGGCAGTGATGAACGTACAGATGTTGCGCTCCTTAAAGTAAAGGGTTCAAATTTTCCTGAATTACGGACGGGCAGTGTTGATCGACTTCGAGTAGGAGAACCTGTACTTGCCATTGGTTCGCCATTTGGTTTTGATTATTCTGCTTCTGCCGGCATTGTCAGTGCCAAAATGCGTAACATGATGGGTGAAACTTCCGTACCGTTTATTCAAACTGACGTTGCTTTGAATCCGGGGAATTCAGGTGGCCCATTGTTTAACCAAAATGGTGAAGTGGTTGGGGTCAATTCACGAATCTTTAGTGGAACTGGCGGATATATGGGCTTGTCTTTTTCCATTCCGATTGATGTGGCGATGGATGTCGCAGACCAATTGAAAAAGAATGGTAAGGTCACGCGTTCATACTTAGGTGTGATGCTGCAAGATATCGATCGTAACCTTGCTGAATCTTATAATTTACCAAAACCAGAAGGTTCATTGGTTACACAAGTGACGCCAAACTCACCCGCAGCTAAAGCTGGCTTTAAGTCAGGTGATGTGATCTTAAAATATAATGGTTCAGCAATTTCAAGAACATCTGATTTATTGAATTATTTAAATCGAACTTTGCCAAATCAAGTCATTCAGTTACAAGTTCTACGTGATGATAAAATACGTAATATTTCAGCCACATTAACCACAGCTCCAGATGATACTCCTGCAAAAGCAGAACAAACAGCGCAACAAAAAGGGCCTGTTTTAGGGGTCACGATTCGTAATTTAACAGCCAATGAGCAATCACAGCTGGATGTTAAGGGCGGGATTCTGGTACAAGAAGTGAAGTTAGGAGGGATTGCTGCGCAATCACGCATGATCGCAGGGGATATCATTACTCAAATTAATAATAAAACCATTCTCAATAGTGATGATTTTATTAAGTCTGTTTCTGAATTGAAGAAAGGTTCAATTGCCCGTGTTTCGATTATTCGTCAAGATCAACATGCAATGTTGGGCATGCGTATTGAATAACAGCATGTGTGTTCTGATTTGGAATTGCTACAGCTTAAAACCACTCTAAAAATGAGTGGTTTTTTTATATTTTGCAATTTTACTCGATCTCAAAATTACGTAGACTGTTTAGCTTGAACGAAATTTTCCAAAGAGTAAGGATCGTAAAAATAGATGAGTACAGTTTTTGATTTAGAAATGACCGTTCAAGCAGAACATATTGATCGTTTGGGGCATGTCAATAATGTCGTCTATATGCAATGGATGCAGGAAGTTGCCACGGCACATATTGATTCCTTAGGTTTGGGGTTGCAGGAATATCTTGAATTGAAGCATGCGATGGTGGCTGTGGAGCATCATGTGCAATATCGTAAGGCTGCGTTTGAAGGCGAAACAATTATTTTAAGAACATGGTTGAATGAGATTAATGCACTGTATTCATTCCGCCAATATGTTTTCTATCGCCCGCAAGATCAGGCTGTTTTATTTTCAGGAAATACCAAATGGGCTTGTGTCGAAATTGCAACTGGTCGACCAAAAAGAATGTCTCCGACATTTACTCAAGCTTATCAACCGCTGGCTGTGGATATTAATCCCTTAGATTTTACCCATATTGATTTGAAAAATGAGTAGCTAACTCGATTTGAATTAAAATCAAAAAGCTTGGATTCAATAGATGTCCTGCGATTTAGCCATCCATACTTTGATGGGTATAATTTGTGGGATACTTTTGTAGAAGAATCGGACTATTTTTAAAAGCTCTATGTATTTTTGACTATCTACTGCTTATACTGTGCAACATCTTCGGAATATCCTTTTTTGCACGTCATAAATACTGTGTTCATTTATAAGTATGTGATTGTGTGTTTTGATTTAGAGTAGTTTATGGCAGTTGCTAAAAAGTCAGTTAATATCAACAATATACGAAATTTTTCGATTATTGCGCATATCGATCATGGTAAATCGACGCTTGCCGATCGCTTTATTCAAACCTGTGGTGGTCTGCAAGCTCGTGAAATGCAAGCTCAAGTTCTTGATTCTATGGATATTGAGCGTGAGCGTGGTATTACCATTAAAGCAGCTTCAGTCACGCTTTATTATACCCATCCCAATGGTGAAGAGTATCAACTTAACTTTATTGATACTCCAGGACACGTTGACTTCTCTTATGAAGTGTCGCGTTCATTGGCTGCGTGTGAAGGTGCATTACTTGTTGTCGATGCTGCACAGGGTGTAGAAGCGCAATCGGTGGCTAACTGCTATACTGCAATTGAACAAGGATTGGAAGTTCTTCCTGTCTTGAACAAAATTGACTTACCTCAAGCTGAACCTGAGCGTGTCATTCATGAAATTGAAGAAATTATTGGCATTGAAGCAACAGATGCACCAACCTGTTCGGCAAAAACAGGTTTAGGTGTTGAAGGTGTTTTAGAAACGCTAGTCAATGTAATTCCTCCACCGGTGGGTGATCGTGACGCAGCATTACAGGCCTTAATTGTTGACTCTTGGTTCGACAACTATTTAGGCGTTGTATCTTTAGTTCGTATCAAACATGGTCGTATCCGTAAGGGCGACAAGATGTTGGTAAAATCGACAGGTCAAACCCATATTGTGACTTCTGTAGGGATCTTTAACCCTAAACATACTGAAACGGGTATGTTGGAAGCCGGTGAAGTTGGTTTTGTGATTGCTGGGATTAAAGACATTTTTGGTGCGCCAGTGGGTGATACTTTAACGCTGTCAACCACGCCAGATGTTGCTATTTTACCTGGATTCAAAAAAGTTAAACCGCAGGTTTATGCAGGTCTTTTCCCGATTGATGCCAGTGATTTTGAACCATTCCGTGAAGCATTACATAAACTACAAATTAATGACTCTGCTTTATTCTTTGAACCTGAAAGCTCTGATGCTTTAGGTTTTGGTTTCCGTTGTGGCTTTTTAGGCATGCTGCATATGGAAATCGTACAAGAACGCTTAGAACGAGAATATGATTTAGACCTTATTACGTCTGCACCGACTGTAATTTACGAATCATTAATGAAAAATGGTGAAACGATTTATATCGACAGCCCATCAAAAATGCCAGATGGCTCGATGGTTGAAGATTTACGTGAACCGATTGCTGAATGCCATATTTTAGTACCACAAGAGTATTTAGGTAATGTCATGACGTTATGTATTGAACGTCGTGGTATCCAAAAAGAGATGAAATTCTTGGGCAATCAAGTGTCTTTGACCTTTGAAATTCCGATGGCTGAAGTTGTGATGGACTTTTTTGACCGCCTGAAATCATGTTCGCGTGGGTTTGCATCTTTAGATTATAGCTTTGTACGTTTTGAAAGTTCGTCATTGGTCAAAGTTGATATTCTGATCAATGGTGAAAAAGTAGATGCTTTGGCCATGATTTGTCATCGTAATGATGCGCGTCACCGTGGTATTGCACTGGTGGAAAAAATGAAAGAGTTGATTCCACGTCAAATGTTTGATGTCGCTATTCAGGCTGCTATTGGCGCACAAATTATTGCGCGTTCTACAGTGAAAGCCATGCGTAAAAACGTATTGGCGAAGTGTTATGGTGGTGACGTTTCACGTAAGAAGAAACTATTGTCTAAGCAAAAAGAAGGTAAGAAACGCATGAAGCAAGTGGGTAGTGTTGAAATCCCACAAGAAGCGTTCTTGGCTGTATTGAAAGTCGACAGATAATAAGGTTGAGGATATAAACCCATGGATTTTGATTTTAATTTAATCCTTGTACCAGCGACATTAATTTTCTTTTTGGTGTGGTTGTTGGATAAGTTTGTTTTTAAGCAAAGACAAACTCTAGGCAAGGGTAATGAAAACTTCATTATCACATGGGCGTATGACTTTTGGCCGGTGTTGGCTGTCGTCCTGATCTTACGTTCATTTTTATATGAGCCGTTTAATATTCCATCCGATTCTATGGTGCCGACTTTAGAAACAGGTGATTTTATTTTGGTCAATAAATATCAATATGGTGTACGTTTACCGATCGTGAATAAAAAAGTGATTGATGTCAGTGAGCCAGAGCGTGGGGATGTCATCGTCTTTCGTTATCCACCACAACCGACTATTAGTTATATTAAACGTGTAGTGGGTTTGCCAGGGGATCATATTGTTTATGATCACGGTCAATTGACCATTAATGGACAGAAAGTTGCTAAAGTTCCTGTTGAATTTAGTCGTGAAAAAGATATTTTAGATACACCAACATCGATTTATCATAAAGAAACACTGGGTAAGCATACCTTTACGATGCGTGAGCTTGAGGGTGTGAATGTTGCACGCCAAGCGCCATTTATCAATTATCTTGAAAATGGTAAATACTCGGCTGAAAATGGTTTATATTGGGAAGTCAAAGTTCCAAAAGGTCACTACTTTGCGATGGGGGATAATCGCGATCAAAGTGCTGACAGTCGTTTTTGGGGCTTTGTACCAGAGGAAAACTTAACAGGTCGTGCATTCTATATTTGGATGCATAAAGAGCCTGGGTTTAAATTGCCGTCATTTAGTCGTAACGGTAAAATTGATTGAGCATGATTGGAAAAATAACAAATGCCTAGAAATCAACAAGGTGCATCATATATTGGGGTTTTAATTGCAATTATTGGTTTTGCTTTTTTAGCAAAAATTGTGATTGCTGTTTGGGCACCCTATTGGGATGATCGAGTGATAGATGGTCAGATTGCAGAGTTGCTGCAAAGTAGTCCAAAAGATATTTCACCTTCTGAATTTGAATCTAAGATAGCGCAGCGTTTCGACATGAATGGGATACGTGATATCAAGTTTAAAGATATTGCGCAAGTCATGAATACTGATGGGCTACAAGTGAAAAAAGATTATGAGATAAGAAAGCCTTTCTTACTCAATATAGATTTAGTGTTAAAGTTCGAGAAAAGTTTTGATCAAAGGTCAGTCCAAACTAAGTGATATGCACTTAGTCAGCCGTATCGGTTATCAGTTCAAACAACCTGAATTATTGCAGCTTGCACTGACACATCGATCGGTTAGTCATAAATCTAACTATGAACGTCTAGAGTTTTTAGGTGATTCATTGTTAGGCATGATCATTGCCCATTATTTGTATCAAGCCTACCCTCATGAAAATGAAGGACGTTTAACGCGTATGCGCGCCACATTGGTTCGCCAAGAGGCATTAGGTAAAATTGCAAACGATTTGAAACTTGGCCCATGTTTGATCTTAAGCACAGGTGAGTTGAAATCGGGTGGACATCATCGAGAATCTATTCTTGCTGATACTGTAGAAGCGATTATTGGTGCAATTTATGTCGATTGTAATGATTTAAAAGTCCTGCAAGCGATTGTACTAAAATGGTATGTACCATATTTAGACCATATTGAGCCTACAGACCAACTCAAAGATCCTAAATCACGCTTACAAGAATATTTACAAGCACGTAAAAAGCCACTTCCTGTTTACGATGTGGTGGATATTCAAGGTGATGCTCCCAATCAGCATTTCAAAGTGGAATGTATTATTGATGGCTTACCTGTGTTGTATGGTGAAGGATCAAGTCGTCGCTTTGCTGAACAAGCAGTAGCGGCAGATATTTTAAAACAATTGGAGCAGTAGCTTAAATGACTACACATTCTGATCACAACGATGCTGATCACGAGCCGCAAAGCAACGGCAATGACCTAATTAATGATTTTTTTAGTTCACAAGGGACAACGATTCCAACAGATTTTAAAAGTGGATTTGTTGCCATTGTTGGACGACCAAACGTTGGTAAATCAACGTTAATGAATCATATTTTGGGTCAGAAACTTTCGATTACTTCACGTAAACCACAAACCACACGTCATAAAATTGTGGGGATTGATACACGTGAAAAATCTCAGGCTGTATTTGTTGATACACCAGGGATGCATAAAAAAGAAGTCCGTGCCATCAATAAAATGATGAACCGTGCAGCAAGTTCGGCATTGCGTGATGTCAACTTGGTATTGTTTGTTCTGGATGCTGATAAATGGACTCAAAATGATGAGCTCGTTTTGGAAAAACTGAAGAATGCTGAAATGCCAGTGATTCTGGTCATCAATAAAATTGATACACTTGAAAATAAAAACCATGCATTACCGTTGATTCAAGAGCGCGCAAAATTAATGAATTTTGCCGAAATTGTTCCTGTTTCTGCACTTCGTGGTGCGAATTTAGATCATTTACGTGACACGATTGAACGTTACTTGCCGTTCCAGCCACCTTTATATGCGCTAGATCAAATTACTGACCGTTCAGAGCGTTTCCTTGCTTCTGAAGTGATTCGTGAAAAAATTATGCGTCAATTGGGTGAGGAATTGCCGTATGATTTAACCGTGCAAATTGAGTCATTCAAGACTGAAGAAGCCACGATTAATGAAAAAACAGGTCGCCCAAAAGCAGCATGTACTTATATCGATGCGACTATTTTTGTGGATCGCCAAGGTCAAAAGGCCATTGTGATTGGTGAAAAAGGTGCGAAGCTGAAAAAAATCGGTATGGATGCACGTGCTGATATGGAAAAAATGTTTGAACAAAAGATCATGCTGACACTTTGGGTGAAAGTGAAAGGCGGTTGGTCTGATGACGAACGTGCATTGAAAAGTTTAGGTTATAGCGACATCTAAATTTTATTCGGTAATTTTTTATAGGAAGAGTAATGATGAAAGTATTGGCAGTTATAGCATGTGTTTTATTCCTGCAAGGCTGTATTCATAAACTTGTTACTGTTCCTGTAAAAATTGCTTATAAAACCACGAAGGGTGTAGTGAAAGGCACTGCTGCTGTTGTGGGTGCTGTCATTCCAGATGGTGATGACGAAGATACCGATACAGACTCTAAAAAGAAAAAAGATTAGATTTTATTATTCATGCGCAATGAAATATTGCATGGCTATTTAATCCATCATCGTAAATATCGAGAACGAAGCCATATTGTGCATTTGTTTACCCAAGAGCATGGGCGTATCGATGGTATTTTAAGACAAACTCCACCGCCACAATATCAACCGATTTGTTTGCAGGCATCGGGTAAGTCGGATCTTAAAAATTTTACCAAACTTGAAATTGTCAATCAGCCCGTTTTTTTCTTTGGTGATGCGTTTTTTTCTGGATTTTATTTGAATGAAGTCATTCTTCGTTTATGTCCAGCCGAAGTGGAAATGCCACAGACTTTTGTGCTTTATCATCAAACTTTACAACAGTTACAATTGCTGGCACAGCAGGAAAATCCCAATCTTTTTCTTAGACAAATTTTACGTCAATTTGAACATGCGCTTTTAGAAGAACTCGGTTATGCACTCGACTTTACGACTGATGCTCAGCAACATGATATTCAAGCAGCACAACATTATTTATTTCAGCTCAATGATGGTTTTATTCCGACAGCACAGCAATCACGTGCAACCTTAACGGGGGAGCAAATTCTCTCAATGCGTGATTATGAAAAGGGTAGGGATTTTAACCGAGAGCAGTTACAATTGTTGGCTCAACTGTATCGGCAGATGATCAGCTCTCTTTTGGGAGATCGACCGCTTAAAAGCCGGCAATTGTGGATTCAAAATACTCAATCCCAATCTTAATCTCAATTTTAATCATCGTTAGGTAACTGTTATGGCTGCATTGCTTGGTGTAAATATTGACCATGTGGCGACATTGCGACAAGCGCGCGGAACCACTTATCCAGATCCAGTGAATGCTGCATTGATGTGTGAACAAGCGGGCGCAGAAGGAATTACCTTACATTTACGTGAAGATCGTCGTCATATTCAAGATGATGATGTCCGTCGTATGCGGCCGTTATTGAAAACGCATATGAATCTGGAAATGGCTGTGACCGCTGAAATGGTGGAATTTGCCAAAGAAATTAAGCCGCAACATGTTTGCTTGGTTCCAGAAAAACGCCAAGAAGTCACCACCGAAGGCGGTTTGGATGTGTTGGGGCACTTTGAAGAAGTCAAAGCAGCGACACAAGCCTTAACGGCAATTGGTTGTGATGTGTCTTTGTTTATTGATGCGGATATTGCACAAATTGATGCGGCGATTGCTTGTGGCGCACCAACCATTGAATTGCATACTGGTGCTTATGCGGATGCAACAACAGTTGAAGCACAGCAACATGAACTTGAGCGTATTGTTCAGGGTGCAGAATATGCAGCAGCCAAAGGTTTAGTGGTAAATGCAGGACATGGTTTAAACCTTGAAAATGTCACGCCTATTGCACAAATTGCACAAATTCATGAACTCAATATTGGTCATTCTATTATTGCCGATGCAGTATTTGTGGGTTTGGCTCAAGCCGTTCAACAAATGAAAGCTGTTATTAAAGCAGCAAGATAAGTTTTTAGAATTATGTCATTAATAAATTATGATGATCTCATGAAGCCAGTTTTGGGCTTCTTGGGATGTGAAACACCTCAAGCATGGCTCGATGAAGCGCTGAATAACTTAGAGTTACTTATGCAAGATCATGCCAATTGTGAAAAAAAAGCAGCAGGTACAGCGATGAATCTGATGTTTCGCTACACATTTTTTACAGATTTACAGGTTAAATTGGCACAGCTCGTGCGCGAAGAAATGTTGCATTATGAGCAAGTGCTTGAATTGATGACCAAGCGTGGGCAGGAGTGGCAATCGATTAGTGCAGGTCGTTATGCGGGTGGACTACGTAAAGAAGTCCGTACTTATGAGCCTGAAGCTTTAATTGACATTATGATTATTGGCGCTTTTGTGGAAGCACGTTCATGCGAGCGTTTCTATGCACTCGCACCGCTGGTAGATCAAGACTTAGGTAAATACTACCGCTACCTTCTCAAGTCTGAATCTCGTCACTTTGAAGATTATTTGGCATTGGCATTGGATGTTGCTCAAACGTCAAAGTTAAAAAATCCTAAAGAGGATATTCAGCAGCGTATTGCGCACTTTCGTGAAGTTGAAAAAAATCTGATTTTAAGTCCAGATGATTTATTTCGCTTCCATAGTGGTGTGCCGAGTCAAGCAGCTTAGTCTATAGTTGTTCAAAAAATCCTCTATTTGAATAGGGGATTTTTTATATCTGGGCATTTTTTTAGTCTTAAAAAAATGCCAACCTAAATGAATTAGATTGGCATCGGTGATTTTGCTTATTTTTTAATCTGGTACAAATTAAGCTTCGATGGTTTGTATGGCAATTTTTTTCGCAGGATCGGCTTTGCGACGTACCGCTGGAACGGGCTCACCATAATATTGACGATCAGCAAAGTAGCTTGAACGCACCATAGGTGCAGCCCAAATATTTTTGAAACCGAGTTTTTGACCGTGTGCGGTATAGCGTTCAAATTCTTCAGGGGTTACAAAACGGTCAAGCGGTGCATGCTGTTTAGACGGTTGTAAATACTGACCGATGGTGATGTAGTCCACATTATGTGCGCGAAGGTCATCGAGCAGTGCCAGAACTTCTTCTTCAGTTTCACCTAGACCAACCATCAAACCACATTTTGTTGGAACATCAGGGCAGTATTCTTTAAACATTTTCAGTAAGTTCAGGGAATGCTGATAATCTGAACCTGGACGCATTGCCTTATACAAACGTGGCACGGTTTCAATATTATGGTTGAATACGTCTGGCGGACATTCGGTCATAATACGCAGCGCAATATCCATACGACCACGGAAATCGGGTACTAAAATTTCTAATAAGGTTGTTGGACTAAGGGCACGTGCTTCTTGAATACAATCGACAAAATGTTGTGCACCGCCATCGAGTAAATCATCGCGGTCTACCGAAGTAATGACCGCATATTTCAATTTAAGATTGGCAATGGTTTCAGCCATATGGCGCGGTTCATCAGGGTCTAATTTATTTGGGCGACCATGTGCAACGTCACAGAACGGGCAACGACGGGTACAGATATCACCCATGATCATGAAGGTTGCTGTACCACCACCGAAACATTCAGGTAAGTTCGGGCAAGCTGCCTCTTCACAAACGGTATGTAATTTTTGTGCGCGTAAAGTGGTTTTAATGCGTTGAACTTCATCTGGAGCCGCCATTTTGACGCGAATCCAATCCGGTTTACGTGGCGTTTCAACCGTAGGTATAACTTTTACAGGTATACGAGCGACCTTTTCTGCGCCACGAAGTTTAACACCCTGTTCAGGTTTACGGTTTTCAGACATAGTCAACTTTTCCACTGTTTTAGACGGGGAGATGCTAAAAAAAGCTCTTTTATTATAGCGAATTTGAGTCTAAATAGGGTGAAAACGGTATTCATTTAATAAATGTGGTTATCATGCAATATATGCTAGGTAAATACACCAAATGAGTTGTGTTTCAGTCATAATATGCAGAAGATTGGCGACAGAATTGATTAAAGGAGCGTTGAATGCCACGTAAAAAAGAGGTCGTTAGCGGAACTTTCGTTAAATACGATGCGGTAGTTCTCGGTTCAGGCCCTGCTGGTGAAGGCGCGGCAATGAAACTTGCTAAATCAGGCAAGCGTGTTGCAATTATTGATATGCGTGAGCAGTTAGGTGGTAACTGTACGCATGTGGGTACTATTCCAAGTAAAGCATTGCGTCAAACAGTATCGAGTATTATCCGTTACCAACGTGATCCAATGTTCCAAAAAGTGGGCGACTGGAAACAGTTCACCATGAAGCAAGTATTACGCAATGCCCATAAAGTGATTCAACAACAGGTTGATACACATTCACGTTTTTACGACCGAAATAAAATTAATATTTATCATGGCCGTGCATATATCCAAGATAAAAACACAGTACTGATTTTTAGTGATGATGGGATTAAAGAAACCATTATCTTTAAACAGTTGGTGATTGCGACAGGTTCGCGTCCATATCGTCCATCTGTACTTGATTTTAATCACCCACGTGTATTTGATTCGGATAAAATTTTGGATTTGGATTTTCCAATTCAAAAAATCATCATTTATGGTGCTGGTGTTATTGGTTGTGAATATGCATCGATTTTTATTGGACTCGACCATAAAGTAGATTTGATCAATACTCAGCCTAAATTGTTAAGTTATCTTGATGATGAAATTTCAGATGCCTTGTCTTACCGTTTGCGTGAACAAGGGGTATTGATTCGTCATAACGAACAAATTGATCACCTTGAAACATTTGATGATCACGTGGTCATGTATTTACAAAGTGGTAAGAAAATTAAAGCCGATGCTATTTTATGGTGTAACGGTCGTTCGGGTAATACCGATGGTTTGGGTCTGGAAAATGTTGGTATTACGCCAAACAGCCGTGGTCAAATTACGGTGAATGATCAATACCAAACTGAAGTGGAAAATATTTACGCTGCGGGTGACGTAATTGGTTGGCCATCCCTTGCTTCTGCTGCTTATGACCAAGGTCGTTGCGCAGGTGCAAATATGAGTGGTGAAGAAGGCGTTAAACCTGTAACAGACATTCCGACGGGTATTTATACCATTCCAGAAATTTCTTCTATTGGTAAAACTGAACAACAATTGACTGAAGAAAAAATTCCTTATGAAGTCGGTCAAGCATCTTTCCGTCATTTGGCCCGTGCACAAATTACTGGGGATACTGTCGGTGAATTGAAAATTTTATTCAACCGTGACACTTTGGAAATTCTAGGTGTGCATTGCTTTGGGAATAATGCTTCAGAAATTATTCACATTGGTCAAGCAGTGATGAATAGTGGTAACAATACAATTAAGTATTTTGTTGAAACCACGTTCAACTATCCAACGATGGCAGAAGCGTACCGTGTTGCAACTTTAAATGGTATGAACCGTTTATTCTAAGTCTGATTTAAGTCTTAAATTGAAAACCCGTAAGTAAATGCTTGCGGGTTTTTTTTATGAATCATAAAAATTAACTTATCCTGAGGTGAGATATTCAGATTGGCTTTGCTTGTAATTAGATCAGGGCATCTTGAGGTTAAGTTGTTTTTATTCTTCTAAGATGCCCATTCTGTAATGAAAGGAAAAGGATTAGAAAGGTCGCCCACCAGCCAAACTAATGCGTTTAAGTAAACGACGCTGATCTGAAGGGAATGGTTGTCGTGAGTGAAGGGTGACTTGGTTATCCCAAAACACGATATCACCTCCCTCCCATTGATGTTCATAACGGAACTCTGGTTTGAGTAAGTGTTCACGTAGCTTTTGAATTAAAGCATTGCCTGCCTGATCTTCATAATTGACTAATTCTACTTCTGAACGTGTATTGAGCCAAAGTGCTTTACGTCCAGATTCAGGGTGAGTGCGCACTAGGGGATGTGGATAAGCATGTCCAATAATGGGTTGATCTTTAAAACGGTAATAGGGTGTGTCGCCATAACCACCCGTACCTTTATTGTTTTGTGAGCGGGCAAAAGGGTTGTAAGTAATTAGTTGTAATTGATCAATCTGGTTTTGGGTGTCCTTACCTAAAGCGTTATAAGCTTTAATGGTATTGAACCATGCGGTTTGTCCACCATCTTCGGGAAGTTCTATCGCATAGAGTAACGAGCCGAAAGAGGGTTGCGGTGTCCATTGGTGATCTGCATGCGGGGAAAGTTCACCATGTCCCGTGTAATCGCCTTGGCCAACAGCATTCGAGACTGGAATCACATCGGGTGGGGTGCCAGTATCAGACTGTGTTGCCAGTACAGGATTATCTGCGCTTGGGCGGAAAATAGAGCCAAAATAACTGGCAAAAGCTAAGTATTGAAAATCATCTAAGCTTTGCTTTTTAAAGATTAAGATTAAATGCTCAGCAAGGGCTTGTTTCAGTCGGTGAATGGTTTCACCTGCTTGAGCTTTGCGTGCATCTAAACCGAAAACCACTGCACCTAATGCTTCATCGTGGAGAGGGATAATAGTGATTTCTTCTGGATTTTGAAGTTGTTCTGCCTGATGCCAGCGAGGAGCATCATGAATGGCTTGTGATAGTTGGGTCAGGCTGGTCATTTTTTTCTCAAGTTATTTTACTGTGAAAAAAATTTAATCAAAAATGATGCAAATATAAAATCAAAAGAATTGCTAAGCTTATGAAATAATGAATAAAAAATCTAAATAAATGATTTTAAAACTTTTAATATAAACAGCAAAATAAAGTCATTTTTTTGCTGTTTTAGCTGCTGATTTTGAAGCATTAATGTGGGCAGAAAGCTTGATTGAAATATATAAAGAGTTGTGGGGTTTTGAACCACAACAGAATAGCAAGGCTGAGTAAGCCAATAACGGCTAGCGCAATGATGCTTTTTAAACCGAATAGAGAATCAGTCATGAATCACGGCCTCTTCATTGACAAAGAAATGTACCAGTACACCCAGTAAACTCAACGCGATTGAAAACATCCAAACTGCATTATAGTTGCCAGCCATATCATGATTGACACCACCTAGCCAGCCACCAAAAAATGAACCGATTTGATGAGTAAAAAAGATTAGACCACTGAGCATGGAGAGGTATTTAACCCCAAACATATTGGCCACAATGCCGTTGGTCAGCGGTACGGTAGACAACCACAATAAGCCCATGATGACACCAAAAGCGTAAACTGTCCAAACGCTCAAAGGCAACAGTAGAAAAGTAATAATGGTAATGCCACGGAGACCATATAACCACATGAGTAGATGTGGCTTGGAGTATTTTCCACCGAGCCAACCCGCACTATATGTTCCGACAATATTAAACAAACCGACCAAGGCAAGGAAAATTGTACCTGTGGTGGCATTAAAACCATGATCGATCAAATAACCGGGTAAATGTATGCCAATAAAAACCACTTGGAAACCACAAACAAAAAAACCCAAGGCCAAGAACCAAAACGGCTGATGATTTTTGACAATAACCAAGATCTGTTTAAAGCTTAAACTGGCTTTATTACTATGAGCCGAGGTATGCGGAGCGACATACATTGGTGCTTTTAACATCCATGCCAATGGGATAATCAAGGCAATTAAAATTGAACTGACCACTAAGGCTGCTGACCAACCAATGTTTTGTAACAGCAATAAGGTCGAAGGCAGCATAATAAACTGCCCAAAAGAGCCTGCTGCACTGGCAATACCCATGGCAAGGCTACGTTTATCTGGGTGGGCTGCACGTCCAACGGCTGAGAGTAAAACAGGAAATGAGGTTGCAGATAACGCTAACCCCAGAATTAAACCGACACTTAAATTTAACAGTAAGCCTGTGGAGCTGAAGGCCATCAGCAATAAGCCTAAACTATATAAAGCACCGCCCACAGCAACGACAATTTTACTACCATATTTGTCAGCAAATGCCCCTGTGATGGGTTGTACAGCGCCCCAAACTAAGTTCTGCATGGCAATGGCAAGACTGAAGACATTATGCCCCCAACCAAATTCATGACTCATTGGAACCAGATATAGACCAAAGGCATGACGTACACCCAGTGATAACGCCAGAATGAGCGCGCTTCCAATTAACATGTAAATAAGAGGTTTGGAAAAACGTGTATCTGACATAACTCATCCATGATGTAAATCTAATGTCGCTATGTTATTAGATTATGAATAGGGAAGCGATTAAATAAAATTTAAACAAACGATAAAATTAAGTTATAGAAAATTTGAGTCAGATAAAAAAGACGATTTGAAATCATCTTTTAATCAATAAAAACTTAGAAGCGAATACCAACGCCTGCATAAACCAATAATGGGTTAATTTCAATATCGGCTTGAGATCGAATTAACTCACCATGAGTTGCATCTGTGACCGTAATTGTAGTTTCATTTTTCATGTGCGCATACGACACTGAACCGACTGCAAACCATTTATCATTAAAGTCATAAGTAAAACCAACAGTGGCGATAGGGGTAATCACATCGGTTGTTTCTAGGTCAACTTGAGGATTGGCTTTACTCTTTTTCCCTTCTAAGGAAGCTCCAGCATTGCCTTCTTTAATATTGGCAATCATGTGACCCGCCGCAATTAAGTCTTGTTCTATTTGTGGGTTAATTTCCAGTGCATTGAAGTATGCATATATGACACCTAAGCCCACATAAGGACGGAATTTATTTACACCCGTTTTACCAAAGTGATATTGGAATTCAAAGGCTGGTGTCCAAGCACGTGCGGAAGCCGCAGGGCCATGTGCTTCTAAATCGGTAATAAAAATATTATTTTTAAGATCAATGTTCAGAAATTCTAGAGGAAGCTTGCCAATTTGTGGCGTGGCAACTGCTGAAAAAGGAGCATAAATTTTTCCTTTACCTTGTAAGTCAACTTTTGGTGGAATGCCTGCTTTAATTTCAAATGAAACATGATCGCTAAAGAAGTAATTGGTCATCATGCCCAATGTCGTAACATCATCTGCTTCAAGTCCTGTTCCTTGTGCTTCCCAACTTTCTAAACCACTAATTTTAGAAGAGCCACTCAGATCTGCGGGTAAGTTGCCGCTTGTAAAAAATCCCAAAAATTTTAAGGCGGCTGCAAGTCCTGCTTGGTCAACATCTGGATTTAGATTGTTTAATACGGTATCAACTTGAATGTCCCCATTTTTGGACACTTCACCATTCTTAATGGCTGTATTCACTTGGAAGGCTTGAGCTTTACCTTGCGGCATAACATGTAGCGCACCTACAGAAACTGAAAAGCGTTTAAAGCCATCACCATCTTTTAAGCTAAAATAAGGGGAATCGGCATGACTAATTACAGGTAAGGACGCAAGAGATGACATAATATAAAGTAACGATTTTTTCATTCAGGGACTCCATGTCCATTTTGTGTTTATAAGTTTTTTCTTTGATTTTTACGATTATATGAACGGAAAAAAAGTGAACAGTTATTGAAGAATATAAATATAGTTGTGTTCATGTAAAAAAATAGATTATTTGTTTCAATAGCATAGAAAATAATAATTTTATGTAACTGCATATTTTTAATTTTTGGTTAAATTGCTATACGTTTAATATTGAAATAATGATTGTTTTATTTATATATTTTTAACGTATTTTGAGGACTGATATAGGTTGTTATCACAAGGTCAGAAAATCTGATTAAACCAATAATACAGCCATGTTGGACTTTAGCGTAAAACGAGGTCTAAACAATTTGACAATCCGATCTCGCACTTGAGGGCATTTTTCCGTACAATACGGCTCATAAATTATTGAGTGAATCACATGAGCACCCAAAATACTCCCAAGAAAAAACCATTAGTCAATTTGCCTTTTCCTGTTAAAAAAGAAAATGAGCAAAATCTTGATGAAGTGTTAGATGAAGTGCGTCCCCGTCCAAAACGTTATGCGGATCGTACATGGATGCCACCTCGCGGTACACGCCGTTCGATGGGAAAGCGTTAAGCTTTCAAAGAAAAAGCCATGGTGTGACCATGGCTTTTTCTTTGAGTGTTTCTTGAGTTTTAAAATATTATGGCGTGTTTGTTCTGCGGTTGTTGTTAAGATAATACGCTCTTTTTTCTTGATACATTGCCATATCAGCACGTTTGAGCATGTCTTCCATGCGTTCCCCATCTTTGTTGGTTGCATAACCAGTGGATAGGTTAAGAGGCTGAAGAGAATAAAATTGATTATCGACAAATAACAGTTCTTGCAAACTTTGCAAACAATTTTGGAGCGCAGCTTCATCGGCACCAGGCAAAAGAACCACAAACTCATCTCCACCAATGCGACATGCAGAATAAAGCGTTTGCTGAACCAATTGGGTTAAGATATTGCCCATACGTTGTAATAAACTATCACCAACATCATGTCCTAAAGTATCATTGAGTTCCTTTAGTCCATTCATATCCATAAAAATGCAGGACACAGGGCGTAGCATATTGCGTTCTAAACGATTTATTTCCGTTGTATAAAAAGCACGGTTATAGAGTTTGGTCAGTACATCGTGCTTGCCTAAATATTCAAGATAGTTCTCAGCCTTTTTTCGAGCGGTAATATCGGTAAGTGCAACTTGAACCATTCCCCAGTCATTAAGATAATCTGGAAATACGGTAAATTGCAGCAATACATGGCGGATACTGCCATCGAGTGCATAATTAATGGCTTCACGATGATGATGAATATTGCCATTCCAAAGCTCAATTAATTGTTCTCGAAAGGTTTTAACCATTTCTTGAGCAAAAACTTTGTGTATATTTTTATATAAAACATCTTTATTCGGAGCACCAAATAAATCGAGTGTTGCCTGATTGACATCAATAATTACAATATCTTTAATACACTCATTGATAAAATCATTATGCACATCCAAAAAAGTCTTAAAGTCTTCAATCCCTAAAGCACGGACGTTATCTAATTTTGTTTTGATACGACTAAAATCCTCCACCCAGAGAGAGGTCGGTGAATACATAAAGCGTGCTTCTGCCAAATGGCGGCTTTTTTCTTCAAGACGACAGGCTTCAGTGTAGGGTGTGATATCTTCAGTGGTAATCAATAACAGCGATAAATCATGTTCATGCCCTGGGAGTACGATCCCTTTGAGCTGAATATCAAGACGTTCACCCGTTAGGGTATAGTTCACCGCAGAGTTGGAAAAATGCGTTTCACCATTCCACAAAGCCATCAGTTCTTTGATATGGCTTTTGGTCATGTCACCTTTAAACACCAAACTAAGATTTTGGGATAAATGTTCAAAGTCTTTGGCTTGATAGAGTTCAAGTGTTTTGGAATTTACTTTTAATAATTTAATTTTCCTTGCACAGTCAAGAATACGAGATTCATCTTCTTGTAAAAAACTGAAAAGATCTTGGACACCCTGTTCACGCCAAATATCAAATTGTTTTTTTATGTCGCTATAGTCTTCAAGCCACATTGCAATTGGCGATAGTTCAAAAAAAGGCGAATCCAATATTTCCATTGAAGGAGCTCATCATTTTTAGATCAATTTAGGCGTTGAGTATAAAACGAAAAAAATATTTTTTTAAAAGAATGTGATAATTAAAATGTAATTTTTAACAATTGAGGTATTGGTCATTGAATCTTAAATATCAATATGAGCCAATGTAGACATTGGCTCATATTGATTGATGTTGTGTAGCTGCTATTTAGCGACTTTGCTTCCGCGCTTTATTTTCAGCTTTGGGTGCAGGGATTTCTCGTTCACCTTGCCAAACATCAATAAAATCTTTTTCGTTGATGTTGTAAAGTTCCAATAAAGCTAAAATAACCCCACCAAATAACATCGCACCTTCAGATTTACTTTGCCACTCGAAAATTTGACCGTTTAAGGTGTGCAAAATATCTGAAATTTCAAAAATGCGATCACGTCCATTACTGTCCGTTGGGTACATTTGAGTATGTAAAATAATTCTTGCCGCACTTTTTTCACTTTCGGATAAATCGAGTTGATTGATCACATCTTCATCAGCAGTTGAAAAAATAATTGCATCATTAAATACCGTTCTTAAAAAATGGCGTGTCAGTTTTGGCAGTGCTCTTTCTACAAAAGGACGGAAGGAACTTGGGAAAATGACATTATGTGAAATGCCTTTAAACATTGGCGCAATTTCTTCAGTTTTATAACCCGCAATGCCACAACCAATCGAGGTAATGAAATAGGTCATTTTGGGATGATTTTTGGTGTAAATCTTAAAATCATCAATATAATGCTGAATTTGCGACAAGGGCATTTGTTGTAAATGTTCATTCATGGTCGGAATAGCATAGCTTTGACCTGACCAACCTCGACCCACACCTTGCATGGCACCAAAGTGCGCTAGAGCCGTATGTGCTGCACCATCTGCATGGTTGCCTGCCATATTGCTGCCGAAAACAAACACAGTGTCCTCAGGTAAGCTTTTTATAATATTTTCATCGTGATAGAGATATGACATAGGCGGATGCAATCGTGATGGTCTTTCTTCATGTTGCAATTGAAATGACAGATGGTCAAGCGAAAGATCAGCATTTTTAAAATTAGCATAAAGGATGGCGTATTTAGGGCGATATACATCTGATTTTGCACTAAAAATAGAGCTAATATTTCAATTGAATTCATCTGGGTTGCATACAAATGGTTAAATGCAATATCAACCTGATTTCGTTCTCATGGTTTTGTTGAATGGGCTAAATACAGAAATATAAGGCGACTGATATTGCATGTAGATTTTTAGCCCTCATACTATCAACGTTATGTCGTTGAAGATGGATACTATGCAGGATAGTCAGCAACCTTTTGAATTAGTGACCAGCTATCAACCCGCTGGGGATCAGCCACAAGCCATTGAAAAATTAGTCAGTGGCATTGAAAAAGGCTATCACGATCAGTTGTTATTAGGAGTCACGGGGTCGGGGAAAACCTATACCATGGCCAACGTGATTTCCCAATTACAACGTCCAACGATTGTGATGGCGCATAATAAAACCTTGGCTGCACAGCTTTATGGCGAATTTAAGTCCTTTTTTCCCAATAATGCGGTTGAATATTTCGTCAGTTACTATGACTACTATCAGCCTGAAGCTTATGTTCCATCGTCCGATACGTTTATCGAAAAAGATTCTGCCATTAATGATCACATCGATCAAATGCGTCTTTCAGCAACGCGTACTTTATTAGAACGTCGTGATGCCATTATTGTGGCATCCGTTTCTGCTATTTATGGTTTGGGTGATCCCAATGCTTATATGAGCATGTTGCTGCATATTGTACAGGGCGATCGTATTAGCCGTGACGACATTATTCGTCGTTTGGTCGAGATGCAATATACCCGCAATGAACTGGAATTCTTGCGCGGTACGTATCGTATTCGTGGCGAAATTATTGATATTTTTCCTGCCGAATCAGATCAAAATGCCATTCGTATTGAACTGTTTGATGACGAAGTGGAGTCGATCCGTTGGTTTGATCCGTTGACTGGAAAACTGGTGCGTAAAGCGCCACGGGTGACAATTTATCCAAAAAGTCACTATGTCACACCGAAAGATAATTTACACCGTGCGATTGGCACCATTCGTGATGAACTGAAAGAGCGTTTGGCATTCTTTAAACAACACGACAAATTGCTTGAAGCACAACGTATCGAACAACGTACCCGTTACGATTTAGAAATGATGCAGCAGTTAGGCTATACCAATGGGATTGAAAACTATTCCCGTCATTTATCAGGTCGTCCATCGGGTGAAGCACCGCCTACCTTATTTGATTATCTTCCTGATGATGCTTTATTGATTATTGATGAATCACATGTGACTGTTCCGCAAATTGGTGCCATGTATAAAGGTGACCGTTCGCGTAAAGAAAATTTGGTCAATTATGGTTTTCGTCTGCCCAGTGCCTTGGATAACCGTCCCATGCAGTTTGAAGAATGGGAGCGCATTATTCCAACGACCATTTATGTCAGCGCAACACCTGCAAAATATGAGTTGGAAAAATCAGAGCAAATTGCAGAGCAAGTGGTTCGTCCTACAGGTTTGATTGATCCAGAAATTGAAGTTCGTCCAGTACTGACGCAAGTCGATGATGTGCTTTCAGAAATCAATCTGCGTAAAGATTTAGATGAACGTGTTTTAGTCACGACCTTGACCAAACGTATGGCGGAAGATTTAACCTCTTATTTAAAAGAATATGGGGTGAAAGTCGCGTATTTGCATTCAGATATTGATACGGTTGAGCGTGTGAAGATTATTCATGAATTACGCTCTGGTGTGCATGATGTTTTGGTGGGGATTAACTTATTGCGAGAAGGTCTAGATATGCCAGAAGTCTCTTTGGTGGCTATTCTAGATGCAGATAAAGAAGGCTTTTTGCGTTCAGAGCGTTCACTCATTCAAACCATTGGTCGTGCTGCACGTAATGTGAAAGGAAAGGCGATTCTGTATGGTGACCGAATAACTGACTCCATGCAAAAAGCGATTGATGAAACAGATCGTCGTCGTGCTAAACAAATGGAATTTAATCGAATTCATGGTATTACCCCACGCAGTACCAAGCGTCAAAATAAAAAAGACATTGATACCGGTGAGGTACTGACGGATGATCAAATTGATGGCAAAGTTTCTGATCAAGCCCGTGCTTTAAGTGCCGATGAACGGCATATTTTGGCCGATCCTAAATTGCTGGCAAAACACATGTCTAAACTGGAAAAAGAGATGTTAAAAGCATCGAAAGAATTACAGTTTGAGCAGGCAGCACGTTTGCGTGATGAAATTGTGCGTTTGAAAGCCCAAATGTTGACCTAGATTGAAATCATGATTTTATCTTCAAGAATCATTACATAACGCTACAGTACGGCTGAAAAATACTCGTTATTTTAATGGATATTCATCATTAAATAATATGATTTTCTTAATCAGGTATTTTTTATGGTTGCTAAAAATCTTCCAAAGGCAGGTTTTACACTTGCTAAAATTGCAGTGGGTGGGGTTGTGTTGATTGGTCTGGGTGCTGCAACACTGGCATATGCACAGACCAAACCATTGCAAACTGTAGACAAAGTTCAGTTAGACCGATATCTGGGGGTTTGGTATGAAATTGCGCGTAAGCCGATGTACTTTGAAAATAAGTGCAATCGTGATGTTACAGCGACCTATACTTTAAATGAAAATGGTAATGTCATCGTAAGCAACCGTTGTTTGAGTAAAGATGGGCAGTTACAGCAGTCGATTGGCGAAGCCTTCGTGCAAAATGCACCTTTTAATACCAAGTTAAAAGTTAGTTTTTTACCTGAGGCAATTCGCTGGTTATCTGTAGCGCGCGGTGATTATTGGATTTTAAAAATAGATGATGATTATCAAACCGTATTGGTTGGTGAACCACGGCGTAAATATATGTGGGTATTGTCACGTTCAGCACAGCCAGATCAAGCGGTGGTCAATGAATATTTAGAATATGCAAAATCAGTCGGCTATAACTTGACCGATCTTATTCATACCAAGCAAACGCACAATAATCTTAAAATATTAAATTAATCGGTTTTTGCATGAGTGGTTTATGCGGCATTAGATGTACTTTGTAAAGCCTAAATAAAACCACGCTTATTTTAAAAAATAAACCATGTACAGGTTTATTAAGTGCTGTCAGTGATCTTATAAAAAACCATGTTTCGGCATTGTTGCCAGCCAGCTAAAGAGTTTTGTAATAAACTCCTTAGCTTTTTAGTTCTTCACAACGGAGTCTTATATTTTTGAAATCAAGTATTTGGAGCTCATTTATTACTTTGGATAAGCCCAAATGAGAAGCCTCAAAATATATTTTGAGTTCGCAAGAAAGGCATCTTGCGGCGCAGTGCGCCTCATCCGCAAAACTCGCCAAATACCTTTTACTAATTAATAAATCGCAGAAACTTTACTTTTTCAATCTTGCGGTGTATACACCTCATGCCTCGAACAGTTGCGGATGACGTTTCCGCGTATCAAATAACATTATGAATTTAAAAAATAAAAAACCAGTCAATTTCTTAATTGACTGCCATTAATTTTTCCGCATGGTTTTTTATTGAATAGTCAAATTGAAAGGTGAATGATCAAGTTTTATCAGAGTGAAATGTTTATAATATACATGACATAAATTTAGAGGTGAAAGATGTATAAAGGCGTAGCATTGTCTGTATTGGCATCTATCACTTTTGGTGTTCTGTATTTTTATACCCAATTTTTAAAACCACTCGATAGTGAACAAACTTTTGCTTGGCGTATGTTAGCAACACTGCCATTCCTGACTTTATTTATGTGGTGGACGGGTGATTTAAAATATATCGCCGAAATTTTTAAACGTATTTTTAAGCAACCTGCTTTGTTTATTTGGTTGATCATCAGTTCAGTAATGTGTACCTCACAGCTTTGGCTGTTTTTATGGGGGCCAATGAATGGACGCGGTTTAGAAGTCTCATTAGGCTACTTTTTACTGCCCTTGGTGATGGTGCTGATAGGTTGTGTGATTTACAAAGAAAAGTTGTCCAAATGGCAACTTGCCGCAGTGCTATTTGCCTGCATGGGGGTTGGACATGAATTATGGCGTATCGGCAGTATTGCATGGGAAACTGCTTATGTTGCGGTGGCTTATCCTGTTTACTTCTTCTTAAGACGTGCTTTTAAAACGGATCATTTAGGTGGTTTCTGGTGGGATTTATTTTTAATTCTACCTGTTGCGATTTACCTAGCAACGCTTTACAGCGACTCATTTAACTTGATTGCACAGTTTCCCCACTTAATTCTGGCGATCTTGGGCTTGGGTTTTTTAAGTGCATTTGGACTGGGGAGTTATATGCTGGCGAGTCGTTATTTACCTTTTGTCATCTTTGGATTATTAAGCTATTTAGAGCCTATATTGCTTGCTTTTTCTTCCATTATTCTAGGTGAAAGAATTAAAGCAGCTGAATGGTTTACTTATATTCCAATTTGGTTTGCGGTGTTACTGCTTATTGTTGAAGGTTCGATTCACCTAGTTAAACAGCAGCAAAAACAAAAAGCCTTGTCTAAAAATCTTGAAAATTACCAAGAGCGCTTAAAGTAATCGTTTTTATCTTTTGGGTGTTGTTTGATAAAACAACATCTGAGCTTAATTGAGCCTTTTCATCAGAAATAAAACTTTTAAGTGCTTTTGATATGAGAATCATGAAAATAATTACAACTATTTTTTCAATTTATAATGAATATGTAGGAAAATAGCCAAGTCTGGATCAGCTTTTGATTCAAACTTCTCGATAATTCCTTTACAATTGTCGGGTTTTGAAATTTATGCCTAGATATACAATTAATTAGAGGACGTATCTGTGAGCAAAGACACTATCATCGCCCTACATGCAGAGCACCAAGGTCGCTGGAAAAACCGTGAAGAAATCGCGGAACATATGATTGCCTTAATTGGTCAGTTATATCGTGAAAAAAATATCGTGACTTCTGTATTCGGTCGTTCTTTAGTTAACCGTTCAGTAATCCAAATTTTAAAAGCGCATCGCCGTACACGTGTTATGGACGTTGAGCTTTCAGTTGTTCATACTTTTCCAATCTTAGAAGCATTGGCTAAAGTTGAAAATATCGGTTCTGCTGAAATCGATTTAGGTAAACTAGCCGTTGAATTTAATGAAAAAGGCGGCGATATCGACGCTTTTGTTGCGCAAGCAGTAGAATCGTTAAAAGGCAATGCTGAAACTGTTGAACCTAAAGACGTTGTTCTTTATGGTTTTGGTCGTATCGGTCGTATCCTTGCACGTTTAATCATTGGTCAATCTGGTCTTGGTCGTGGTTTAAATCTTAAAGCCATTGTGGTTCGTAAATCATCTGATGGTGATTTAGAAAAACGTGCGTCTTTATTGCGTCGTGATTCAATTCATGGTCCATTTGCAGGCACAATTTCTGTAGATGAAGCCAATGAAGCGATCATTGCCAATGGTAACTTTATCAAAGTTATTTATGCATCTAGCCCAGCTGAAGTGGATTACACTGCTTATGGTATTAACAATGCTTTAGTCATTGATAATACTGGTAAATGGCGTGATGCGGAAGGTCTTGCTCAACACTTGAAATGCCCAGGCGTTGCTCGTGTGGTATTGACTGCGCCAAGTAAAGGCGAAATGAAAAATGTCGTTTATGGCGTAAACCATACTGATATTTTAGATGAAGACAAAATCATCTCTGCTGCAAGCTGCACTACAAATGCAATTACACCAGTATTAAAAGTGTTAGATGACAAATACAAAGTGATCAATGGTCACGTTGAAACTGTTCACTCTTTCACTAATGACCAGAACTTAATCGACAACTATCACAGTGCAGATCGCCGTGGTCGTGCTGCGACTTTGAACATGGTTATTACTGAAACTGGTGCTGCTAAAGCGGTTGCAAAAGCACTTCCTGCACTTAAAGGTAAGTTAACAGGTAACTCTGTACGTGTTCCTACACCAAACGTATCATTGGCTATTCTTAACTTAACCCTTGAGAAAGAAGTTGATCGTGAAGAAGTGAATGAATACATTCGTCAAATTTCAATCAATTCAAGCCTTCAAGGTCAAATTGGTTATACAAATTCGACTGAAGTTGTATCTTCTGACTTTATTGGTTCACGTACTGCGGGTGTATTTGATGCGCAAGCAACCATCACTTCAGGTACGCGCTTAACGGCTTATGTTTGGTACGACAATGAAGTCGGTTATAGCTGCCAAGTATTACGTATTGCTGAACAAATGTGTGGCGTAAGCTACCGCAAAATTCCTGCTGAAAAAAATGCATAATTTGTAAAGCAGTAAAAAAAGAGCCTCATATGAGGCTCTTTTTTTATATCTGATCTTTAAGGAGGGCTTTGTCTTTTTTGTAGCAAGTCAGCTTTCAAAAAGTTTCCCTCTTGAAAAAGAACAAGGGACTTATGAATGGAACAATTACGATGCCGTTAAAATTGCAGCAACTTGTGCTTTAATCGGTGTAGTTGGATGCCCAATCAGTTGTTCTAAGTCTTTACTGTTACTAAACATAGCGCCTTTTTCAGTTTGTATATCTGCATCGACAATCACATCGACCAAGCCAGCAGGTAAGCCAGCTTGTGTTAAAGCTTGAGTGTAATCTTCAGCACTGAGGTTTTGATAAGTGATTTCTTTTCCTGAAACATCAGCAATATCACCTGCTAAATTTGCCAATGTGAAGCTGGTTGAACCTGCAAGTTTATAGGTTTTATTTTCATGTCCAGATGTAGTGAGCACTTTTGCTGCGGCTTCAGCATAGTCTGCACGTGCTGCTGAACTAATTTTTCCTTCGCCTGCTGCACCATATAGCGTACCGATTTCCACGGTATGATTGACACCCGCTAAATAGTTTTCACTATACCAATTGTTACGTAAGAACGTGTACTGCAAGCCGCTGGCTTTAATGAGGCTTTCAGTTTCACGGTGTTCTTGTGCTAAACCGAGCGGAGAATGATCGGCATTCAGCAAACTGGTATAGGCAATATAAGGAACGCCTGCCTGTTGAGCCGCATCAATGACCGCTTTATGCTGCGGTGTACGACGACCCACTTCATTGGCTGAAATAAGCAACAGTTTATCAATGCCAGATAATGCCGAAGCTAAAGTTGCAGGTGTGTCATAATCAAAGAGACGCAGTTCAATTCCTTGTGCTTTTAAATCGGCAGCCTTGGATTCATTTCGAACCAATGCCACAATATTGCTTGCAGCGGTATTTTTTAATAGTGCATGAATAACCAATTGACCGAGCTGACCAGTTGCACCTGTGATTGCGATTTTCATTTGACTCACCTTTAATTTGTTTGTTTTGCATACTTGATGTTTTTATCTTAATATACTAGCTTACCTAATGTAAGTACGTACCTAAAAGTAAGTTTATTTCGGTTTGGAGAGAAATGATGAGTAACTATGCAACGAGTAATTTACTTGGACAAGTTTTATCCAGTGAGTGTCCTTCACGTGAAATATTAGAACACTTAACCACCAAATGGTCTGTGTTGGTTTTGCGCTGTTTAAGCGATGGTATCCATCGTTTTAGTGAGTTAAGACAGCGTATAGACGGGGTCAGTGAAAAAATGTTGGCTCAAACTTTGAAGGTTTTAGAGAAAGATGGCTTTCTCATTCGTACTGTTTATCCTGTTGTGCCTCCAAAAGTTGAATATCAGCTGACTCTTTTAGGCTCACAAGCCGCGGAAAAGCTGAATCATTTGATTGGCTGGATTGAACATAATTTGCCTGAAATTATGGAAAACAAACAGTATGCTACGCCATCATTGTAAATATTGCTTGAGATGATCATGCCTGAGTTTTGCGAAGATGTATAAGCTCTAAAGATCTTCTTGAATCCTATAAAAGTTAAAATACGCATGACAAGAAGAATAAAAAAAGACTTTATTTTTACGAGCAGATTTGGAAAAAAGGTTAAGTCGGATTTATCGCACAGCGAAAATCTATCAGGGTGTTTCGGGTCTATAGCGTAAAGATGGATAAACTTATTGTTTCTCCAAAAGGCTTATCTTTAACCTGATTTTTAATTTTTACCTCATCTTAAAGTGAAGGTGTAATTGAAGTGCAGCTCAATAGAAAAATCAAAATTGGCGTGATCTATGTTGGGGCAGTGTGTATAGCAATACGCTGCTAGTGTGCTTTAAATTGGTCGCGATTTTTTCAAGTGAAGTCCGAAATATAGGCTGAGCTGTAGAAGGATGGTCTAGGCATGACTAAAAATCATGTAATGCTGAATAATACTATTCGAGAAATTCTTTAAAATATGGCAGAATATGCGGTTTTAAAGTATTTAGAGGATTGGCAGTATGCGCTTTGTTGATGAAGCAGTCATTACCGTAGAGGCTGGCGACGGTGGCAATGGCGTAGCCAGTTTTCGCCGTGAAAAATTCGTACCATTTGGTGGTCCAGATGGTGGTGATGGTGGGCGTGGTGGCTGCATTTATGTTGAAGCAGACAATGACACCAGTACACTCGTAGATTATCGTTATACACGTAGATTCCGTGCGGAACGTGCTAAAAATGGTCGTGGTGCGAACTGTGCAGGCCGTGGCGGTGAAGACACCATATTAAAAGTTCCAGTAGGAACAACCATCGTCGATGTAGAGTCTGGCGATATCATTGGCGATTTAGTCGCTGATGGCCAACGCGTCATGGTTGCCGCGGGTGGTCAAGGTGGTTTGGGGAATACTCACTTTAAATCATCGACGAACCGTTCACCGCGTAAATGTACTCATGGTATTAAAGGTGAGTTCCGTGAAATTCGTTTAGAGCTTAAAGTTCTTGCGGATGTTGGCTTACTGGGTATGCCAAATGCAGGTAAATCGACCTTTATTCGTGCTGTATCGGCTGCGAAACCAAAAGTTGCAGATTATCCGTTTACTACAATGGTGCCTAACTTAGGTGTGGTGGATGCCGATAGCCATCGTTCATTTGTAATGGCCGATATTCCAGGTCTGATCGAAGGTGCTTCTGAAGGTGCGGGTCTTGGTATTCGTTTCCTTAAACATTTGGCACGTACGCGTATCTTGTTGCACATTATTGATGTTCAACCAATTGATGGCTCAGACCCAGCATATAACGCGAAAGCAATTGTGGAAGAATTGAAAAAATTCTCTCCAACTTTAGCGAAATTGCCAGTGGTATTGGTGTTGAATAAAGTCGATCAACTTGAAGAAGCAACGCGTGAAGAATGGTGTCAGCACATTCTTGATGAAATTCAATGGGAAGGTCCTGTATTCCAAACTTCTGGCTTGATGTCGGAAGGTACGAAAGACGTTGTGTATTACTTAATGGATGAAATTGAGCAACAACGCGAACGCGAAGTTGAAGATCCTGAATACGCTGCGGCAATGAAAGCATTCCGTGATCAGCTTGAAGCTGAAACACGTGAACAAACCATTGCAGCGAAAGAAGCCTATCGTGAAATGCGTCGTCAACAACGTCTTGAAGGTCTGTTGGGAGACGACGATGAAGATGATGAAGATGGCGATGATAGCGATATGGAAGTGTTTTACGTACGTTAAGCTCTGAAATACGAGTAACTGAGGACAAGATGATAGAAGTGGTGGATGGGCAACGTCAGCTCAAGGATTGCAAACGAATCGTTGTTAAAATCGGATCATCTTTACTTACAGCAAATGGGCAAGGTTTAGATATTGCAGCAATTTCGCATTGGGCGAAACAAATTGCAGATCTACACAATGCAGGACATGAGATTATTCTCGTGTCTTCAGGTGCTGTGGCTGAAGGTATGGTTCGAATGAAATTGACCAACCGACCCACTGATTTACCGAGTCTTCAGGCATGTGCTGCTATTGGGCAAATGGGCTTAATTCAAACATGGTCGAGCGTATTGGAAAACCATGCTATTCAAACGGCACAAGTTTTATTGACCCATGATGACTTAGCAGACCGTCGTCGTTATTTAAACTCTTGCGATGCTTTACAGCATTTAATTGATTGGCGTGTGATTCCTGTCATTAATGAAAATGATACGGTGTCGACGGATGAAATTCGCTTTGGTGATAATGATACTTTGGCTGCGATGGTTGCAGGTCAAGTGCACGCCGATTTGCTTATTATCTTAACCGATCAGCAAGGCATGTTTGACTCCGACCCGCGTTCTAATCCAAATGCGAAGCTGTTCCATACGGTTCGCGCATTGGATGAAAGCCTATTTGATATGGCTGGCGGTGGTGGTAAATTTGGTCGTGGTGGTATGTTGACCAAAGTTCGTGCCGCACGTTTAGCAGCCAAATCAGGTTGTCCAACGCTGATTGCGAGTGGTGAAAGTGCTCAAGTACTTGCTCGCTTAATGTCTGGCGAGTTGCTCGGAACATTATTTATTACCGACAATGATCGTATGACTGCACATCAACAGTGGTTAGCAGCGCATTTACAAACAGCTGGTCGTTTGGTCTTGGACGATGGTGCGGTAAAAGCGATTAAAGATAATCACCGTAGCTTATTACCAGTCGGGGTAAAAGCGGTGGAAGGACATTTTGATCGTGGTGATGTGGTTGAGTGCGTTGATAGTCAAGGTGGTCGTGTCGCAGTGGGTCGAGTCAACTTTAGTTCTCGTTCTGCTGAAATTGTGAAGGGTTTATCCTCAGATAAAGTTTATCAAGTTTTAGGTGAAGCGCGTTCTTTAGAAATGATTCATCGTAACCATATGGCCATTTACTAAAAATTTCGTTATTAAAAATCCCGCTTTCGAGCGGGATTTTTTATGTGAGTTGAAAATTATTTGACATAACCTTTTTCAATCAGCGGTTTAAACAGCGAATGATGTATTTTTAATACAAATGGCATAATTATCATTTTGTATCGATTCCATAAGGCTAAACCGAAATAATTTAATATAAAGGCTAGGAAAAAAGCTCCAAGCATATCTAAAGGGAAGTGCACGCCCAAATAAACCCGAGACCATGCAACCAGCCATGCTATTACAATCAGGATTACACCAATGGAGCGTTTTGCAGAGAAAAAATATGAAAAGGCAATACTACTGAAAATCAGCATATGGTCACTCGGGAAAGAGCCATTGGGCGAATGGTAAATAAGGGTACGCCCAACATCCATCATAAAAGGACGTGGATGATAAAAACTATGAGAAATGATTTGGCTGATCGATAGTGCCACACAAGTAAAAATGAAGGCTTTAATGATTTGTTTTTTAACTTGAAAATTCCCTCTTAGCCAGAAAAATGCAAAAAACATGATCATGATATAGAACAAATCATTGGCGATGAAAATTGCAAAATTAATCATCCAATCGCTGGCATGATTCGATGCATTAATCCATTCAAAAAGGCTAAGATTTAATTCGGTGAGAGACATAATGAAAATTGATGCAAAGAGAAAAATAACGGGTTAATTTAGCAGAATCACTTAATTAGGACATAAAAAAAGACCACAGATTTGTAGTCTTTTTGGGAGAACTGGTCTAAATGCTTATTTAAACTGAATTGTACCGTTTGCATTTACAGTTATTTTAGATTCACCCGCAGCAACATCTTGAGCATCTGCTGCTTCAGCGCCTGAAAATTTTGCCATACTCGCACGCATCATGATGGGTTGTGGGTAAGTATTATTGGTATTTAAATTTAGATTAACGAGGTTATATCCTGATTTATTCCACGCTTGACTTAAGGTTAGGGCACGTTGTTGGAAGTTTTTAGAAGCTTCTACCATTAACTCATTTTCAACTTTTTTGCGTTGGGTATCAGAAACACTGAAATTAATGGATTGTGTTTGAAAATTTTGTTGCAGTTCACTGACCAATTGGCTAGCAGCTTTAAAGTCAGTACTTTCAATTTGAATTTCGGCACGACCACGCCATTCTTTGAGTTTACGGCTATCGTTGTCATAAATTGGATAGGTGGTTTGAGAACCCGTTTCAACCTTCACTTGCGGGTATTTCTTGGCTGAAGCCATGGCTTGATTCATTAATTGTGTAATTTGTACAGCCAGTTCAGCGGGTTGTTTATTGCTTTTTTCAATGTATAAAACAGCATGCATTTCATCATTAGAAACTTTGCGAGCTGCTTCTGCTTGTATGTTGACTAGATTATAATTGAGTTGTTCGTTTTGTTGAGCAAAAGCAGGTGTCGTTAAAGTAGATGCTAAAATTAAAGATGAGAGAGTTAAGTAACGCATTTTTTGACCTATTTTTTGTAAGTAGAGTTGGAATCTAGATTGATGATCTTAAAGTGTGTTTATGTTGGATTTGAGCAGATTTTGTGGTGGCTTTGTAAAAACAGATAAAATTAAATAAATTGCATTGCTCAATATAACTAAAACAAAATTATATACTTATGAGTTAATTTACATGAAATTTAACTGCATTATAATTTATTTTCAATAAAAGCATAAAAAAATGAGGTTTTCTTTCTCCTGTCACAATGTAAGATGAGAATTCAACTTATAGATTAGCTTGATTTTTTTTAATGAAATAGGACGGATAAAGTGCCGAAAGTTGTTTATTTTTCAGAAAAATTCGGTATCATCCGCCCTCTAGTTATGACAAACAAATTTAAGTCTAACTAGATTCTATAAAGCACCGAGTCAAAGGACCACAAGTCACCCGACTTATTTCTTTCAACCCATATCAGAGATGGTAATTCGATATGAGCGTTTCTTCTGTAAATCCTGCCCCTAATTCTACTAACGAATACTATTTGACTCGCCAAAGCCAAATGGAATCCAATGTTCGTAGCTATCCACGTAAATTACCGTTAGCGATAGCAAAAGCTTTAGGCTGCTGGGTTACTGATGTTGAAGGTACAGAGTACCTCGATTGTTTGGCTGGGGCAGGGACTTTGGCTTTAGGCCATAACCATCCTGCGGTTATTCAAAGTATTCAAGATACTTTAACGAGTGGTCTCCCATTACATACTTTAGATTTAACAACGCCTTTAAAAGATGCATTCACTGAAGCATTACTTGAACAATTACCTGGTGGTAAAAAAGAGTATTGTTTACAGTTCTGTGGCCCATCTGGTGCAGATGGTACAGAAGCAGCAATTAAATTGGCGAAGACCTATACAGGTCGTAGTTCCGTGATTAGCTTCTCAGGCGGCTATCACGGAATGACGCATGGCGCTTTAGCCATGACAGGTAACTTATCTGCGAAAAATTCGGTAAATGGCTTAATGCCAGGCGTACAGTTTATGCCATATCCGCATGAATACCGTTGCCCACTGGGTCTTGGCGGTGAAGCAGGTGTAGATGCCTTAACTTACTTCTTTGAAAACTTTATTGAAGACGTAGAAAGTGGTGTAACTAAACCTGCAGCCGTGATTCTTGAAGCTATTCAAGGTGAAGGTGGTGTAGTTACAGCACCAACCAAATGGTTGAAAAAGATCCGTGAAGTCACTGAAAAACATAATATTGTGTTGATTCTTGATGAGGTTCAAGCAGGTTTTGCCCGTTCAGGTAAAATGTTTGCTTTTGAACACGCAGGCATTGAACCTGATGTTGTGGTGATGTCAAAAGCAGTAGGTGGTAGCTTACCGCTTGCAGTTCTTGGTATTAAGCGCAAATTTGACGCTTGGCAACCTGCGGGTCACACAGGAACTTTCCGTGGTAACCAATTGGCGATGGGTACTGGTCTTGCAACAATCAACACCATTAAAGAGCAAAATCTTGCGCAAAATGCACAAGAACGTGGTGATTTTTTACAAGCTGAATTTAAAAAATTAGCTGTAGAATTCCCATGTATCGGTAACGTACGTGGCCGTGGCTTGATGTTGGGTGTTGAGATTGTAGACGAACGTCAAACAGCAGATCACATGGGTTCATTACCAGGTGATTCTCAATTGGCAGCTGCTATCCAGACCGCTTGTTTCGATAACAAATTGTTGTTAGAGAAAGGCGGTCGTAACGGTACTGTAATTCGTTTACTTTGCCCATTGATTATTACGCATGAAGAATGTGTAGAAGTTATGGTTCGCTTTAAGAAAGCCATTGCTGAAGCACTAGTTGCTGTACGAGGCGCATAATGGTTGATTTTGCAGAACATCGTAAAGCATTACTCTGCAATGATGCTCAATCCATTGCTGACTACGAGTCAGCAATGGGTGAGGCGACTAAAGCAGTCGCAGCATGGTTGCACAATGACAAAATGTACACAGGCGGTAGCATTAAAGAGCTACGCAGTGCAATTGCGTTTAACCCTTCAAAAGAAGGTTTAGGTGTACACAAGTCGCTTGAACGTATGGTGGAGCTTTTCCTCAATAAAAGCTTGAAAGTACATCATCCGCACTCACTTGCACATTTGCATTGCCCAACGATGGTTACTAGCCAAATTGCGGAAGTGCTCATCAATGCAACCAACCAATCGATGGATTCATGGGATCAAAGCCCAGCGGGTTCATTGATGGAAGTTCAATTGATTGATTGGCTTCGTCAAAAGGTTGGTTATGGTGCGGGTCAAGCAGGTGTGTTCACTTCTGGCGGTACACAGTCTAATTTGATGGGTGTATTGCTGGCACGTGACTGGTGCATTGCGAAAAACTGGAAAGACGAAAACGGCAAGCCGTGGTCTGTTCAGCGTGATGGTATCCCTGCGGATGCAATGCGTAACGTCAAAGTTATTTGTTCTGAAAATGCACATTTCTCTGTGCAAAAGAACATGGCAATGATGGGTATGGGTTTCCAATCGGTTGTGACTGTCCCTGTGAATGAAAATGCACAGATGGATATGGATGCCTTGGAAAAAACCATGGCTGATCTTCAAGCAGCGGGTAAAATCGTGGCATGTGTGGTTGCGACGGCAGGTACAACCGATGCTGGCGCGATTGATCCATTGAAGAAAGTACGTGAAATCACCAACAAATATGGCGCGTGGATGCATATTGATGCGGCATGGGGCGGTGCACTCATTCTTTCGAATGACTACCGTGACATGTTAGATGGTATCGAATTGTCTGATTCAGTGACTCTTGATTTCCATAAGCATTATTTCCAAACCATTTCTTGTGGTGCGTTCTTGTTGAAAGACGAAGCGAACTACCGTTTCATGCATTATGAAGCTGAGTACTTAAACTCGGCTTATGATGAAGAACACGGTGTGCCAAATTTAGTGTCGAAATCACTACAAACGACGCGTCGTTTCGATGCGTTGAAATTGTGGATGACCGTTGAATCATTGGGCGAAGAGCTTTATGGTTCAATGATCGACCATGGTGTGGTTCTAACGCGTCAAGTTGCTGATTATATCAATGCAACGGATGGTTTAGAGATGTTGATTGATCCACAATTTGCTTCTGTATTGTTCCGTGTGATTCCTGAGGGTTATCCAACAGAATTGCTTGATACATTGAATCAAAACGTCGCAGATGAATTGTTTGCGCGCGGAGAAGCGAATATTGGTGTCACTAAAGTCGGTCAAGTTCAATCCTTGAAAATGACCACTTTAAGTCCAGTAGCGACTTTAGATAACGTGAAGAATTTGCTTAACCTTGTGTTAGTAGAAGCAGATCGTATCAAAGGGCCAATTCAAGCTGGTACTTATGTGACAGCAATTGACTAAGCGCATGTAAGCATTTTAAGTTAAAAGAAAAGCCAGTTTTATAACTGGCTTTTTTGTATAAGTTAGGGGGAAAAGCATAAAAACATCTCTTTCTACGCTTTGATCATTGCAATAGCATTCTCTAAAGTAAGCTGTTGATCATAAAATTTGTATATAAAAACCCTTATTCATATGATTATTCATTAATTTAAAAGTGTTAAATCAATCAATTTTACATGATCAGTGGATGATAATATTGCTTTTTTAAATTGCTTTAATGGATGGGTTTTTGCGCTTAAGTCATTACTTTTATTCTGTATTAACTTGATTAAAAACAAGGTTAGTCACACTGCTAAAAATTTATAATGAGCAAAAATGAGGTTATAAATATTGCAGCATACATATTTTCCAATGTTGAGCGAATTTATAGATATGTATTTAAAAACGGTAGGCTGGTGACTTTTTTAATTTTAAAATTAAGCTGCCCAGATTGGGCTGAAGCCAATTTTTCCAAGTAATTTTCGATACATATTCGGGTGGTGATCTGTCAGAAAATATGCTTTTATAGATTAATTTATAGTCAAATATTCGGTGTGGTTTACAGTAAATAGGTGCAAATAATCATGTTCGCCAAGTCATCATAGCTAATATTGCATTGATCATGAGCTGTATAAAACATTGTAGAATGATCTTTTGTCATAAACATCCTCTTTGAATCTGTCTCTAAATTTTTAAGTCAAAACAAAGTTTTATGTATTTTTATAAAGTGCGTGAATATGCTGAGTAGCTGCATAAATTTACTTAAAATATACAGATCATTAAAGTGTCATAAAGCTGTAACTTCATTGTCATATTTTAAACTCAAAATGCAGAGATCGAAAAAGTACAAAACTTTATAAAAAAGTAGCGTACTTCAAAATTGCATCTAATGAAGAGAGAAAAGAATGCGCTTAAATCACCTCGCACTTGCTTTAGCAGTTTCAGGAGCAGTTGTAGCAACAACAGCAAATGCAGCTCGTGACACAATCCAAATCGCTGGTTCTTCAACTGTTTTGCCATACTCAAGTATTGTTGCAGAAGAGTTTGGTAATACTTTCCCACAATTTAAGACACCTGTTGTTGGTTCTGGTGGTACATCTGGTGGTTTAAAGCAATTCTGTCAAGGCGTAGGTGATAACACGATCGACATCGCTAATGCATCTCGTAAAATTAAAGATACTGAATTAGCGGCATGTAAAAAAGCTGGTGTGAACCAAATTATTGAAGTAAAAGTCGGTTATGACGGTATTGTGTTTGCATCTAACTCAAAAAAAGCCGCTTATAAACTTCGTCCACAACATGTATTTGCAGCACTTGCAGCACAATTACCATCAAATGGTAAGTTAGTTGCAAACCCATACACGCATTGGAATCAAATTGACAAATCACTTCCGAATGAACCAATTACATTGGTTATTCCAGCTTCTAACCATGGTACGCGTGAAGTGTTCCAAGAAAAAATGGTTGAAGCAGGTTGTGAATCTTATACATATTTCAAGAATTTAGACAAAGATGCACAGAAGAAAGCATGTTCTACTTTCCGTAAAGATGGCAAAGTGATTGAGATTTCAGGTGACTATACTGAAACATTAGCACGTTTAAAGACTTCTCCAAGTGCAGTTGGTGTATTTGGCTTAGGTTTTTATGATCAAAACCGTGACAAATTACGTGTAGCGACAGTAAACAATGTTGTACCATCAGAAAAAACAATTCTAAATGGTTCTTACCCTGTATCACGTCCATTGTTCTTTTATGTGAAAGGTGAACACCTTAAATCAATCAAAGGTTTACAGCAGTACTCTGAGTACTTCTTAAACAAAAAAGTTTCAGGTAAAGGTTCTAAATTAGAAAAAGCGGGTCTTATTTCAATGTCTGATAAAGAACGTGCAAAAGTTCTTGCAGATTTTAAAGCAGGCAAAGCTGTTAAGTAATTAGGATGAATAAGCTGGTGCTAGGAGAGTTCTTAGCATCGGCTTTTTTGCAAAAATAAGGTTTTTTCAAAGCATGAAAATTGAAAAAATGCCGGAGAATACATGAATCTGCTACTCATAGGTGTGTTATTGGCATTGGTTGCCGTAGCCTATCAAATCGGGTTATCTAAAAGCCGTAACCTAGCAGGTAAGGGAAATAACTCTGCGAAGTTGCACTCTCGTCCCGGATATTACGGTGCACTGGTTGCTTTATGGTGTGGTATCCCTGCTTTTTTAATTTTACTTGTTTGGAATCTAGTTGAAGCCAATGTTTTACAATATTTAATTTTACAAAATGTTCCAACAAATATTACCGCAAATTTAGATGTCGCGGGTATAGATGTACTGATTGATCGTATCAAAGCAATTGCTTCTGGTTTTGGTGTGAGTGACACACCTGCAGCTTATGAAGTTGCAGCAGCAGAGCATTTGGCTAAGTTCGAAAAAGTAAGTGAATTGGCCAAGTTTGCTGTCGTCATTTGTGCTGCAATGCTCGGTTTGGTTTGGGCGAAGAAACGGGTCAGTCAAAATTATCGTGCACGTAATCAAGTAGAACGTACCATCAATGTTATTTTGATTTTATGTTCAGGGGTTGCAATTCTGACAACGATTGGCATTGTGATGTCAATGTTTAAGGAAGCGGTTCATTTTTTCAATTTTGTTTCTCCAGTTGATTTTTTCTTCGGAACAGAATGGAACCCTGGTTTTAGTACATCGGGTAATGCTGAAGGAAGTTATGGTTTATTGCCACTGATCTGGGGCACACTGATGGTCAGTGGTATAGCCTTACTGGTTGCCGTACCATTGGGTTTAATGATTGCGATTTACTTGGCGGAATATGCATCGCCAAAATTTAGATCTTGGGCAAAACCCGCCATTGAAGTATTAGCAGGTATTCCGACCATCGTTTATGGTGTATTTGCACTGATGGTGATTGGACCCGCTTTAAAATTAATTGGTGAAGTGATTGGTGTTGAAATTAATGTAACCAGTGCTTTAACAGCAGGTTTTGCAATGGGGATTATGATTATCCCATTTGTATCTTCACTTTCAGATGACATTATTACTCAAGTCCCACGTTCACTACGTGATGGTTCTTTAGGTTTAGGCGCGACAAAATCTGAAACGATTCGTCAAGTGGTACTGCCTGCCGCATTACCTGGGATTACAGGTGCATTTTTATTGGCTGTATCCCGTGCTGTCGGCGAAACCATGATTGTGGTGCTTGCGGCAGGAAATAGCCCACTACTGCATGTTAATCCTTTTGAGGCCGTATCGACAGTTACCGTAACGATTGTGAAGCAATTAACGGGTGATACAGATTTCGCAAGTCCTCAAGCCTTGGTGGCATTTGCACTCGGTTTGACCCTGTTTGTAATTACGCTGTGTCTTAATATTGTAGCACTCTATATTGTGCGTAAATATCGTGAGCAATACGAATGAGTACATCAAATACATCTCCAGCGGATCAAAATGTATTTGATCCTCGTGCAGCTGCGGAATTACGCGAAAAACGTAAAGCTAAAATTGCAAGTTCATTGTCAAAGCGTCATCGTAAAGAAAAAACATTTCGCTTTGTCGGTTTCTCTTCCGTGGTCATCGGACTTGCTTTTGTCGCTTTATTGTTTGGTAGTATTTTGTATAAAGGCCTTCCAGCATTTTGGCAAGCCAGTATGACGGTTCCTGTTTATTTTGATCCTACATTGATTGACACTGGCCCTAGACCAACTCAGAAAGTTGGCGAGTCTCCAGCACTCTACCAAGAGCGTTATGTAGAATGGCAAACTAAAATGGGGATGGTTGATTGGGATGCTTTGATTGCCAATGGTTTAATCACCAAAGATCCATCATTAGCCAATTATCGTGATGAATTGGGTAGTTTATATACCAGTTCAGAAGCTTATCGAATTCGAGATATGGTCTTTAAAGATCCATCTTTAATTGGTGAAAAAGTTGAATTGAATTTATTAGCAGATGCCAATATTGATGTCTGGTTAGCGGGGAATATTGATCGCTCATTACCAGATGATCAGCAACAATTAAGCCCAGAAATCCGTCAGCTTTCTGATGATCTTGCTGCAAAAGGAATTATTCAGCGTACATTCAATACGCAACTTTTTACCAATCCAGATTCGCGCAGTTCACCTGCAACAGCAGGTTTGGCGGGTGCATTCATGGGCTCATTGTTCATGATGCTAATCGTGATTTTTATCTCGATTCCATTGGGAGTGGCAAGTGCGATTTATCTAGAAGAATTTGCACCTAAAAATTTCATTACCGATATTATTGAAGTGAATATCAATAACCTTGCGGCTGTACCATCCATCGTCTTTGGTTTGTTGGGGGCTGCAATCTTTATTGGTTGGATGCATTTACCTATTTCTGCACCGTTGGTGGGTGGCTTGGTTTTAAGTCTAATGACACTGCCAACCGTGATTATTACGACTCGAGCTTCGTTAAAAGCAGTGCCGCCATCTATCCGCCAAGCAGCTTTGGGAATTGGTGCATCACGGATCCAAACAGTTTTCCACCATGTTTTACCTTTGGCTTTGCCTGGAATCATGACGGGTTCTATTATTGGTGTCGCACATGCTTTAGGTGAAACCGCACCATTGTTATTGATTGGGATGAGTGCATTTGTTGCCAATATTCCCGTATCACCTTTAGATCAATCAACGGCTTTACCCGTCCAAGTTTATTTGTGGCAGGGCAATGAATTACGTAACTTCTTTGAAGGACGTACTGCTGCTGCGATTATTGTCTTACTGGCGCTAATGGTAGGTTTAAATAGCCTTGCGATTTGGTTACGTAAGAAATTTGAAGTGCGCTGGTAGAGAGGGCAATATATGAATACTGTAACTGCATCAAAAACAAATTCCTTAGAACAGGACGAATCAGTGAATCAAGAACAGAAACAATTTATCTCTCCCGAAGTGGATAAAAAACGTCAAGGGACTTCATTTGTTTCTCAATTTGATACCCAAACTTCGGCAAAAAAAGACGCAAAAACGGCTAATGTGAAAATTAGTACTTCAGATGTACATGTATATTATGGCGAAGCAGAAGCAATCAAAGGGATTGACCTAAATATTTATGAAAATGAAGTGATTGCTTTTATTGGCCCATCAGGTTGTGGTAAATCGACTTTTTTACGTACTTTAAACCGTATGAATGACACGATTGACTCGTGTCGTATAACCGGTAAAGTGATGTTAGATAATCAAAATATTTATGATCCAAACCTTGATGTAGTTTTACTGCGTGCACAAGTGGGGATGGTATTCCAAAAGCCAAACCCATTTCCGAAGTCCATTTTTGACAATGTCGCTTATGGTCCAAAACTTCACGGTCTAGCACGTGATAAATATGACCTTGAGGAAATTGTTGAAAACAGTTTGCATAAAGCGGGTCTTTGGAATGAAGTGAAAGATCGTTTAAATCAGCCAGGTACAGGTTTGTCTGGTGGTCAGCAGCAGCGTTTATGTATTGCACGTACCATTGCGGTGAGTCCAGAAGTGATTCTAATGGATGAGCCATGTTCTGCGCTTGATCCAATTGCAACGGCAAAAATTGAAGAGCTGATTTCAGATCTTTCTACACAATACACCATTGCAATTGTGACTCACTCAATGCAACAAGCAGCGCGTGTTTCTGACCGTACTGCTTACTTCCATTTAGGTGATTTAATTGAAGTAAATGCAACTGAAAAAGTCTTTACCCAGCCAGATCATCAATTAACAGAAGCGTATATTACAGGTCGTTTTGGTTAAGACTTGGTTTCGTTAAAAAAAGAGCCTTATGGCTCTTTTTTTATGTCATAAGATTAGAAAATATTGATGAAAATCGTAAAGATGAATTTTAAAATTAAGAACCAAACTAAAGCTAAAGTGATGGCATTGTAGTGCTTACTTATTTTAATGGTAACTAAGATAATTAAGCCATAACAGATTAAAAAAATTAAGCTATCAATATAGTGTCCAGTTACTTTGGCTGTCATCAATCCATAAGGAATGAGCAATAACAGATAAATACTAAAAAGGGGCATCCAAATAGGGAGGATTTTAATCGCTTGTTGCCAGTGTTTTTGCTGAATTAGTTTAAAAGCATATTTGAGTGTACTTATACGGTTATCTTGAATGCTAAGTGAGAAAATTATTGCTATGCCGTAAATTAAGGTCATATAAAATAATAAAGATTGAACATTAACGAACCATAGACTTTGATAGGTCCAGAGAATAATAGGCAATAATAAGGTGGAAATGAACCAGTATAAATTGCTCGATTTTAAATGTAATTTATACGCGCTACTTTGCCAAACACCTAAACTGATATAGATCGCGAAAATAATAAATAAGCCAAGTAGAGGGTTTGAATTTAATGAAATGAGGCCAGCATCTGAATCGATCAAGGATAAAAGTTGCTTCCCAAGGTGTAGCATATTGCCCACAATAAAGGTATTTATGACCAAATATAATAAAATACAGTGCAGTAATGAGCCTTGCCATTCAGATTGTGAACGATTGAATTGTAGATAATTGATTAAGAAAATACTGGCAATCATCCAACTATGTAAAATATAGAGGCTCCATTGCAAAAGTGGAGATGAAAAAAAGTCTGAAAATCTAGAATCACCGTAAATGATGCCAATACTAATGAGGGTGGTGCTTACTAGAATGCTGATCCAAGCTAATACAGGTGCAGTGATTAAGCGTGTCCACGTCATTTGCCAAGCACTAAGGGAAGACATCCTCAATTGATCCCAAACATGCGATTTAATATCGCTGCTGATACTACGTTTGATTAAAATAATGAGCACAAAATTTGAAATAATATAAGCAATATTTCCGACGATAAATAAGTAATTAAAAAACTGACTCGGATTGGTTCTAAAATTATTAGAGTTATATCCCCAGAAAATAAAAAAAGCATAAAGTGTCATGACGCCAAAGATTAAGGCGGGGCTAAAATTGAGCCATAAAAGGCGTTGATGTTCAGCATTAATTCTAATTTTAGGGACTTTTATCGGTGGTTGATTCATTTTATTGTTCTCCCTGAAATAAACTATTGCGGTAACTTTGTAATAAAGATTCTTTCAGTGGTTCTAGTCCAATTAAAGGCAACTGTTGTTGTACTAAATAACGTATAAGCTCAACTCTACATTGCGCCTGACTAGAAATAGTGGCCGTCACTTGAAGTTGATTAAATTGTAAGTTTTGGATATGAGGTGCTTGTTCAATCAGTATTTTAGCTTCAGGGCTAATTTCTGAAAAACGTAAAAGAATGGGAAGCGTTGCATCAAGGATTGAATGATGCATGATTTGTTCATAAGACTCTAAAGTCTTATGCTGCTTAATTTGCCCCTCTTGAATTACCAGCATATGCGTACAATATTCATCAAGTTCAGATAAAATATGACTGGAAATTAAGAGCGTCATGCCTTCATCACGAAGTTGCTTGAAGAGTTGTGAAAGCTCATAACGTGCTTCTGGGTCTAAGCCACTGGCAGGTTCATCTAAAATTAATAATTTGGGACGATGAATAATCACTTGCCCGATTCCAACACGTTGTTTTTGTCCCCGCGATAAATGTGCGACTTTATCATTTAATTTATCGGTTAAATTTAACAACTTCGCAGTAGAAATAAGGGTGTCTTTTAATTGCTCATCTTGAATGCCTCGAGCCGATGCAGCATATGTCCAACATTGTAGAACAGTTAAATTTTCAGAAAGTCCAAAAATATCAGGTAAATAACCAATTTTAGTATAACTTTGTCTCGGGTTATCTAAAATGCGCTGATTGTCGAGTAAAACAGAACCTTGTTGTGGGATTTCCAAGCCTGAAATACACCGCATTAATGTTGATTTTCCAGCCCCATTAGGTCCAATTAAACCTGTAATAGTGTTACTGTCTAGCTGAAGGTTTATGTCATATAAAACTTGTTTATTTTCATAATAAAACTGTAAATTTTGAATATTGATCATTCAATGACTCATTAGATTTGTTTAGGACGTTTTTAATTTTTATCATCATAATAGATTTACTTTTTTATTTCATGCCTTGTTGAGGGGGGAAGAAATCTATTAATTAGAGTAAAGGATGCAATCTGCTGAGGTCTTAGTGATCCTAAAGTATGGCTGAGAAAATTTTGCTTGAAGAAAATACAGTTGAGCTATTGAATTTTGCCTTAAAAGACCACATCTTAAGAACATAAATATGAATATATGAGTTTGATACCTTTATGTTATTCCACACCCCGAAATTACCTGCTGAAATTCGAATCAGTCATTTAAATGCGCGTGTAAATGAACAACGTAAAAAAATTGCGCAAACCACAGCGTCTAAATTTGAACTATTACAACTTACTCAACAGCTTTCAAAAGAAGCACGCTTACGTAAAAAGAATAATCAAAAAGTTTATGTACTTGATTTTAAGGGCGATACAGCGGCATCTGCTGTAGAAAGTTTACGTGAAGAAATTACCTTAATTTTAGCAACTGCAAAAGTGGGACGTGATCGAGTGGTACTTCGCTTGGAAAGTCCAGGTGGTATGGTGCATGGTTATGGTTTAGCGGCTGCACAACTGGTACGTTTACGTGATGCTGGGTTTAACTTAACCATTTGTGTGGATAAAGTTGCAGCCAGCGGTGGTTATATGATGGCATGTATTGCTAACGAAATTGTTTCTGCGCCATTTGCTGTGGTGGGCTCAATTGGTGTGGTTGCTCAAGTACCGAACTTTAATCGTTTGTTGAAAGAACATCATGTCGATTTCGAACTATATACCGCAGGTCAATTTAAACGTACGGTAACGATGTTTGGTGAAAATACGGCTGAAGGTAAAGCAAAATTTGAAGAAGAATTACAGCAAACGCATGAACTATTTAAGCACTTTGTTGAAAAATATCGCCCACAATTGAATGTTGAAAAAGTGGCTACAGGTGAGCATTGGTATGGTAAAGATGCACTTGAGTTAAACTTGGTGGATAAGCTACAAACTTCAGATGAATATTTGCTGAGTCTATTGGCACAACACGATGTTTATGTGATTGATACACGTCGTAAGCCAACTTTGGGTGAGAAGTTAGGCTTACAAGCAGCACAAATTGCAGATGGTTTAGTGCCTGCGGTTATGAATAAAATCATGGAAACTTTAGCAAATAGCAATTCAAGCTTAGTCCAAATGCGTGATCCGAAACTTTAATTCATTTAAGCTTTAGATTGCATTAAGCCAGTGGTCAAACCCTCCACTGGCTTTTTTATTTTATGCTGTACCTTGTTTATCTTTGATTAGAATAACTGCGCCAGAAATAATCGCGCCAATGGTTGCCAGCAACATATCTTGATGAGCATCCCAGATATCTCCTTGTTGTCCATTATAGTTTTCCGCATCTTCAGGAGATAAACCCATCGCAATCCACCATTCAATCCATTCATAGATGAGGCTGCTTGCCATGACAAATTGAATAATCAGTAGAAATAAAACCCATGGTTTTAGGCTGGGAAGCCAGACTTGAAATAAGCGATAGAAAAAAGGATACAGTAATACGCCATAAGCAATATGAACTAAACGATCGTACATATTACGTGACCAGCCCATAAATTGGTTTAAATCAAAATTGAATACTTCTTTAATCCATTCATTGTAAGGCACATAAGAATATAAATAGTGTGCACCCAGAATGTGAATCAGTAAAAAGCCAAGGTATAAAGTAAAGCTGTAAAAGCTTAGTCCAATTTTTTTAAAACAAATGAACAGGGCAATCAGCATCAATACTGTACCAATCTGATGCAGTATATAAGAGGATAATTCGAGCGGTTGAATACTTGCAATAATAATCGCAATGGCTAAAAAACCTAAAAGAAGCCAGTGTTTTAAGCTGAATTGGTATTCAATCATCTTGTTATTTTCGACTATAAAGTATTGGAATTATAATGAAAAAGCGAAGCCGAAGCTTCGCTTTTTGGTACTAAAATTTAATTAGATTTTAGCAATTAAATCTTTAATTTGTTTGGCTTGTTCAGCAGCATTACCTGTATAGGTGGCAGGCGTCATTTCCGCTAAACGTGCACGATCCGCAGCAGGAACAACTGCAAGCTCATGACCATTAACGAAGTCCACCATCATTTCACGCGTCATGGCTTGACCACGAGTAAGGGCTTTTAATTTTTCGTATGGTTTTTCTACATTGTAACGACGCATAACGGTTTGAATTGGTTCAGCCAAGACTTCTTGAGCATGGTCTAAATCTTCAGCAATACGCGCAGCATTTAGCTCTAATTTACCAATACCTTTTAAGCACGCATCAAATGCAATTAAGCTTTGTGCAAAACCAACACCCATGTTACGAAGCACTGTAGAGTCAGTTAAGTCGCGCTGCCAGCGAGAAATAGGCAGTTTTTCACCCAAGTGAGCCAATACTGCATTGGCTAGGCCTAAGTTACCTTCAGAGTTTTCAAAGTCAATTGGATTGACTTTATGCGGCATTGTTGAAGAACCAACTTCACCTTCTTTTAAACGTTGTTTGAAGAAACCTAAAGAGATATAACCCCAAACGTCACGGTTAAAGTCGATTAAAATAGTGTTGAAGCGACGTAACGCATCAAAAAGTTCCGCCATGTAATCATGTGGTTCAATTTGCGTGGTGTACGGGTTAAATGCTAAACCTAAAGATTCAACAAATGCTTGTGAATGCGCAGGCCAGTTAATGTCTGGGTAAGCTGAATAATGCGCATTGTAGTTACCTACAGCCCCATTGATTTTACCCAAAAGTTCAACATTGTTAAATTGCTTGATCTGGCGAGCAAGGCGGTAAGCCACGTTTGCCATTTCTTTACCCAAAGTGGTTGGGCTTGCTGTTTGACCATGTGTACGAGACAACATAGATTGTTCAGCATGTGTTTCAGCCAAAGTCGCAATTGCATCGATAATGCTTTGCATAGAAGCAACAAGAACATCACGACCATTTTTTAACATAAGGGCGTGAGACAAGTTATTGATATCTTCAGAAGTACATGCAAAATGAATAAATTCACCAGCATCTTTTAATTCATCAATATGCGCAATTTTTTCTTTTAGGAAATATTCAACCGCTTTTACGTCGTGGTTGGTGGTACGTTCAATCTCTTTAATGCGGTTTGCATCGTCTTCAGAGAAATCAGTCACGATAGCATCTAAAGCAGCATTGGTTGCTGCTGAGAAAGCTGGAACTTCAGTGATTTCAGGACGGTTTGCAAGCGCTTGTAACCAACGCACTTCAACAGTCACACGAGCATGGATTAAACCAAACTCAGAGAGGAAAGGACGGAGAGCATCACATTTGCTCGCGTAGCGTCCATCTAATGGAGAAAGTGCGGTTAAAGCGTTCATATAGATTCCTTGGATTTTGGAATTAAACCGAAACGAAAGCACGTCACAGATCAGATTTAAACCACCTGATACTGTAAACGAGCAAGATCTTGAATATCTTGGAGCAGCTTACGCTTACTGAAAATCATGCCCCATGAACTGCCACCCAACTGACGCCATAAATGTGCCATTTGTAAGCCAGTAAAGAGGGAAGCGCGAATACGATTGGTGTGAGAAGCGTCTTTGAAGGCTTCTGCATTGCCTTTCACCATAATGCGTGGATTAATTTGTCCCGCAGTTTCAATATAGGTCTGGGCAAGGTTGGCAATAATGCTGGGATGCAGATAATTATTGTCAAAGAAAGACAGTTGTTTCAGAATTTTCTGTTGAGACTGTTCAATAATCTCGACAAATTTAGGATTGCCATAGACTTTTTTTTCTAACTGCAATAGTGCCATAGCATAGCTCATTGGCAATTTAGTGTTAGGGAGTTTAGGTAAACGCGACTTAGGAGACGTATTAAATGGTTGTGTAATACTATTTTCTAGCGTTTTTAAGCCTAAAGAAAGATCGGCAAGTTGATTAAAAAAATACAGTGTTTGACAGGATTCATTGGCACTTGGGCGGATATTTAGGCTGGCTTTGATGAGTTTTTCTAAGTAGAAATTACCACTTTCACCCATACTTTGCTGCCCCGACATGGCAGTCATATGCGTCAGCTGTGTCGCTTGAAACACAGCTGCTAATGCCAAAGCTCTATTTTGGCGAACATTCAAAGTTTGAGGCTGTTGAAAGGGTAACTCAGCCATGCCTATCGCTTCCTTTTAAATAAAATCAGGTTTTGGCGCATTGGTATGATGAATCACACCGCCACCTAAACAAACTTCATCTGCGTAGAACACTACACTTTGTCCTGGAGTCACCGCACGTTGCGGTTCATCAAATTCAACCCGTACACCGTTTGGTGAATGAGGATCTTTAAATAAGACACAGGCTTGATCAGGTTGGCGATAACGCGTTTTAGCCGTACAACGGAAACCTGTTTCAGGAATCTCTTGTTCGCCAGCCACCCAGTCAATTACTTCACTCCAAAGTATTGTACTTTGCATGAGTGGATGTTCATGACCTTGACCAATCACGAGGCGGTTGTTTTCAATATCTTTATAAAGAACAAACCATGCACCTTCAGATTCGCCTTTTAAGCCCCCTAAACCGATGCCACCACGTTGACCGAGCGTATAGTACATTAAGCCGTGATGTTCACCAACCTCTTTACCCGTATCTAGTAGAATTTTTCCAGCTTGTGCAGGTAAGTATTGTTTTAAAAAGTCATTAAAGCGACGTTCACCAATAAAACAAATGCCCGTTGAGTCTTTTTTCTTGGCGGTGGCTAAACCCAGTTCTTCTGCAATTTTGCGAACTTCAGGTTTTTCAATTTCACCGACAGGGAACAATGTTTTATTAATTTCACGACCATGTACCGCATGTAAGAAATAGGTTTGGTCTTTATTGTTGTCTACACCACGTAATAAAGGTGCATATTCATCACCTTTAGAATTGGTTTGGGTTTCACCACGACGGCAATAATGACCTGTAGCAATGAAGTCTGCACCCAGATTCACTGCATGATCTAGAAATGCGCGGAACTTGATTTCTTTATTACATAAAATGTCAGGGTTTGGGGTGCGACCCGCAGCATATTCAGCCAAGAAGTGCTCAAATACACGATCCCAATATTCCATTGCAAAGTTAGCAGTATGGAGCTTGATGCCAATCTTGTCACAAACAGCTTGTGCATCGGCAAGATCTTCCATTGCAGTACAATATTCCGTGCCATCATCTTCTTCCCAGTTTTTCATGAAAAGTCCTTCAACTTGATATCCTTGTTGAAGAAGAAGTGCTGCAGAAACAGAAGAATCTACACCACCAGACATACCGACGATGACACGTTGTTGCATAGGATTAGGCATCCAAATTTGAAATTAAAGGAGAGTTTTGGTGCTCATAAACGAGCGATAAAGGATATTTCTGACCAGATAAAGCATCTTTTACGGCTTTAGTCACTAAGGGACTACGTGCGCGTGCAGACTCAACAAGTTCATCTAAAGTCATCCATACCGCACCAACTATATCTGTATCGAGTTTAGCTTCAGGATGATGTTTAACATCACGCGCTAAGAAGCAAAAACGGTAATAGGTGCGGTCGGGAAACATTGGCGGTGTATAGGTGTATATACCGAGCAATGATTCAATTTCGATTTCATAGCCAGTTTCTTCCATGGTCTCGCGAATAGCCGCTTGGATAATGGTTTCGCCACATTCAACATGACCCGCAGGCTGATTGAATACAGTATGCGTAACACCTTCAGTATGTTCTTCAACAAACAGGAATTTTCCGTCTTTTTCAACAACTGTGGCTACGGTAACGTGAGCTGTCCAAGCGGGCATAAAAAAGAACCATGGGAGTAAAGTGGTATTCTACAAAATTTAGGGCGTGGTGGCTATGTTGATTGCTTTTTTCTTTAAGCGTTTGAAATAGACGATAACTCACTATAAATATTAGCTTATCAACCATTATGAAGTAATGGTTAAATAATAGGCGTTGAACGCGACTATTCACATAAAAAGCCCAATCGCTGAGGACAGGGCTTTTTACTGCATCACAATTGATTGATTTAAAAGAAAATAAAGGAGTTATTTCGTATAAGGTGTATTATGTTAATTTTAGATTTTATTAATACTAGAGAAAATTTGATAATAGCTTTAAATGTTCTTAATGCGACAGAAACAATATAAATGCTATATTGAAAACTCATCCATTTCAGGACTGATCACATGCTCAATTTTTCTATCATGCAAGACGAAGGTATCCTTATACTCAGGCCTGATTCGCCTTTGAGTAAGGAAGATTTTGACAGCCTCAACGTTGATGTAAATACTTATCTCTCCAAGCACCCTAAACTTCATGGCGTAATGGTTCATGTAAAAGCTTTTCCTGGGTGGGAAAACTTTGGGGCATTCATTGCTCATGTGCACTTTGTTAATGAACACCACAAGCAGGTAGAACGTATTGCATTGGTGACCGATATTCATTTGCCCAGCATGGTCGAATTGTTGGCTAAGCATTTCACATCAGCCGAAATCAGGAAATTCCCCTTTACCGATGAGGTAAAGGCTCTGGAGTGGCTACAGAGCGTATGACAGATTTGGGCCGATTTTGAATGGTTCTGTCGCCTTAAGGAACGTTTGATTTATTTTTAATATTATACTTTTAATTATACAAGCACTTATAAATAATTATTCATTTAACATGAAATGTCTTACATGAAATTTAAAAAAATATAGTAAAAATGGGGGCTTAATGCTCCCATTCTTGATTTCGTATAACGTGTATTATGTTAATTTTAGCAAAACTTAACTTTTTGATGTTAAAGAATTAGATTCTTTTCTAAGTAAGAATCATTATATCTAACATAAAATCAGGTTATACAACTTTAGAAGGACTAACTAGAAAACCTATGATTGAACTAATAAAGGAATTATTCGGAAGTGAAAATTTAACTGCTTTACATGTAGCATTAATAAGTGTTTTTGTTACTGTAAGCACATTTTTTCTTACTAGCTATTTTAAAAATTTATTTGAAAATAGTCTTCATGCTCGTAAGCTCAATACACAGCATAGACTTGAAGAGCAAAAAAAAATTAAGGAAGAAATTTCAAAATATAAAATTCATTTATTAACGCTATGTGAAGATCTTGATCATAGATTTTTGAATCTTGAAAAAAACCATAGTGAAAACTGGATAATGGTTAACTCAATTTTTAACGAAAAGGAAAATTATTATTTTCATTCAACAATTTATAGATTTTTATGCCTATATTTTTGGATTAAAAAAGCCCAAAAAAATATGATTTTTTTAGATACAACGATTGCTTCTAAGAAAGACTTAGAGTTCATAATATTTTTAAAAATATTTCCAAATATAATGTGTGATTTAGACTTTATTCTTGGTCCTACTGCTAATCCAAATAGTGAAGGTGATCATTTTTTTAAAAATATTTTTGAGGCATTTCCTGACTGCATTTTAGATAATGATATGCCCAAATCTTTTGAAAAATATAATGAGGATCTACAAAATCTACAAGAGAACCTCAAAAAATTATATATTTATTTTGACGGTATTTCGCCAACAGAAAGTAGAAATCGGTGGGATAGGATTCATTTTTTACATTTGACAGTCATTCTTTTTTTAAATAATTATGGCTATGATTTTCAAAAAACTAATAAAGAACAGCTTCTAGAAATTCTACGTCATCCAAAGAGATCAATTTATCTTGAAAATTACTTAAATTATTTGAAAAAATATAAATTACATAATAATAAGGAAGTAAAAAAATTAATTAAGTTATTAAAAATAATATAAAAAATATTTTATGATATCGAATAGTAGTGAATAAGATAACTACCAATTTTATACATATTATTTTATGCGCTTTATTTTATGCGCTCTAAATAGTGATCTAACACAGAGTGTAAGCCCCAAGTAGAAATGTCCGGTTTCTCCAAAGTAAAAATGTCCGCTTTTAGAATACTCACCTAGAGATTTTCTGAGCGGGCTGTTTAATATGTTGGTGTCTATGTCGGATAAAGAACTTAAACGATTGTCAGTCTTACAAGAAGTCTGTGATCGACGCATAACGCAATCCAAAGCCTCCCAGCTCTTACAACTATCAGAAGTCAGATCCGGCGCCTAATTCAAGGATACAAAGCACAAGGTCCTGCTGCATTAGCC